>JAGVPA010000094.1 GCA_020052445.1 bacterium
CATAGGTGTGGTTGGGGGACTAAGGATGGTTTGGTTGAAGGGACTGGGGGGGGCGGTTGTTGGATTGGAGTTGAGGGGACTAAGGGTGAAGGTTTTTCTTTTTTTCTTCACTCCAACAAGCCAAAAAAAACCAATCCCTTAATCCCCCTAATCCCTAAAACCGACCTCCAAATCGCCCACTCCCCTCACCCAAAAAACTCTTGCGAAGCCGTCTCGCGTTCTCGCTTACCCACGGCTGCGGCTAAACGTTCAACTTCAGCGTCGCTTAAACGATCGGCGAGTGATTTAAGTTTTTGCGCTCGACCGGTTACAACCGGATCGTTCTGGGCTTCCTTTTTTAAATCATTTAAAAGATGATGAAGATCGATAGGCCGATGAACTCGCCTGACCGCAATGTCAGCCGCGTTACCAGCTGTTCGTAAATAAACTGTGCCGAAACGGAAAACTGTCGCCAGCAAACCTTTGATATAAAAAGTTACTTCCTGAATATTTTTATGTTCAACTTCAGTTATGATTCGATCAAAAAAACCGTGTTGAGTTATATCGACCGAACGTTCGTCGGTCACCACCAGAGCGGTTTTTCGCCAAGAAAAGTGGGTGCGAAAAGCCATAACAATTCCAGCCCCGGCCATAACCACTAAAAAAATTATGCCGACAATTCCCTGACGCACCAAAGGCACTAAAAAGAAAAACGGCGCGGCGATCCAAACAAATAAAAAAATCCACCAGGGCAAAGTCGGAATAAAATCCTCACGCACGACATCTAAAATCTGTTCGCCGGGTCGCAATTGAATCAGATTGTTTTCTTTCATACCGCAAGTTTCTTTTTTAGAGCGGAGCGAGCGACTTCGCGATCATCCCAAGGAATGGTTTTACCATCAGCCACGGCCATAACCGGTTCGCTACCCTTACCAGTAATCAAAACCAAGTCGCCGGTCCCGGCCAAATTGATGGCTTGATAAATCGCTTCATGGCGATCAAGAATACGAAAAAGATTTTGATTTTCTGTCTTACCAGTTCCCCGAGTCCCATCAGCCACCTGATCGATAATTTCCTGGGGATCGTCATCGTACGGATCTTCGTTGGTCACAATGACCACGTCAGCTTTTTCACCGGCCATTTTACCAAGAATCGGTCGACGAGCCGCATCGCGACCACCACCACAAGAACCAAGGACGTGAATAATTTTATTGTGGGGAAATAATTTAATTGTTTCGTAAAGACCACGCATGGCGTTTGGTTCAAAAGCAAAATCAACAATGACGGTAAAATTTTGACCTTCGCTAACAGTTTCCATTCGCCCAGGCACGGTTTTAATTTTCTTCATCGCTTCAATTATATTCTGAGTTGAAAAACCGAGCGCTTTCATAACCGAGGCCGCAGCCACGGCGTTATAAACATTATACAAACCGAGCGGTTTAATAAAAACCGGTCGTTCCTCCCAACTAAATTCCGAACCGCTGGCCGATAACTTTACCTCTTTTTCATCAACAAAAAATTCAACAATGCTTTCCTCCTCTTTTTCCCCCTCCGAAGGCCCTGAGCCCGGTCGAAGGGTTCCTACTCCTTCCAATAAAGCCAAAAAGTACGGCGCGTGTTCATTGTCAATGTTAACGACGAACGACTTGTGGATTTCTTTTCCTTTCAGAGTTTTATTGCGACTTTTGGCAACAAAAGAGAAAAACTTACCTTTGGCTTTTTTATAATTTTCAAAACCACCATGCGATTCGATATGTTCTGGCGACAGATTGGTTAAAACCGCGACATCAAAATTTAACCCCACGTGGCGAGACTGAACTACGCCCTGCGACGAAGTTTCAACAATGGCGTATTCACAACCTTCAGTCACCATTTGTCGCAAAAGTTTTTGGGTTTGAAACCGACCAAGCATGGTCATTTTTTTATCGTTGATCCACTCATGATCGCCAACTTTAAAACTAACAGTCGAAGCCCAACCGACTTTTTTTCCAGCCGCCTCGAGCATTTGTCCAAGAAATTGCACAGTCGTCGATTTACCAGAAGTACCGGTGATGCCAATGACGATTAGTTGCTGAGAAGGAAAACCATAAAAAATCGCCGCAATTTTTGCGAGACTCCAATGATAAAATTCAAAAAAATATTCCGGTAAAAAATTACGAATCATGGTTTTTAATCTCATAAAACAAAAATTCTATCGCCTTCTTTCATTACTATCTAAAAGCCCGTCTTTTTCCAACATAGCAAAATAAGCGGCTCTTTGCATTCGCGAAACCTGTTGTTCATCACTCCAACGCAAAAAACCGATTCCAGTTCTGCTTTCATTTTTTCTTTGATATTCTCGATTTCTTTTTTCAGTTTCTACCTTAACTCTCGGATCATCTATTTTTGTAAAATATTCAAAATCAAAACCAATTATCTCTAATTGTAAACAAGCTTTGCCAGAATTAATTCGAAAAGCATAACCGTCAAAATCACTATTATCGTAACCAAGTTGAGCAACTGTTTCTCTTAAAAAATTTCTGGCCCGCCTTTCCAATCTTAAAGCCTTAACCCTGACAAACTCTTCAAAAGATAACTCTGTCGAGTCAGAAGATGACCAGGCGTCTTTTACATCCCTATCGTCTTTAAATTTATCTGCCGCTGTTCGAATTGTCTGATACTCTGCTTCGTATTGTTCTCGGTTGGTCTGAATTGCTTGGCTTAAGTTTTCAACAATCGTACTGTTACCAATAAGACCTTTTTCATAATCAAAAATCGTGAACTGAAAACCATCAGGAAAACGTACAGAAGACAATGGTTTTTCCCAACTAACCTTAAGATCATCTTGTTCAACATTACCGCGTCGTTGAAAATCTTCAGCTGTCCGAAATTCCGCCTCTGAAGTTAACCCGGATTGATGACCACCTTTTTTAGTATCAGTATGTCGAGAGGTTTTTCTTTCTTTCAAAATATATCTAGAATCTCCGGTCTGAATTTCATAAACCCGATCTTTTAATTGCTGTCTCTTTTTCCAATCTTGAGGGCTAGTTAAATCATCTATTGTTCTACTACCAACTTCGGTATTAAAATTTATAACCGTCCCGCTAGGCAATTCCAATCTCTCTTCACCTCTACCGGCCTTAACGGTTTCTTGATTTTCCAATGCTTCAGCTTGCAAAATCAACATTTTCACGTCCCTGGCAAAACGAAATCTTTGAGCGACCATTACTCTTTCTTCCCTGGTAATGCCTTGTGAAAAAGCTCCGCCTTCTACATATCTTTGCAAAGCTTGGTCGTAAGCTTCATGATCATCTCCGTAATAACCTTTGAGTATTTTCGATATATGTTCTGGGTCAGCCAGCCCTGGAGTATTGGTAATATCCGGACGAATTTGTTCATCTGGCACAGCGGCTAATGATAAATAAGATTCTATTCCACCTTGCCCGTATCTTCTTAATAATTGATTTACTCGCTCATTGGCGATTCTTCGCAAAAAAATACCCGGTAACGATTCACTTACCGGAGTCGCGGCAAAACCGATTACCTGTTGCCGTACTTCAGGATCAGACAATATTTCTCTCCGCAGAGCCTCGGTCACTAATCGCCACTGACGATCCATTTGATCGGATGAAAATTTCCGCTCGGCGTTTTTATCCAAAATAGGCTCTCTTACTGGAAATCCTTCTAAGGATCCGGATCTAGACATAAAAAATCATTAATAAACATTGGAATAATTATAACAAAATTTGACATAAAAACCAAGCCCTGCGTTTTTTTGAAAAAAAATAAAAAACCGCTCATGAGTACGAGCGGCCGACGTTCGGAATGGATACCGTCTTTGTCTTCTTTTGCCGGTCTGACTACCTAACCCCGCCCGATTCCGAAAGCGATGATGATGAGACCAACGATCCCGGCTCCGGCGATGAGCGCGGACGCCAGTGTCACTCCGCCTTCATCTTGGGTGAACACACGATCAAGCAGTCCGTCCTTGGCGCCCTTCTTGGCCAGCTTGCCGGCCAACCAGAATAGTATGGACCCCAAGGCAATGGAGGCACTGAAGTTGAACGGCACCACAAAACCGAGGGAAAGTCCGATGGCCGAAATCGAAAACGACTTCTGGAACTTCTTGACGAACCGGCCGTTCACCCATTCCAGAGTCACTCCGACGAGTGCGCCAGCGAGAATTGCCCAACGTGCCGAAACAGGAATGGCTGAAAGACCCTGGTTCAAAACCTCGGCCAACCCCTTCCAAATCGTGGCACCAGGGAGCGGCATTGCGTCACTACCAAACTTGGTGATATCACCTTGGAACAGGTAGTAGAACATTGTCGTGGCCGCGCAAGCACCAGCGATGGCACCAAGGACGTGAGCCACGGCCTGCTGACGCGGTTTGGCACCGAGCAGATAACCGGCCTTGATATCCATGAGCAGATTACTGGCGTTTCCAGTCGCTTCTGCCGTAATACTGCCGGTTGCCAGGTTCACTGCCGCGTTGCCGGGTGAGCACGCCGCTGCATAGAGTTGCGAGAGTTTGGCCAAGGCACTACTCGGTGTGAACGAAGTGAGAGCAGTCGAGTTTACGGCGATGAGTGTGAAGACACCGATGAGCAGGATGGCACCCAGCCCCATCAACATATTGATGCCGAAGAAGTAGTATCCGGTGATGATGACCGATGCACTCACCAGCGGAATACCGATGTAGAATGCCCGCATAGGCAATTCGATTCCTTTGAGTACATCTTCTTCGTGTTGACCTTTACCACGCAGACCGCTGAAGGCACTCTTGATGATGTCAAACTTGGTGACGAACGGGTAGAGCGAGGCACAGGTAATCATGGCCACGCCCGGCCACATTGTCCAGGCCACGATACTGCGATAACCCAGATTCTCGGCCGGAAGCAGACCGTAGTGGATGAGCAGCGGCACCAAGATGAGGTAGTTGATTACTCCGCCCAGCAGCCACGAGGCACCGGTTCGGATACCGACAATACCTCCCACACCAATCATGGCGGCGTCGGAGCTGACGTTTACCGACCACGATTGCAGCTCTACGCCGCCGACTTTCGGGAACCAGTTGAACAGTTGTTCGGGCAGAAACGCCCAGCGGCTGGAGGTTACGAATGCCCAAACCGCGGCGACTATTCCACCGCGTGCCAAGATGGTCGTTTTGATCCGATCAGCCGAGTTGTCGCTGTGAAGTCCGTCCATGACAATGGCCGCGGCCTTGCCCTCGGGGAAAGGATAGTCACCCCAGTTGATGAAGCGCTTCTTCCACGGGAAGGCGAACAGCACACCGAGCACGGCGAGCAAAATAGCCCAGACAATAGCCTGCCACATTGGGAAGACCTCGCCTGTCACCATCATGTAGGCCGGCAGCGATGCGGTGACGATTCCGGTCATGTAGCCGGCCGCCGTGGCCGCGCTTTGCACCGCGTTGTTCTCGAGCAGAGTGATCTGCTTGGCCGCGCCAATCTTCGACAGGATGCCGAAGGCCAGGAACGAAAGCACCACAGAAGTAACTCCCATCCCGACAGCGAAACCGGTCTTGATTCCAATGTACAGGTTGACGAGCGAGAGCAGAGCTCCCACCACAACACCCGTGACACCGGCACGCAGGGTGAGCTGGGGCATGTCACCACGGTACATGTGGTCACGCCACCAAACATCCTTCTCTGTATTGGACACCTCTGTCCAATTCTCCGGAAATCTCTGGATCACGATTCCTCCACTGACGGGATTACCGCCTTTTCGAGTTTCTGTCCTTGTTCAAAACCCTGACTTTCGACTTTCTTAACAGGTTCCTTAAATCCTGTTTGTGTGAAAAAGAACATGTTTATTATTAACTTGCGGCCGTTTTATCAGAAACAACCGCACCAATCTAAACCTAAATACTCCAATAAGTCAACCTTGCTAATTTTTTTGCTTTTTTATTAACACCGCCGATATTTGACATAAAAAGGCAAACCCCGCGTTTTTTTGAAAACGCGGGGTTGACTGGTGCCGATTTTTTGGTGGACTCGGCGGGAATCGAACCCACGACTCTTGGTGCCAAACCTAATGAGGTTACCACTACCTCCACGAGCCCATAAATCGACATTTTTTATAAAACAAAACAACTCCGGAATTGGAAATTCCAAATCCCAAATTCCAAACTCCAAAAAAATTGGAAATTGGATTTTGGAATTTGGCGCTTTCCAACTCGGGGGAGTTGTTTGTTGGCACCAAGAGTTTAATTCCTTACAGGAACCTCACTAGGATATTTATATTCCACCACAAAATTCATCTTCTGTCAACCGTCCGACTGGGGACAATTTATTCCTTTGCGCTCAAAACCACCGCCTGAATTACACTTTCTGGAACGTCTTGGCTGATGAAAGAAAAACGATATTTATTGCCACTCGCGGCCACGAAATAATATTCAAATGATGATTGGCCATAAATCTCGCACTCTGGAGTTGTGACGATGTCACAAGTTGTAACTTTATAAAAACCATTGCCGAGATCCTCGTTTTTCACACTATCGGTCGGTGGAACAATTTCAACTTTATCCAAAGTCGAGACTTTTATTTGGACGACATTTTTGTCCTGATATTTTTCCGCTGAATAGTCGTCCGGTTGTCGACCACCAAAAAGTGGAAATTTTGTGGTGTTTTGCAGATAAACATTGTCAGCGTCTTTTTCAATCACAAGATTTGGCGTGGTTTGATTTTGGGTACGTGGCGAACCATAAGCCGCCATAACCCAACCCTCCGGCAAATCGAAAGAAAGGCGCCAGGCTTTTTCTTCAACCAATGGCATTGGAGGAATCGTTTCGATTGCAGAACCGCTGGTCACTGCCGTATCGGCTAGAGACGAATTTACGGTTTTGGTTTGTTCGGTCGGAGTGCAACCAAAGCCGATGAACAGGAGAGCAACGGCCGCAAGAAAAATCGTTTTCATAAAAATAAAATTATTTCAATTTCTTCACCTCAGCCACAAACTGATCCCCGCGGTCAAACTCATTTTTAAACATTCCAAAACTAGCTGTGCCCGGCGACAACAAAACCGTGTCACCGGCCTGCGCCGCCGTCGAAGCCGCCTCAACTGCTTCCTTCATCGAATCCACACGAACCACGGGCACAGCATCGCCTACCGATTCAACGAGTGCATCGGTCGCCTCGCCATTTAAGAAAACCACGAACTTACAAGTTGTTTGAATCGTTTTACCTAAAATATCCAGTGACAAACCTTTGGACGAACCGCCGGCGATTAGAACGACATTTTTCTTTTGGCCAAAACGGTCGAGAGCGGCAATGGCGCCGTCTGGTGAAGTGGCTGTCGTATCATTTACATAAACCACACCATTGAACTCACGAACGGTTTCTTGGCGACCAGGTAAGCCGCCGAATGAGCGGAGAGCGGCAACAATATTTTCATCGGCGAGACCAGCGACTTTAGCCAAAGCGACGGCGGCCAAAGCGTTGGCAACATTGTGCTCGCCTTGGAGTTTAATTTCTGAAATCTCAATAATCGACTTCTCTGCTCCGCCGATTCTGGAAACGATGGCATTATTTTCGACAAAAGTTCCTTCATGATCGGCTGGTAATTTTGTTTTGGAAAACCAAACTTTTTTACTTGGTGATTTTTCGGCGATACTTTTTACATCTGCCTGATCAAGATTAAAAATTCCAACCTGCTCAGCCGTCTGTTTGTAAAACATGAAAGCCTTTGATTCGCGATAAGCTTCGAAAGATGAGTAACGATTCAGGTGATCGGCAAAAATGTTGGTAAAAACCGCGATGTCCGGCATGCGTGGTGCGGTTTCCAAACTGTCGATGAGCCAAGAGGACATTTCGAGAATAATTGGCACGGGATTTTTTTCTTCCAAAAGCCAGTCCAAATCCTCAAGTGGCGAACGCTGAATATTTCCAGCCACCACAGTTTTTGGATTCGCCAGTTTGAACATCTCACCAAGCAAAGTGGTGGTGGTGGATTTTCCGCGTGTACCAGTGATGGCGTAAATTGGAAACGGACAATAACGAAAAAATAAACTCATGTCGCTCTCAACCGAAACTCCGTGTTCTTTAGCTGCCAAAACAAATTCCGATTCGCGCGGCACGCCGGGATTTTGCACCACCAAATCGACATCGGTAAAATCATCCAAACGATGTTCGCCAAGGACAAAAACCGGACTGTAAATATCTTTACCTGGATATTGTTCCTTATACTTTTCGTACCAACCCATTATTTCATCGACTGAATCCTTAAGTTCGTCGTGACCCTTAAGATCAGTAATCACAATCTGCGCCCCGTGACGCAAAAGCCACTTGGCTGAACCGATACCACTACCCTGTTTGTAACGACCAAGACCCATGACCGTGATGACGGCGTCTTGGAAGGAGGAAATGTTGTTTAAATCTAAAGGCATAAAAAAATAAAATTAAATACTCGCCGAATAAGGCAAAGATTTTATATAATCTTCCATAAATTGCCAATCAGGCTTGCCGTCTTGATCGACCGGAAGTTTGATTTTTAACATTTTTAATCTTTCCAAACTTAAAGTCCTTCCGTATGCAAACCGAAAAATATCTTTCCTGATGATTGTGTTTAAAAAAGTTGCAATATAAACATTCAATGAAAAATTATTTGGTCGTAATATGGCAATATTTTGCGAAACACAAAATGGCTCAGTTTGATAACTTGATTTTAGAGTCGAGTGTCCAACCATTGGCAATGTAATACAATCGCCTTGATAAACAACAAAATTTTTATTATTTATCACCTTTGCTGTAATGCCATTATTTTCTTCTGTGCGACCAACATAATTCATACCATTTTCAATTTTTTCAAGCTTGTTTAAGTCAACGCTTTTACCAATTCCGACATTAAAAATACCCTTATATTCAAACCATTTCCACTTCCGATCAGAAAAAGAATTTTTTTTATCTAAAATTGATCTATTTGATATTTTATCAATTTTAATGTTTAAAAATTTTTGTGGTACGTTTTCAGGTACTAATAAAGTTCTCAATGTTCGATTTGCCTCTCTACCAAAGGCGCCGTAACGAAATTTATTTGCTTTGATTACATAACAATAATAAAGTTTTTCAATTTCACTCATTTCCCTTTTTGGTTTAAGAACAGCAACGTTTTGGGCAGTATAAAAAGGAAAAAGTTGAACATAAGATTCCAAAACAGCTCCTCCAAGATTCACCGTGATCGTTCCAGCAGAAAATGGTGTTTTTTCTACTTCATCGATAAAAGCGGTAACACCATTATTTTTTGCCGACCTGCCAACAAAAGCAATATTGCTATTTTTATTTACCAACATTTTTTTAAGATCAAACTTGCTTCCATAATTAACCTCAAATATTTTATTAAGAGGAACAAGATTCATAATTTATTTCTCGTTAAGCAATTTAAACATGAAATACTTCTTAACTTCATCTTCAAACCCTTTTTCGGTAAGCGACCCATAATCAGTTTCAAGATATGCCTCAGCACACCATTCATCGTTTGCATCAACTTTTTTTCTTACACTGACTCCGGCTTTAACTTTTTTATTTGTAAAATCAGAAAGCCATTTTTCTCTGATTTCCGACCATTTTTCCGTTGGTATTCTTCCTTCTATTCTATCTTTTATAAATCCGTCGTCTTTCCAATAACCAAACCAACTTTCGTGATGTTCGTCACTATCGTGCGGCACATGAGCGGTAAAAACCATAATACAGGAAACCACACCGACTGGATAAAAAAGATCGTTTGGCATACTCATTACCGCTTCAAGCCGATGTTCTTTTAGGAGCTGTTCACGAAGTGAATGGGGCGCAATGGCTAACGACATTGGTACAATTACGATACCAACGGCGTTTTTTTGCAAGGCATTAAGCATTTGAATTATAAAATTCCATTCGTGTAAGTCCTCGCCTTTTTGCGAGTATGGCGGATTAATAAAACCTACAGTGGCTTTATTTTTAATTTGATTAAAAATTTCTTCTTCAAAACAAGATCCTTGGTATAAATTTGTTTTACCATCTCCGCGCAATATCATATTCGACACGGCCAATGCGAACATTGACGGTTCTTGTTCAACTCCAATAAGAGAATTTTCCAAAATATTCATTCTTTCTAACTCGCTTGCTCCGGCAATCATTTTTTTCATTGCTGATATAAGAAATCCGGCCGTTCCGCAACACGTATCCAAAACTACCGAATTTTTATTCAATTTCGCCAAATCGGCAAAAAGCTCGGTAATATGTTTTGGAGTAAGCACGATACCTAACCCCTGAGCGTCACCGCCGGTATAACGAATAAATTCACCGTAAAAATTGCCAATTATATCAAAATCAAAATGATCCTGAATAAACGGTCTCATTTCCGAATCTATTTCTCTAACAATATGCGCTAGTGGCGATTCATTTCTTTTCTTGTCTTTTTTTTGCAATTCCGGATGATATTCAATAAAACTGAAAGCGTTTATAATAGCTTCTTTCTTCTTATCTTGATTAACTCCTAGTTTAGCTTTATTAATTTCATCTTTAAGAGCCTGAAAGGTTTTCTGCGCCAACTCCTGACCCTCGTATTCTGAATAAGCGACTTTAAAACCTTTTTCCATTAGGGCAATAAGTACACCGCTTACAAGCAAGGGCATTTGGGCCACCGTAATTTTTCCATAATCACGCAAATAATTATGAAGATCTTTAGAAAAACGACTTAAATCATTTTTTCTGGCAGCAACTAAATTTTCATCATACTGTGCGTAACGAACATAATCTTGCCACCCAACTATTTCTTTCACCGAAACCCGCTTTTCCGACGAATCTTTAAGCGGAGCCGCAAATTGAACGCCTTTGGGATGCAAAAAAGTATCAATTTTTATTTCTTGCTCTGTTTGACCGCTTATAGCAATGGCAATGACATTAAAATCTTTTGACAAACAAGATGCGTACAATAAAACACCATCAACTGCAAAATCTCTATATTGGTCGTGGTTGGATGAAACATGACATTTTGGATCAGCTTTACATTCAATAACAATAAGATAATTATCGTTATCTTTCTTAGTTATTATAAACTCCGGTCTGCCAACTCCTTCCCCGGACTTGCTAGCTTTTTGCAAAAGTTTCTGAATTTTAGGATTATCGCTTTTTTGTTCTTCAATAATAAAATCGTCGTTGCCGTAAATACCAACCTTCAAAAGAAAATCACGAGTTAATTTTTCCGTTTTTTTCTCGTTTTTAGACATAAAATACTATGTAAAATTGTAAAAACGTAAAAGCGTAAAATTTGGTATCGGATTTGTTTGGGAATTTTTTTACCTTACCCTAATCAATAATCCAACCGCTTTTACGTTTTTACACCTTTACACTTTTACGAAAATTAAAATTGTCTAAACCAATGAGCTAATCTTACCACAAACCCAGCTTTTATAATCTGAAACGACATGTTGATATATTGTTTTATACCTTTTCGCCAGCCGACTTTCTGATACTTGCGACGAATGGTGAGACCTGGCAGTAAAACTGAACCGTAACGGAGTTTTTTGATTCGACAAGCATAATTTAAGGCAATCTCGACCATAAAACCCTGAGTGTATTCCTCGGGGATTTCCAGAAATAATTCACGAGGCAAAGCTCGTTCACCACTAATAAGTGGAAAATGACGAACTAAAGGGTTTAAAATTCCCCGATCACGCTGAGCGGCATTCATAGCTCTGGCTCCGGTCAAAACCGGCCAAACCAGACGTTCAATATGGTCGGTTGTAAAACCACTAAGATCGGCGTCCAAAAAAAGAATGATTGGATTATTAGTATCAAGAATACCCAGTCGCATAGCTTCACCCTTGCCGTAATTTTTAGAAAGTTCGAGTACCCGAGCCCCAGCCGCTCGCGCCGCCTCGGTGGTATTATCAGTCGAACCATCCGAAACCACCAAAACCTCATCGATTAATTTCGAAGCACAAGCAACTCGAACCACTTCGGCCACCGTCGCTTCTTCATTATAGGCTGGAATAATAGCGGTAATTTTTGGCTGAATGGTGTTGATCATATGGAAACGTAGAACGAATTTTATAAACGACTTGTCATTCTGAGCGCCTCGCGAAGAATCTTCTTACCTCACCCATTTTTCAAGGTCTTACCAACCTTCTGATAAATCCTTCCATTCTGGATTTTCCTTATTAATCATAATAATCTTTTTCTTTCTAATCCAACCCTTAATTTCTTTTTCTCTAGCAATAGCTCCACAAACGTCTTGGCCGCTTTCAAAATAAATTAATTTGTTACATTTATATTTTGAAGTGAAGCTATTTTCGTTAATTTGATTTTTGTGTTCGAACATTCTTCTATTTAAATTATTGGTAACACCTGTATATAAAACCGTATTTTGAAAATTTGTAATAATATACACGTAATAATTATGTTCGGACATAAGTAAGGTCAGAAGATTCTTCGCGAGGCACTCAGAATGACAGATAGGGCCATTTTCTACGTTCTACCGCCGCACCAAACTAATCTGATACATCATTTCCTCGAGCGTCCGAAGATTCCGTTTGGCTTGATCGCCTTTCTGACGTAAATCTCCGGTTAGATCGAGTTCTAAAATAAAACCGACCGTAGCTTCGACTGTCTCGCGAGCTTTCTCGACGGTTTTTAAATTACCTTTTGTAGCCTGGCGGACAGCGTAGCGAACTAGTTCACCGGTCGCGTCCGAAAGCGCGCCAAGAAAAATATCGGCATCGAGTTTTAAAGCCTCAACATTTTTCCAATCGCCTTTTGCTAAATAATTTTGCAAAAGCAAAGCCTCGGCATATTCCTCAAGCGCCGCGTGATAAGGACCCTGACCGCGAAGCTCAGGATATTTTTTGGCCTCAGCCGCGGCTTTAGAAATTAAACCACTGGCTTCCTTTAAAAGAGCCGCCGCTTCTGACAAATCATCGCGATGTAGGGCAAAGATGGCCCGCTTAGCAATGGCCGTGGCGTCGTTAGAAGCATGAAACATGTGACGACGAGCTTGGGAAACGGCCACATAACGTTTTTTGACGGCGGAAAGGAAAGATAAGTTTTTCACAAAAAAGATAAATTATTTCCTAAATATAATACAAGAAAACAAACAAAAAAGCCACCAACCGGTGACTTTTTATTTTTAAATTTTACAACTCATTGTTATCTCCTGAAACCTGAGGGAACCAAAAGGGTGGCCTGCCACCCGAAGCTCTGTCACAGAACGAAGGGTGGTGCGCTGGGTGGGGATCGGACCCACGACCGCGGGCTTAAAAGGCCCTCGCTCTACCACTGAGCTACCAGCGCATATTTTTTATCGGGCTGGTAGCAAAGTGGATAATTGAACCACTGCTTGTCCCTCGAAGTTCGCCGTGAACGAAGGGGGAAGCTACCAGCGCATTGCGGCGATATAATAACCCTTTTTATTTTTTTTGACAAGACCTAGTCTTGTACAATGCAAGATGAGCCCCAAATGGGTTCCTGATTCCAATGCAAAATGAGCCTCAAATGCAAGGTAAGTTTTGGCTGGAAAACAGGTGG
>JAGVPA010000045.1 GCA_020052445.1 bacterium
CCACCTGTTTTCCAGCCAAAACTTACCTTGCATTTGAGGCTCATTTTGCATTGGAATCAGGAACCCATTTGGGGCTCATCTTGCATTGTACAAGACTAGAGCTTGACGCCTTTTTTATTTCGGTTTATACTATTCTCGAACTAAAGAAAGCCGTAGAAAACGAGTTGTGTCCGCCTTCGCTCTTGGAGAGCTTCGGCGAGATGCTATAAGTCTCGTCGAGGCAAAAAGTCTGGTTTTTCCAGACTGATTGTTATCCTGCGGCTCTTTTCCGCAGTTTTTATTTATTAGCGGTGAATCATTAAAAAATGATTCATTGTCAAAGGTCGAAGAAAATTTTGGAGTGATGGAGTTTTGGAGTGATGGAGTGGTAGAGAATTTTTAACTCTCCCTTCAACCCCTTAAACCCCTTTTACCCCTTCCAAAAAAGATATGGCAAAAACACGCGTACAAAAACAGGCGACCTTAGACAAAATTACTGAAAAACTTCGCCGAACCAAAGCTATGGCTTTCGCTTCGGTTTCTGGTTTTACAATGAAAGACGCTGACGCTCTTCGTATCGAAGGTCGTAAAATCGGCGTCGATGTCTTGGTCACTAAAAAAACCTTGCTCACCATTGCCGCCAAAGAAGTTGGTATTTCAGCCATTGATACCAGTTTGCTTGACGGTAGTATTTTAACGGCTTTTGGTTTTAATGATGAGGTTTCAGCCGCCAAACTTTTGGCCGGTTTAACCAAAAAGAAAGATACCATGAAACTTTTGGGTGGTTTGCTCGAAGGAAATTTCGTTGGTGTCGAAGAAGTCAAAAAGTTGGCCGCCTTGCCAAGCAAGACCGAACTCTTGGGTCGCTTGGTCGGTTCCCTCAACGCTCCAGTTTCCGGCTTTGTCAACGTCCTGGCCGGCAACCTTCGCGGTTTGGTTACAGTTTTAAAAGCTGTACAAGAAAAGAAAGCTTAATTAATAGTGATGGAGTGGTAGAGTGATGGAGTGTTGGAGTGATACAAATCCCTGCAACCCCTTAAACCCCTTCCGCCCCCTTAACCCCATAAAATATGTCTGAAGAAACAATTGTCGAGGTGCCTGAAAAGTTCAAGGCACTCGTCGAACAAATCGAAAAAATGTCCGTTCTCGATCTAGCCGAACTCGTTAAAATCCTCGAAGAAAAATTTGGTGTCTCCGCTTCGGCTCCAGCCATGATGATGGCCGCCCCAGCCGCCGGTGCCGCTGTCGCCGAAGAAAAATCTTCTTTCAATGTTGAATTGACCGCGGTCGGTGAAAACAAAATCGGTGTCATCAAAGTTGTTCGTGAAGTTACCGGTCTTGGTTTGAAGGAAGCCAAGGATTTGGTTGATGGTGCGCCTAAGATGGTCAAAGAAGGTTTAGATAAAGCCACCGCTGAAGATATGAAGAAAAAGATCGAAGAAGCCGGTGGTAAGGCGGAATTGAAATAGTCGATTGTAAAAACGTAAAAGTGTAAATAGGTAAAAGACCGCCAGGTTAAATCGGCGGTCTTTTTTGACTAATCAAGAAAATAAAAAAATATTTCATTTTTTACGTTTATGTATCGGGAATTTTCATCTGTTTAGTGATTTTAGATAATTACTAATACCTGTCGAATCTGTTGGATTTTTTAAATATACATTCTGCCCTGACCATCGACCGGTATGGTCAGATAAACGGATTTTGACGCAGACGTTGTTATTCCAATAATAACCATATACCGACACACCTTTATCTGTGTTGATATTTATGCGATGTAATACCCACGGAGGAACACAGGCGTCTTTCAAAAAGGTTATAAATTTTTCTATTTTTATCCGGACAATCTCTGGTAAATGCGGAAGATCAACATTATTATTTAAGTAATTAATAAGATCTTCTCTAGCCATTTTTTCTGGTTTTAAGTCTTGTCTTTTTTGCAGATTTCGTAGTTTTTGTTGTCTGTTTTCTATTTGGTAACGTATGTCATTTGCTTCGTCAGGTTCGACACAATCCATTTCTTCTTTCAGTTCCCTAATTTCTTTACGTAATAGTTCGATGTCATTTTGAACAGAATTTTCTATAGGCGGGTTATCTAAACACGAAAGAGACTCTTGGCTAGTCATAATTGAAAGTTAGTTGGGTTTTTTAAAAGATTTTTTTGTACGAAAAATATTCCTATTTCAAAAATTCCAATCCCACCTTATAAACATTCCCATTCCCAAGAAGATAGATAGCCTTACCGGCCTCATCGACCACAAAGTCCTCAAGATTCGCAAAGGAAGAACTGTGATACTGGGCTTTTAAGACGCCGGATTCTTTTTCGTAAACTACCACCCTTTGTCCAGTTTGATCGAGGACGTAAAGATAGCTACTGTCGACCGAGGTCCAGATTTTGTTGGCCGAGGTTAATTCTGGTTCAACAGAACCTTGCGACCAAGCAACATCGCGGCCGCCGACAAAGCGGAGGATTTTGCCGTTGCTTCTGAGGACGAAGACCGTGCCATCGACGGCCAGGGAGACGGCGTCGACAAGTTCGTTGATTGGGGATTTGATCCAGCTGGTCTGGCCGCTAAGTTCCAGTCCGGTGCGAGTGAATTTGTAGATTTGTGAAGTGAGGCCCGTGCCGGGTGAGAGAACATAGAGACGATCGGCGTAAGCGTAAAGATCGACCCATTTTTCACCGGTTGGGGCCGAGGCGGCGGCTTTGACGGTTTTGCTGGCGACCTCGAATAAGTTTATTGTCGGGTTTGTTTGGTTGTCGAGGAAGGCAATGACTCCACCGTCGAAAGTGAATTTTGTTGCGCTGCCAAAATCACCGCTCGCGATTTGGTCGAAAGATTTGTTTGATTTGTTCAATTGGAAAAGATTGTTGTTATCACCGCCGGCATAAATTTCTCCGTCAGCCAGAGTTATGGTTCGAAGATTTGGTTGTTCGGCCGTTTTACTGGCCAAGACTTCGGGATTTTCGATTTCCGTGATTTTGCGCAAACCATTGGCCGTAGCTTCAAGTTCGGATCGAACTTTATCGATTCTTGATTGGTTTTCTTCGTTATCGGTGACGATAGCTTCGAGGGCGGTTTTGGCTTGGCTTAAAATATTCTTGGCTTTTGTCTCATCTTTATAAATGAGGGCGCTTTCGGCCGCATCGTGGAGAGATTCAACTTTGGTGATGGCTGATTCGAAAGCGGCTCGTTCCTCACTAGCTTGGTGACCGTGGGAAATCAGCAGGACACTGAAAATTATGACGATGATGACAGCTACGGCGGCGAGTAGCAGATATTTGCTGGTTTTTGGTAGGCGACCGAGTTTTTGACGAACCAGAAAAGTGCCATTAGACAAACGTGAAGTGGCCGAAGTGAAAATTTCTTTGCGATCGGAAGAAATTAAACGACGACTAAGATTTAATACCCAAAGAATTAAGTCGCGCAGCATGAAAAAAATCACGACTACCGAGCTGATAATAATACGAGTTAAATTTCTAGCTAAACGCCAGATGATTCGTTGGTCTTTGAAAAAAGTAAAAAGCCAAAAAAAGAAGGTTTTAAAAAATGTTGGTTTTTGATCAGAGAGCACGCGTTTGGTTTGTTCGCGCGAGGCTTGTAGTTGTTTAATGGAAGCTGGGGCGGAAACTTGTGAACGTTCTTCGTCGCTTGAACCGACTTTTAAAATGGAAAGTGACAAATCGGTTTCCAGTGGAAAGTACTGACGAAGTTTTACGGCCGCACTTTGCGGTGGCAGGGTGGCGAGGAGTGAATGCAATTCTTCCGGTGGCATTTCTTGTTGCAAATCGTGATTGCAAATACAGAAAATATCGCCAGGATTCAGTGTGCCGTCAAGCACCACAACAAAAAGTTTTTGCCAATTAGCACCGGCTTGTTCGTTTTGAATGCTTCGGGCCAGGTTGAAAACTTGGTAACGACCTTCGGGAAGTTTGTGAAGAAAAATGGCCACCAATTCGCCAGTGCCCGAAATATACATGGTGTTGTCGACCGCCAGTCCGACTACGGCGTTTAGATGTTCAACCGGAAAGGTTTCCATTTCATTTGATTGATTGGCGATTTCTTCGTTGATGATTTCAAGCGTTTGTTCAAAGCAGCGAGATACACTGGTGCTTTCTTGAAGCGTGGCCGCTAAATGGTTGAAACGGTCACGGACAATTTCGGCCACAGTTTGAGCAAAAGCCGAGCGGCTTTTGGCCTCGAGTACGCCAAAGACAAAGCCGTTGCGGTTTTCCACCGGCCAGGTAAAGGCAGCGGCGGTTTCCCGCCCATTTTCACGGTTTTCCTCAATCACCGCGGTTTTTAACAATAATTTTTCTTCTTCCATATTTAAGGTTTGCTCTTTCTGGTAGTTTTCTAGTATATTATACCTTAGAGGGAAACCCTGGCAATGCAACTTTTGCCCAGGTTGAGAGTGGAGGTATAAAATATGTCTACATCCAGTTTCCGTATCGAACAATTGTTTGGTTCAAAAACTCGAGCCAGACTTTTGGCACTTTTTTTGGAGAACCCCGAACAATCATTTTTTGTTCGCGAGTTAACCAGAAAGATCGATGCTCAGCTAAATTCTGTTCGCCGTGAACTTCAGAAT
This sequence comes from bacterium, assembly GCA_020052445.1. Classification (GTDB taxonomy): domain Bacteria; phylum Patescibacteriota; class Patescibacteriia; order UBA9934; family GWF2-40-263; genus UBA12403. Next base: position 4,570 of record JAGVPA010000045.1, read on the forward strand.
CTGATTGAGTTGGGTTTGGTGGTTGAAAGCACCGAACAGGAAAGTGCCAAAAGCAAAGTCCTTTCCGAAAGAAAAAAGTTTTACCTCGTGAACACCAATTTTCTTTTGTTTCATGATTTGCGTAATCTGTTTCGTAAAATTCAGATTCTTTTGAAACAAAGTCTGGTTCAAGAAATCCAATCGCGCGGTGATGTTGATCTTTTGGTCTTCACCGGACGGTTTGTGGATAATCCAAATGTCCAAACCGATATTTTGATTGTCGGCAGCATTGATCAAAAAACTTTGCAGAAAGTGGTTAGTGAGTTTGAGACCGAACTCGGCTACGAAATTAATTATACTTTAATGCCTAAGGAGGAATTTTTATACCGTCGTCAAATCACTGATCGTTTTTTGTTTTCGATTTTGGAAGGCGAAAAAGTGGTTATGGTGGATAAACTTAAGGTTACCGCTCAGCCAACGGTAGCTGAAAAAATTGAGAAATAACATGTTTCTTTTCCTGGCCGCCCAAGATATTCGTAAAATGTCCGCCGGTCTTTTGGATTCAGAAGGCCGTCTTCTTGCGTTTCAAAATTTTGAAACTTCGCCAGAACTTTATTTGTTTACGATTTCAGAATTTTTGCGCGATCATTTAGCTTCGCTTGAATCTTTGGAGGGTTTAGCCGTGGTTTCTGGTCCTGGCTCGTTCACTTCGACTCGAATTATTGTGACCATCGCTAATGCTTTGAGTTTTGCTAAAGATTTACCAATTCTTGGTGTCGAAAACAGTGCTCGTTTGGACGGGGAAGAATTAATAAGAGATTTTGGTAAAGACTGGGTCAAAAAAACCAGTAAAAAATTCATCAGTCCGGTTTATGATCGACCGCCGAATATTACGGTTAAAGTGGTTTGAAAGGGGTTTAAGGGGCAGAAGGGGGATTTTATTTCTTAAACTGTCATCCTGAGCCAGAGAAGGATCTCGCTTGCCAAGCCGAAGCCCGGCGAAGGTTGGCCGCATTACTTCCCCCACCCTCCCCTTCGCCGGGCTTCGGCGGAGCAAGCCAGCCCTCCCCCGCATGCGGCATGCGAAGGAGGGAGAATCAATGGTTTACAACTCCATAATTCAATAATTAAATAATTCAATAATTTTGTAATTTCCACCAGATATGCCTACTTTTTCCATTCTTCAAGATTCGTTCTTGGAACTTTGGCAAGGCTTAATTGCTTTCTTGCCACAATTTACCGGCGCCTTACTCGTTTTTGTTTTTGGTCTGATTATGGCCTTGGTTTTGCAACGGGTGGTTGAGAAAGTTATTAAAATTTTGAAGATTGATGATCTGGCCAAAAAATTTGAGATTCCACAAATGTTTGAAAAATACGGTTTGCATTTTAGTATCGGAAAATTGCTCGGCTGGATTATTAAGTGGTTTTTGATCGTGTTGGCCCTTATTGCCGCGACCGATATTCTTGGTTGGGATCAAGTAACTGATTATTTGAAGCAAATTGTTTTGTATTTACCAAACGTCATCATCGCTGTCATCATGCTTTTCTTTGGTACCGTCCTCGCCAATTTTGTTTATAAGATTGTAAAGTCAGCTGTCACGGCCGCCAAATTGTCTTCGTCCGATTTCTTGGCTGGTTTAGCCCGTTGGTCAATTTTAGTGTTCGCCTTTATGGCTGCCTTAATCCAACTGCAAATCGCCGAGGAACTCATTCGGGTTTTATTCACCGGTTTTGTCGCCATGCTGGCCTTGGCCGGCGGTTTGGCTTTTGGTCTCGGTGGTAAAGAACACGCAGCTAAGGTTTTGGATAAATTAAAAAAAGATATCTCCGTTTAAATTATTGAATTATTTAATTATTGAATTTCTGAATTGAGGTTTTTTTATTTCTTTAAGATTTTTTTTCAATAAAATTCTAAGAATAAATCTCCATAATTCAATAATTCGATAATTAAATAATTTGAAAATTTCCACCCAAAATATGTCCACTTACGGTAAATACAGAAAATGGGAAATAATTCCTGGGGCTCTGGTTTGGGCGACTTTTGCTTTGGCGATTCTGGGTTCTTTTTTTGCGCCCACGGCGGCCATCGTTTTCATTATCGTTTTCGATTTGTACTGGTTTTTTCGGATCAGCTATTTTGTGGTTTACACTTTGGCCTCATGGAAGACTTATCGAAAATCTTTGAAACGAGACTGGTTTGCGGATTTAAAAAAACAATCAGATTGGCAGCGGCTTCATCACATGATTTTTTTGCCGACTTATAAAGAGAATCTGGAAATTATTCGCGACACTCTGCATTCTTTGGCCGCCTCTAATTATCCAAAAGAAAAAATGATTATTGTTTTGGCCGGTGAAGCTCGTGATCATGATCATTTTCAAAAAAACGCTTCAGCTATTAAACAGGAATTTGGCAAAACTTTTAAAAAAATCATTGTTACCGAACATCCAAAAGATTTACCAGACGAAATTCCTGGTAAGGGTTCGAATTTAAATTATTCGGCCGGGGAAGTGAAGTTGGTTTTGGAAAAAGAATTTCCAGATATTCCGGCCGAAGATATTATCGTCTCTTCTTTTGATGTCGATACCACCGTCCATCCCTCGTATTTTGCCTGCCTGTCTTTTTTATATCTCACCAGTCCGAATCCAACTCACGCTTCGTATCAACCGGTAGTTTTATTTTCGAACAATATTTGGACTTCACGCGCTCCGATTCGTATCGCGGCTTTTGGTACAATTTTTTGGTTGTTTTCCGAACTGGCTCGGCCAGAAAGACTTTGGACTTTTTCTTCGCACTCCATGCCCTGGAAAATGCTTTTGGATGTGGGTTTTTGGCAAAAAGATATTGTCTCCGAGGATTCACGAATTTTTCTCCAGGCGTTTCTAAAATATCACGGCGACTATCGAGTGATTCCCATGCACCTGCCAGTTTCCATGGACACAGTGGTTGGGGCGACTTATTTTGATAGTTTGAAAGCTTTGTATAAACAGCAACGTCGCTGGGCTTGGGGGGTTGAACATTTTCCGGTGATGGTTGAAGCGTTTAAAGCCGACCCATTAATTCCCTTGAACAAGAAAATTAAATATCTCGTCAACCAAATTGAGGGCATGTATACCTGGGCCACGGCACCGGTTTTGATTTTCATTTTAGGTCGATTACCACTCTGGGTTTCCGGTAGCGAAGGTTCAGCCCTGGTCCAAGCTGCGCCATTCACTTTGCAATGGATTATGCGACTCGCCATGGCTGGTGTTTTCATCTCAGCGATTTTGTCATTAACCCTTCTGCCGCCGCGACCAAAAACCGTCAAGCCAAGCGTTTGGATAGTCATGCTATTGCAATGGACGCTGTTACCAATCACCTTCACAATTTTCGGCGCCGCACCAGCTATCGATGCTCAGACTCGCTTAATGCTTGGAAAATATCTTGGATTTAATGTGACTAAAAAATCGAGGTAAAAGGTAAAAACGTAAAATTTTGGTTTTTTGGGTGATTAGACATCAAAAGATGTCTTTTTTGTTTTGAAACGATTAATTAATCTGGACATTTTTTGAGTTTTTTGATAAGTTGACCACGCCCTCAACACAAGGAAAGGAGACTTTCGAATGAAGCCAAGAAAACCGAATTTCAAGGGGTTGTTTCGTCGGCAGGTAGAGAACTTCGCCACCCCTGTGTTTATCGAAATCCTCCGCGGTCTAGGAATCCAAAAGGTCGGAGACTTGGCAAGGCTCGTGCCAGTCGAACAGGCTGGATTCGAGGCAGACGTCGTTCACGTATCGGAAACTCTAAAAACATTCAACAAAAATACAAAATGATTCCATTAGTTTAAAACCAAACCATGATTGATGAGATAAGGACACTTAAA
>JAGVPA010000030.1 GCA_020052445.1 bacterium
GCGGTTTCCTTGCAAGGAAGAGTTTGAGAAACCATCGGTTTCTCAAATCAAGAAACTTCCGCTCGATACCGCGTCAGCTTGCTGCGCGGAAATTCATTTTCCTTATGAAAAAATTATTTTTTCTTTTCGGGTTCGTTTTGCTTTTTCCGGCCGCGGCTTTGGCCACCACCGAATCGGTTTCCGACAACGTTCAGAATATTATTTATATCGAGTGCGGTGATTATACTGGCTCCGGTGTGGTGATTTTCGACAACGTGGTTTTAACCAACGCTCACGTAGTTCAGGACGATTATGGCGAAACCGAGGAGATTTGTTATGGCGGTTATGTGGAAAGCGCTTATGAAACTCCGGAAATAAGTTTTTATCTTCTTCCGACCATTGTTAAAAACGACGATTATTTTGATTACGCTTTTACCGAAGCTGTTGATGAAAATGGGGACCCGTATATTTTTCCATCAGCCGCGATTTGGGGAAATGCCGACTCTATGATTTTAGGTGAAGACATTACTGTACTCGGTTACCCGGATTCTGATCTCACCGGTTCAACCATCACTTCAACCAACGGTTCGATTTCTGGTTTCAGCGGTTCGATTTGGATTAAGTCAGACGCCATAGTGGAACACGGAAATTCCGGCGGTGGCGCTTTTGATGCTTATGGAAATTATATTGGCATCCCGACCAGTGTTTCTACCGGGGAATTAAATTCCTACACTTGGATTGAAAATGTTAACGCGGTTTTTGAAGACGCTTACGGTGCCGACAGTTTTGTTCGTGACTATACAACTCTTTACGAACAAGGTAATCAAGTCTGCTTTTCCGGCACTTGTTATTATTTTGCTGTCGATGAAGTGGCTTATCCGGAATATTATACTTTGCCAGGCGATGAAGGTGGCACAGCCTCGGTGGTTGATGTTACACCAATCGCTCCAACCGCCGGACAATACGTAGCTGGGAAATACGACGCCTCACTTGTAGCTCGACTCCTTGGTCGAATTCTCCTTCAGGTTGAAGAAAATGGCGAAGCTTGGTACGTGAATCCGGCTGACAGTTTACGTTATTACATGGCTGATGGTTCGGTGGCTTATACTTTGATGCGTTATTTCAGTTTGGGTATCACCGATGCAGATTTGGCAAAAATTCCCACAACCGAAACTACTGCCGAAATGTCTGAATTGCAAAGTATTTGTTCGTCTAATGCTTTCGCTAATCAACAAAAAGGTAAAATCTTGTTACAGGTTGAACAACACGGTGAGGCTTGGTATGTCGATCCAGACAAGTGTTACCGTATTTACATGAAAGATGGCGATGTGGCCTATGAAATTATGAGATTCTTGAGTTTAGGAATTACCAATACTGATTTGGAAAAAATGCCAACCGGCACCTTCTAAATAATCTTCCGCCACTCCCTCCTACGCTCGCGTCGAGTTTCGGAGGGCAAGCCACCACTCCATCACTTCACCACTTTAACCACCCCAACCAAATGTGTTCACTCGTGCTCATACTGTAAACAAATTTTTTCACGCACCAAGAAAATCGGCGATCAAAAATGGTTTAGTTGCCCTCGGGTTGCATAAAGTTTTAAAACTTTTAGGTGCCTCGATGTTTGGACTGTTTTTGCCGATTTTTCTTTTTGAGTTTTATGGTTATCGTGCCTGGCCAGTGTTTTTGTATGGCGCGGTTTACTATTTAGGTGCGGCTTTGATGCAACCGCTTGGCGCAAAAATCATGACGAAAATTGGTTTAAAAAAAGCCATGATTCTTGGGGTATTTTTGTATGTCGGTTTTTTTGCTTCGTTGCTTTTGAAAGATGTTTGGCCGGTTTGGGCCGTTACCGCTTTGAGTCTTTTCTTTTTTATTACTTGGCACATCACTTACTGGGTGCCATTTCATACGGCTTTTGCTGAGGCCGCGCCAAGAAAAAAACTCGGTTCAGTCATTGGTTTTTTGGCAGCCGGACGATCAATCATCGGCATCGCTGTGCCAATTCTTTCCGGTTGGATAATTACGACTTTCGGTTATTCGGTCATCATTATTTTTGCGGCTGGCATTGTTTTGCTTTCAGTTATTCCCATCTTTTTTGTTAAGGTCGGCGAGGAGAAATTTGAATACGGTTTTTTGGAAACTTTTAAAATCTTGTTTTCCAAAAAAGAACGTTCGTTGCTAACTCTCTACGCGGCCGAAGGTTCAGAGAACGCCGTGGGTTTTCTGGTTTGGCCAATTTTTATTTTTTTACTTTTTCAAGGTCGCTATTTGGAAGTCGGTGCTGTGGCCACAGCCGTGGTGGCAGTTAGTGTAATTATGGAGATCGTGGTTGGTCGATTAGCCGATCGCTTTAATCCGCAAAGACTTTTTCGAGTTGGTGCCAGTCTCACTTCGTTCGGCTGGCTGATGAGAATGTTTGTCACCACCGCCACCAATGTTTTCTTTGTCGGAATTTTTCACAGCCTGTCCTACATTTTAATGAACACCCCATTCGAAGCCATCATGTACACCAGAGCCGCCGACGCCGGACACTACGTCGACGAGTACACCGTCCTTCGAGAAATGGCTCTGGGTTTTGGTAGAGCTGCCACTCTTTTATTTTTAATCGGTTTGGTTTCGCTGGTCGGTTTCCCATCAGCTTTCCTGGTCGCCGCTTTGGCGACAATTATTTTTAGTTCAGCCGTTCGAGCTTCGTCGAAGGAGAAGGTTGGGATTATTGGGTTTAGGTAACCCCTCACCCCAGGGCAAACGCACCAACTATTGATAAATTTGGCTTAAAATAGCAAAATATAACTAGGCTAACCACTAAAAAGCCTAGTTATGAACCAACAAAA
>JAGVPA010000011.1 GCA_020052445.1 bacterium
ATGAGTGTGCTAAAGACATGCAAGAAGCTAAATTAAGCCTCTTTAAATCCTTCAGAAAATAACGACGATTTGGGGCTCATCTCTTGACTGGAAAATACTTACCCCACAGCTTATCCCTTTACGAAATCGGGGTTTTTCAGTACTCTTTGTTTAACAAATGGTATGAAATACTTGCTTCCGACCCTAATCATTTCACTTTGTCTCGCGGGCTTTGGCTGCCTTGAGGGGGCTTTGGAGTATCCAAAAGAGTTCAAAACTGACGAGACACTAACTGAAATACAAACCGTAAATCTAATCGGGGTGGTTCAATCCATAAATAATGAAACCAATCAAATTCAAATCGTTTCGGCTGGCGGTTTTATTGAGGAAATAAAAATTATTCCGGAAACCACTATCTCTTTCAACAATGAAACTAGAAAAAATCTACTCGACATTGCCTCTGGTTCTTTAGTCGAGGTTGCTGGTACCCGTGATCAATCAACTTTAATTGTCACAGCAAAAACCATTCAAACAGAAGATCTGACAAGAATAAAATTAACTTCGCCGGATTCTGGGGCCACTGTTACCTCACCGCTCATTGTTGAGGGTTTTGCCAAAACTACCAATCAAAAAATTTACTGGCGGATCAAGGATCAAAATAACGCTGTTCAGCGTTCCGGCGAAAATTATATTGGCGGCGAAGAAAAAGCCTATATCACTTTCCGACTGGAAATTTATCTACCAGCCCTTGAGGCAAAAAATTTCACTCTGGAAGTCTTTACCAAACAACCAACCGAAGTCGGGCTCGTCTCCTTACCTCTCAATCTTCTCTCCATCAATAAAAGTGAACTACAGGTTTTCTTTTCAAACGACAAACTGAATACTTCTCGAGCTTGCGATGTAGTTTTTCCAGTTACCAGAACAGTAGCCGAAACGTCAGCTACCGGTCGCGCCTCATTACTCGAACTTTTGAATGGTTCGACAGACTCTGAAAGAATTGAAAGTTATCGTTCCAGCTTGCCGGCCAACACCACCATCAATTCTTTTGTCATCAGCGGCGGCGTGGCCACAGTTACTGTCTCCAAAGATTTCGAAAAAAACAGTGCCTGCGAAAAACAGAGGGCAACGGAACAAATTAGACAGACACTTTTACAGATCGATTCAATCCATGATGTAGTGATTCAGACAGAGGAGTAAAGGTGTAAAAACGTAAATAGGTAAAAATGTAAAAGTGTAAAACCGTCGGATCGGATTGATTCGATGGTTTTTTATTTTTTACTTAAAAATTTCCATCTAAATCAACCACCCAAAATTTTACGTTTTTACACTTTTACGTTTTTACCAAAACCAAGTAAGATACAGTTATTATGCCTGACAAAAAACCCATCTTCCTCCTCCTCGACGGAAACGCTCTACTCCACCGTGCCTGGCACGCTTTGCCGCCACTCACCACGAGCGACGGACGAGTTGTTCATGCCGCTTATGGTTTTACTATGATCATGGAGAAACTTCTTGATCAACTCAAACCTGAGTATGTGGCCGTGGCTTGGGATTTGCCAGGCAAGACTTTTCGTCACGAAGCCTTTAAGGCCTACAAAGCTCAGCGCGAGAAAAAAGAACCTGAGCTTTATCTGCAAATCCCCATCATCCAAGGCTTGCTAGAAAAATACGGCGTGCAAAATGTTTCTAAACCTGGTTTTGAAGCTGACGATGTGATTGCTACTTTGAGTTTGCTGGCGGAAAAAGATGGCATTAAAACCCTCATTGCCACCGGTGACATGGACAGTTTTCAGTTGGTCAGTGAGCTCACTCATGTCTTAACTTTTCAAAAAGGTATCTCCGAAACCAAAACCTACGATCTGGCCGCGGTCAAAGAACGCTTTGGTTTGACTCCGCAACAATTTATAGATTACAAAGCTCTGCGTGGCGATCCGTCTGATAATATTCCTGGTATCAAAGGCGTCGGCGAAAAAACCGCGGCTGAACTGATCCAAAAATTCGAGAGTATTGATGGAATTTTCAAAGCCTTAAAGGCTGGTGAAATTCCGGAGAAATATGCCAAAAAATTAGTCGGTCAGGAGAAACTCGCGGCCGAGGCCTTGATGCTGGTTACACTTGTGCGAGATGTACCACTCGAAATTAAATTTTCTGATTTGAAAAGAAAAACTTCCGACGTTGAAGCTCTTAAAATAGCTTTTCGCGATTTGCAATTTAAGTCTTTGTTGCGGAAATATGAAGGCGGATCGGTCGGCCCCCACCCCAACCCTCCCCCGTATGAGGCATACGAAGGAGGAAGAGCTACTTTGGGTAAAAAAAATAAAGACTCAAATAATTGTCTTATTGCCAAAAACGAAGAAGAGGCTCGGGAGCTTTTAAAACGTTTTGAAAAAACCGAGACGCTCGGATTGATTGTGCAGGAAGGCCCCAAAAATTTATTTGATGACGGAGCCCTAACTTTTGCCGCTGTTTCCGATGGCGCCTTCTGCCTTATTATTCCTCTGCCAAAAATTACTGAACTCGAAAATTTATTACACGCGCTTGAAAAAACTAAAACCGTTGTTGTTCATGATCTCAAACATCTCTATCATCTGCTCAAAAAAACCGGTCTTGAAATTTCCGAGTGGACCAAACTTCCCTGGTTCGATTTAATGATCGGCGGCTACTTACTTACCTCGGGCGAACGAAATCATGATTTGGAGCAAATCGCTGATCGTTATGAAAAAATAACTTTACCGCCACTGCCAAACAGTATTGTCGGAAAAACCGAACGCGAAGCGGCCGCTAAAATTGTCTCCTCGTTGGTTCCACTCTATCAAAAAATTCAAAAGGAGCTTGAAGAAGATAAGGAACTTAAACTTTTTAAAGAAGTGGAAATTCCACTAGCACCAATTCTTTTTCGCATGGAACAAAACGGCATTGAACTTGATGTTGAATTCTTAAAAAGTTTATCCAAAGATTTTGAAAAAGACTTAAACTCTTTAGCCAAAAAAATTCACAAAATGGCCGATAGCGATTTCAATATTCAATCGCCGAGTCAGTTGGCTGAGGTGTTGTTTGAAAAAATGAAACTGCCAACCAAGGGTCTTAAAAAAACCAAAACCGGCATTTCAACCGCAGCCCCAGAACTGGAAAAAATTTACGATCAACACGAAATTATTCCACTCATTATGGAATATCGCGAACTGGCCAAACTGCAAAACACTTATGTTGATGCCCTACCTCAACTCGTCGGCAAAGACGGCCGCGTTCACACCACTTTCAATCAAACCGTAACTTCAACCGGACGTTTGTCATCATCAGACCCCAATCTCCAAAACATTCCCACCAAAACCGATCTTGGCCGAAAAATTCGTCGAGCTTTTATTGCCGGCCAGGACAAAATTTTACTGTCGGCCGACTATTCGCAAATTGAACTTCGGATCATGGCCATTGTAGCCAAGGACGAATCGTGGATTAAAGCCTTTAAAAAAGGCGAGGACATTCACACCCACACCGCCTCCGAAGTTTGGGGCATTCCGGATTGCGAGGTGACCAAAGAACAACGCAGTGCGGCCAAAGCCATCAACTTTGGTATTCTTTACGGCATGGGCCCGCACTCGCTCGCTCGCTCAACCGGTCTGACTTTTGATGAAGCCAAAAAATTTATCGATAAATATTTTGAAATTCATCCGGCCATTAAAAAATATCTGGAAAAAACCAAACAACAGGCTCATGAAATAGGTTATGTCGAAACCTTATTCGGTCGCCGTCGCCATTTTCCGGACATAAACTCCGGCGTCCAAATTCTCGTTTCGTCGGCTGAACGCATGGCCACCAACATGCCAATCCAAGGCACCGGCGCCGACATTTTAAAAATGGCCATGATCCAAATCAATGGTTGGATTCAAACCATCAGCCAAACCAAAAAGAAAAAAGACAATGAACCAAAAATTAAAATGCTTTTACAAGTTCACGACGAATTGGTTTTCGAAGTTGATAAAAACTTTCTAAAAGAGGCCGCCGCTTCGGTAAAAAAACTTATGGAAACGGTTTCAGATTTTGAGATTCCGCTGGTTGTCGAGGTTGAGGTGGGAAAAAATTGGGGGGAGATGGAGGCGATCTGATGGTTCAATTTGTTCAAGTGTTCAAGTTGTTCACTTGGATCGATCGGGTTGTTACAAAAAAATGAACAATTTGAACAAATGAACGTTTTGAACACTTGAACAAAAAAATAAACAAAAAAAATCCCGGTCGCACGTTCTGCGGCCGGTGTTTTGTGAGGATCGTTCCGAAAGTCTACGGAACGCCGTGGGCCGTGCCTTCGAACCTTTCGAGGCCTTCGAGTTTCTTGGCCGCTTTGCAGGCCTCGATCCTGGCCTGTTCGACCAGCTCGCTGGTGTTCGGCATGAAGGCATGAGCGATACCGATGATCTCGGCCTCGGTGGCTTCGACGATCTGGAACAGTTCGTACATGGGTTCATCGGACGCCCTGCGCCCCGAGACCCGAATGAAGATGCCGGGGAGGTCCATCCCTTCGTCCAACACGAAAAAGATGGTGATCTCGGTGCCAAGGGATCGAGGCTGAAAGCCAAGATCCCGAAGAGCATCGGCATTGGTGAAGGATTCTGGGTGAACATAGCAAAATAAAAAACACGACTCTCGGGAGTCGTATTTTTTATTTTGCACAGATATTTCCGAGTTCATCCTTCCACCCTTGAAAGATTTGTC
>JAGVPA010000096.1 GCA_020052445.1 bacterium
CGGTGCCGAAAGAGTGCGCGATCGGTTTCGTCTGTCCTTGCAGGACAGACGAAACTGAATACGAACTTTTTCAGAGGTCTCAATTGTTTTCTCGCCAGTGAGCTCAATCGTGATATCTCCTCCTTCATCAAACCGCATGTTTCCTTCTCCATATATGGAAGACTTCAATAGCGCCAAGACAGCCTGATCAAATGACGGCTTGTATTCTTCGCGCGGTTCTTGTGCCTCTTTGGGCGGCACAAACCCCTCTTTTGCTTCTATCATAGTAGTTTTGATTAGTGATTAAATTATGAATTATGCTCGACTTTTAATGATAGCAAATTACCAAAAATATCAAAAAATTGCAAATTTTTTTGGCTTTTCGCTATTACGCATAACTCGTTTCTATACGAAATGTTTTCTTAAAAATACTAAATCTTGTTGGTAAAACGAAATCTGTTTTCATTGATAAATCAAAATTCCGCTTAAATATCCAAATTCCTAACACTCTTCGCATGCGTCTGAATAAACCGTTTCCTCGGCGCCACATCTGAGCCCATCAGTACATCAAACATTTCATCCGCCTTCGCGGCGTCGTCAATGGTCACGAGTTTCATAACGCGGGTGGTTGGGTCCATGGTGGTTTCCCAAAGTTGCTCCGGATTCATTTCACCAAGACCTTTAAAGCGTTGAATGTTAATCCGAGAACTTTTAACCGCCTTATCCTCACCTTCCACCACCTCGCCAACTTCCGCCTCCTCCGCCTCCTCCGCCTCCTCGATTTCCTCAACCACGACGTCTTTTCCACCAGAAATCTCCTTCACCAACGCATTCTTTTCCTCATCCGAATAAACCCAAGTGATTTTTTTGCCGGCCATAACTCGGTAGAGCGGAGGTTGGGCAATGAAAATATGGCCTTGTTTTACGAGTTCGGGGAAGTGGCGATAGAAAAGCGTCAGAAGCAGAGTTCGGATATGTGCTCCGTCGACGTCGGCGTCGGTCATGATGATGATGCGTTTGTAGCGAAGACTGGTGATGTCGAAAGCCTCGCCAATGTTGGTACCGAAAGCGATGATGAGGGATTTGATTTCGGTGTTGACCAACATTTTGTCGAGGCGGGCGCGTTCGACGTTTAGAATTTTTCCGCGGAGTGGCAGAATGGCCTGAGTTTCACGATCACGACCTTGTTTGGCGCTGCCGCCGGCTGAGTCGCCCTCAACAATGTAAATTTCCGAACGTTCAGGGTCTTTGGAGGAACAGTCAGCTAATTTTCCAGGCAGAGTTAAACCTTCAAGCACGCCTTTGCGGAGAACGGTCTCACGAGCAGCTCGAGCGGCCGCGCGGGCTTGGGCGGACAGGACGCATTTGCCAATAATGGCTTCGGCATCAGCTGGATGTTCTTCCAGATAAATTCTGAAAGCTTCGCCAAAGACGGCTTCGACGGCCGTGCGAGCTTCAGGATTGCCTAGTTTGGCTTTGGTCTGACCTTCAAATTGTGGCTCACGCAGTTTGACGCTGATGACTGAGGTTAAACCTTCACGAACATCTTCGCCGGTTAGGTTGGTGTCCTTTTCTTTTATAAAACCTTTGGCGCGAGCGTAGTTATTAAGTTCACGAGTCAAAGCTGAACGGAAACCCATTAAATGCATGCCGCCTTCTGGGTTGTAAATGTTGTTGGCAAAACAGAAAACCGATTCGTAATATTCCTCGGTGTACTGAACGGCGACTTCAACATCCATGTCAGTGTCTTCGCTGTGTTTGGAAACGTAAAAAATGTTTGAGTGCTTGGTAACTTTGCCGTGGTTAAGGTGAGCCACGTAAGAAGCCACGCCGCCTTCAAAATAAAATGCGAAAGAAGTTTCCGAACCCTTTTCTCTTTTATCGTGCAAAATTAAATGGATGCCTTTGGTTAGGTAAGCCTGCTGACGCAAGTGGTCGATGATGGTTTTGAAATTGAATTCAACGGTTTCAAAAATTGTTGGGTCTGGTTTAAAGGTGATGGTGGTGCCGGTGCCGCGAGCCGTGCCGGTGGAGATGACTTTGGCCCGAGGAATACCGCGAGAAAATTCCTGCATCCAAAGTTTGCCTTCGCGTTTGACCTCGGCTTTTAAATCGATGGACAAAGCGTTGACGACGGAAACACCGACGCCGTGCAGACCGCCGGAAACTTTGTAGCCTTCGCCGCCAAATTTGCCGCCGGCATGAAGTTTGGTCAGCACCAGTTCGAGAGCGGATTTTTTGTATTGTGGGTGAATGTCGACTGGAATACCACGGCCATGATCTTCGACCGAAATTGAACCGTCTGAGTTGAGAGTTAAGGTAATTTCGTTACCATAACCAGCCATGGCCTCGTCGAACGAGTTGTCCATGACTTCCCAGATTAAGTGGTGCAAACCAGTTGGTCCGGTAGAACCAATGTACATGCCCGGACGCTTGCGGACCGGTTCAAGCCCTTCCAGAACCGTGATTTGTTTTGCCCCGTATTCAGGTTTTTTAGCTTCTTTTTCAGCTGCCATAAGTATAGTTAATTTCTAAAAATAACGGGGTTATTTTAGCACGAATAGGTTGGTTAGGGAAGTGGATGGCAGGGGTGCGAATAACGAATCGACCGCCTGTGTCATTCTGAACCCTCGTGAAGAATCTCACCTCGTGACATTAAATTTAAAATCACGTGGCGAGATTCCTCTCTGGCTCGGAATGACAGAATTATAATAAAATTCGTAACCAATTCGTAATTCGTATATTCGATGCACATTCGTAATTCGCGCCCCTTTAAGCCCCTGGCGTTACCTGCTACAATATAACCACTATGAACAATGGAAACGAACAAAGTTTTCTTAAACCTGAAGAAAAAGAAGCGCAGAAATTTTATCAGCGTTCTTTGTGGCTTGTTGAACATCGGGAACTTTTTAAAAAAATTGGTTTAGGAATTTTTATTACCTTTGATGCGATTTTGGTTTTGTTTGCCGGTTGGCAGTTTCTTGATGCCTATGCTATTTCTTACGACGCCGAACAAAAAAACGTGGCGGTTATGGCCGTGGTTGGCCAATCAGACTTGCGGGGATTTTCTGATTTTGCGGCCGCCAAACCGCTTACGGTCAGCGAAGCCGCGGCTTTACCGGCCGGTGATGGTAAATCTTATGATTTTTATACTTCACTTTCCAATTCCAACACCGATTGGTACGCGGTTTTCAAATATGTTTTTGTGACTAAGGATGGCGAGACGGCCGAGCAGACCGGTTTCATTTTGCCAAAAAGCCAAAAACCGATTATTTTTTTAGAGGCCACGCAAGCTCAACCAACCACCGTCAATCTTTCGCTTCGTGACGTTTCTTGGTATCGAGTCGATACGCACGAGATCAGTGATTACGATGTTTGGTTTGCCGATCGCCTGGGTTTTGTTATCGAGAATTCGGCGTTTGCCAAGTTGGATCCGTCTTTACCGGCCACTTTGTCTTTTACAGTTAAAAATACCACCGCTTACAGTTATTGGCAGCCCAGCTTTACGGCGGTTTTGTGGCGTGGTAACGATGTCGGTGCAGTTATGCGTCTGACAACCTCTGGTTTAGCCAGCGGCGAAATAAAAAACCTGTCAGCTCGCTGGTTAGGCCTGGCCCCAACCATCACCAAGATTGAAATTTTCCCAGAAATAAACCCCTTCGATCCAGCCGCTTATTCTTCGCTCGAAGGAATTCAACCAGGAGATGTAAGATCTGGTCGGTAAATTATAATTGTCTAGCGAGGCAAGCTGTGTTATTTACAAATAACGTGGCGAGATTCCTCTCTGGCTCGGAATGACAGTTTGTATGCGTTTTTCTTGGACGAAGTTGAGACGGGTGGATGGTAGAATGCTTTTGGCTACTCTGGTTTTAATTTCGTTGGGTTTTTCCGCCATTTATTCCATTACTTTGTCTCAAGGCGGACAAGGTTTTTTGTTGATTCAAAAACAGTTTATTGCGCTTGGTTTGGGTTTGGTGGTCGCCATTTTTATTGCTTGGTCAAATTATCGTTGGACACAAAGTTATGTTATTCCATTTTATATTTTGACGAATTTGGCTTTGGTAGTTGTTTTATTTTTGGGTGAAACCATTCGCGGTACTACCGGTTGGTTTTCTTTGTTTGGTTTTCATTTTCAGCCGGTAGAGTTAGCTAAACTTTGTGTCATTGTTGTTTTGGCTCGTTATTTTAGCGGTCGGGGCGGTGATGTTTCTTGGCGCGAGCTGGCCGAATCCGGAGCCATTGTTGGCTTACCGGTTTTTCTTACTTTGTGTCAGCCGGATTTGGGTTCGGCTTTACTTTTAGTCGGTATTTGGTCAGCCTTTTTGTTTTTTGCTGGTTTGAAATTTAAACATATTTTGCTTTTAGTTCTGGTTGGAGTTGTTGGTTTGGTTTTTTCTTGGCAATTTTTATTTGCTGATTATCAAAAAGCCCGTTTGGTGTCTTTTGTTGATCCAACGAATGATCCGATGGGTCAGGGCTATAATGTCCAGCAAGCAATTATTGCTGTTGGCTCCGGCGGTTTGTTTGGTCGCGGTTTGGGTTTTGGTTCGCAGAGTCAGTTAAAATTTATTCCGGAAAGCCAAACTGATTTTATTTTTGCGGTGATTGCCGAAGAATTCGGTCTGGTTGGAGTTCTACTGCTTTTTGGCGCCTTCTTCCTCTTGCTTCATCGATTATTGAAACGGGCTCGTTTAACTCGTGATGATTTTACCAGCTTTTTGCTTTTGGGCATGGCCGCCTTATTTTTAATTTCGTTTTTGGTAAATGTTGGCATGAACCTGGGCCTTTTGCCAGTGACCGGTATTGCTCTGCCGTTTGTAAGTTATGGCGGCAGCGCTTTGATTATGTCACTTATTATGGTCGGCTTGGCTCAAAGCGTGGTTATTCACGATGTAACGGCCAAGCAAGTTTTGATTGAAAGAAAATGAGGACATTGTTCACCTGTGTCGGCCTAATGCTTTCGCAAAAACCGACATTTGTGAACAATGTCCCGGGGTGATAGTATTGCTTTATGCAAAATTCAGCTTGGCCACAGTCGTGGCCGGACAATTTAAAAATTGCGGCGGCTTGTCCGCTTTGCGGTAATAAATTTAAACGCTTGGAGGCTAAAACTGTCGAAGAACACGGTAACAGCCATCTTTTTTTTCTGCACTGCCAAAAATGTCAGCATTCACTATTGAATCTGATTTTTTCCCATCCCGCCGGTGTTGGTTCAATGAGTTTGGTTACCGACCTTAGTTTTGACGATGCTGTTAAATTTCACGGTGCTCAGCCTTTAACAATCGATGACGTTTTGGCGGCTCATTTGTGGTTAGAAAGAGTTGATTTGGGGGCGTTAAATGGCGTTTAGGCGTTATGGAGCGTTCGGGCATGGAAGAAAATTATAGAAATAATTTCCTTGCCTCGCGCCCTCCGAATTGGCTCGATGAAGGAGGTCTAGCGCCCTTTAGTGCCTTAGTGCCCAAACAGCAGAACTCCCTCTAATCCAATAAACACAATCTCCACTTGACATTTCTGGCCCCGCAAGGCACAATACGGCCGATAATTAAAAGGTTTTAATCCCCGTCTTTACTAATTCGAAAATTTGGAAATTCGAATATTCAATTGTTATGTCTATTACTATTTCTGCCGAAAAAAGAGTGGTTATTGGTCGCGATAATTGGAAAACTCGCGCCGAAGGTTTTGTGCCGGCTGTTGTTTACGGTCCAGCCATGGAACCAAAAAATGTTTCTGTCGATCGCAAAGCTTTGGTTTTAGCTTTTCGTGAGGCTGGTGAAAGTACTTTGGTCGACTTGGTCGTTAATGGCGATCAAGCGGTTAAAGTTCTTATCCAGGATTTGCAATTCGATCCTATGTCTTCCGAAATAATTCACGCCGATTTTCGAGCTGTGGATTTGACCAAAGAAATTACCGCTAAAATTAAACTTGAATTTATTGGTGAAGCTCCGGCGGTTAAGGAACTTGGTGGTACTTTGGTTCAAGCTTTGAACGAAATCGAAGTTCGCGCCTTGCCACAAAATTTGGTTCACCTTATCGAAGTGGATATTTCCAAACTCAAAACTTTCGACGACACCATTCATATTTCAGATTTAACTTTTCCTACCGGTGTTGCGGCCGTCGACGATCTTGGTGATACCGTTGCTTTGGTTACCCCACCACGTTCTGAAGAAGAAATGGCTGAACTTGATAAGGCCTTGGACATTGATGTTAATGCCGTTGAAGTAGCTAAGAAGGAAAAGAAGGAAGGCGAAGCTGAAGCTGGCGCCGATGAAAAGAAAACTGACGACAAGAAAAAGCCAGACGACAAAAAGAAATCCGATAAAAAATAAACTTTCAAAAATAAAAAGTGAGGCAGGTCCTCACTTTTTATGTTATAATTTTATGACTATGATAAATAAAAAATCTGTAAAATCTTTTTTAATTTCTGCTAATAAATATTGGCAGAAAAATTGGTTGTGGTATTCAATGGGGGCGATTCTTGTTTGTTTGTTGCTGGCCGGTTATGCCTTTAGACAAGCCTGGCGACCAGTTGTTTCAGTTGAACCTGTGGTTGAGGAAAAAGTTTTAACTTTTCGTCATCCGCTTACGGGTCAACTTTTAGAAGCGGAAATTTCTCGGCCTCAAGTTTTTGCTGTAATGGTGGAAAATTCAGCTGATGCTTGGCCGCTCGCTGGCATCGATGACGCTTTTTTGGTTATCGAGGCACCGGTTGAGGCGGGTATTCCTCGTTTTGAAACTTTTTTTGCGGCCGATCAGACTACAGAAAAAATCGGACCGGTTCGTTCCGCCCGACCATATTATTTGGACTGGGCCGAGGAGTTCGGTGCCGTGTACGCTCACGTCGGCGGATCTCCGGACGCTCTGAACCTTATAGCTGCCGGTGATCTTTGGGATTTGAATGAATTTTGGAATGGACAGTATTTTTGGCGTTCGCCCAATCGTTATGCCCCGCATAATACTTATACTTCGACCGAGCTTTTGAATAAAGTGCTGACAGCAAAAAAGGCAACCGCACCAGAATTTAATTATGGTCTTTGGACTTTTAAAGATGATAGTCCAACAGAAAATCCGAGCGATTCAGATTTGAATTTAGAAGCCGGCAGTTTGGCTTACGGTCTTAGTTGGAAATACGATCAAGAAAAAAATAATTATCTTCGTTGGCAGGGAAGTGTGGAAGATAAAGTTGAAGATGGTGACAAAATTTATGCCAACAACGTCGCTGTCGTTTATACCGCCATTTCAGTTATCGACAGCGTTGGTCGCCGCGAAATTGAAACCATTGGTGAAGGCGAGGCCCTGGTTTTGCAAGACGGAAAAAAGATTCCGGCCGTTTGGAAAAAAGAATCAGCCAATGACCGTTTAAGATTTTTTTCCGAGGATGGCAAAGAAATAAAATGGAACGCCGGAAAAACCTGGATTGAAGTGGTTTCGACGTTGAATAAGTAATACCCCTCACCCCAACCCTCTCCCGCCGGAGAGGGAGATTCCTTGGATTTATTGTAAGAAAAAATCGACAAAAAAGTTTGTCGATTTTTTTAACTTTTAAATTCCGACTAATTCTCCCTCCTTCGCATGCCTCATGCGGGGGAGGGCGGGTGCGCCTCGCCGAAGCTCGGCGAAGGCGGGGTGGGGGGCTCGATTGTTACACCGCCACAACCACCACCCTCTCCAATCCCGCCAAATCCTTCCGAATCTCAACATTGGATTCTGGAAAATCGTGTTGAATCATTTTAGTTATTTTTTTGGTTTGGTCGGGATCTATTTCTAGGAGTAGAGATAAAAACTCGGGGAAGAGGGAACGATATTTTTTTAGGTCGCGAATTAGTTTCCAATATAAATCCAAACCATCTTGACCGGCCACCAAGGCCAGCTTTGGCTCAAAATCTTTGACATCCCTTTCAGTGTTTTGCCATTGGTTTGGCGTGAGGTAGGGCAGGTTGGCACAAATAATTAAATGCTTGCAAGAATTTTTTTCTGGCATTTCTTGTAAAGCTCGAAAGGCGTTTATTAAAGGTTCTAACAAATCACCTTGGCGAAAATCGATAAGTTCTTCAACCTTATTTTGGCCGGCATTTTTTTTGGCGACGTTTAAGGCCGATGGACTAATGTCGGAAGCAATAACCGGAAAACCGGTTTCCGCGGCCAAGGTGATGGCAATCGCGCCGCTGCCGGTGCCAATGTCGGCGAACCAGGTTTCACCAAGAGTTTGGTTAATTTTTTCTAAAGCTGTTTCGACCAGAATTTCCGTAGCTGGTCGAGGAATTAAAACCAGTGGGTTAACCAAAAAAGATCGTTTGAAAAATTCTTTTTCACCGATAATGTAAGCCACCGGTTCCTTATTGATTCTTCTTTTGATAAATTGCCGAAATTCTTCCGACTGGTTTTCTTTTAGTTCTTGATCAAAATGAGTAAACAACCAAGAAGTCGAGACTTTTAAAATCGCGGCCAACAAAATTTGGGCGTCTAACATGGGCGAATCAGAAACCTCTGAGACCTCACCTTTTAATTTTTCATTAGCCCATTTCAAGGCTTCAACAGTGGTCATAACTTTTATCAGTGTATCACGGGTTAGAGATTTTTTTAAAAAAAGTGCCTCGCGGAGGGGCGAGGCGGAGGAAAGGGCGAGTTGCCGCAGAAATCATCTTGGGGGGGTCCGCGTTGGATCGAGACCTCAACTGTTTTCTTGGGCATAGTTCCTAAGTGGAGGTTTGCCACATGAAAACAAGTGCTGTTGGTTCTGAACCGTGACGGCCGCTATGGTCGACTTTTAACTGCGACAACTCTGAGAGACGAGGCACGTCCAAATTAACTTTTAAACCCCGGGGTGGAGACCTGAGACAGGTTTTAATAGGTTGTTTCTGGACGTGCCATTGGGAATGGGACACACCACTAAGTCGTAGACTTCCTCGGGGAGTAGGTTGGCCAAGTGTCCGACTTTTTTTGGTGTGTCCCAATTTGGTGAATGGAAGGTTGGCTCTGGTCGGGTTAGGACCGACAACATGGAGTGGCAGATCTCGAGTGCCGAACAGTAAATTTCACTATCCGGTTTTTCTCGAGAGTCCTGACCTCCAAACAGACCTGACGATTTGTCTGACAGAGCCGCCCAAACTTAATCGCTCCGATATAGTAAATTAATCGTCTGTTGGTGTCAAGATGACTGGTTTTATAAAAAAAGAGACCGCCGGGACGAGGGGTCCTAGCGGTTGGCCGAAGAGCGGCCGAGCGAAAGCCAGCTTGCGCTGGGAAGAGAGGTGAGACAACGGTTTGGGTTGAGACACCTCGTGGTTTGGGTCAACGGACTGGGTCGACGATCGACCAACTGGTCAACGGGCCTTTTGGGCCGAGCGACTAACTCAGAGTTGGGGCGCGCGCTGCGACTCGGAAGCTGGCGTTCTCCACCATCACCTTCGAGTAGCCATTGGTGTACAACACGCACCCCACCCACCTGTTTTGCCACCGGGAACCTAGGTGTTGCAACCTGAGTCCCGTGAGAGTTATGGCGCAGGACGTCTCCTGCGATACGCTCCCTTTTTCATTGGAGTTGACAATTAACAGGTCTGCACTTTCGAAGCCCTCGATGTCATCGAAGAACGTTTTTTTCCTCGCGGACGTAGCTGGTTTTTCGGCCAAGCTTGAATCGCGCTAAGGAGGATGGCATTTCTGCACATCCAACGTCCGGCCTTGTGAGGGCTTCGCTACGCCTGCACCGTGCAGGAAAGTACAGTGAGCGGAGATGAACATTCTTTCCCAGCCTGGGGGGTCCTTGAAGACCCTGCGGACCCAAGGTCACGCGTAGCTGGACCAAACATACACCTCCTCCCGAAGCCAGAAGTTTAACCTTCTGACGACAGTATTGGCAAGATTACGCCGGTCTTTTTTAGTTGTCAAGAGTCTGGAAACGATGACTGTGGATAAAATATTAAAGCCACTTGATGTAAAGAACAAGAATGGGGTTGGGACGGGACTTTTTTGGAGCCCCGTCCCTTTTTAGCTCACCAGCCATTACCTTGCGATAATGGGAAGATTTTTGGAGTCTAGCTTGTCAACGGAGGGGTTGTTGTTTACCATCCCTGGTACAGTGCACCAAGTGGTCGTGGCATCAGAGAACTCTAGTTGGCCGCCTGGCCGGTGCGATTCTGCATTCCGCGCCTTTCATTGGGATCGGGGAGCTTGTTGATAAAGGGGGCACAACAGGTTTTATGCCAGTCGCAGTTTTACATACATTGTGTATACCTCTCTGGGGACTTAAAGATTATGATATATTTTTAAAAAAGACGCAAATTTTGTTGCGTCTTTTTTGGTTTTTTTATTCATCACCCTCATCAGAATCAGAAACGAAAGCGTTGTTGAGTTCGGCAGTTTTTAGATCGGTGATTATTTTGTCTATATCGCCGTCCATTATGTTTGGTAAGCCGTGATAACTTTGGCGGATGCGGTGATCGGTGACGCGGTCTTGGGGGAAGTTGTAGGTGCGAATTTTTTCTGAGCGACCACCGGTGCCGATTTGGCCGCGACGGGTGTCTTCGCGTTTCTTTTTTTCTTCTTCCTGTTTGAGAGCAAAAAGTCTGGAGCGCAAAACGCCCATGGCCCGCAAACGGTTTTGAGTTTGACTGCGTTCATCTTGGCAGATAACGATTAGGCCGGTTGGAATGTGAAGTAATCGGACGGCTGAATAAGTGGTGTTAACGCTTTGCCCACCATGGCCACCGGCCGTCATGGTATCGATGCGAATATCTTTGGGGTCGATGTAAAGATCGACTTCTTCGGCTTCTGGCAGAACCGCGACCGTTACCGTCGAAGTATGAACCCGCCCAGCTTTTTCGGTTTCCGGTACGCGTTGAACTCGGTGAACGCCGCTTTCGTATTTAAGACGACTGTAAACATTTTTTCCGGTGATGGTAAAAATAACTTCTTTGCAACCACCAAGATCGTTCTGTGAAGAGGAAACCAGATTCATTTTCCAATTCTGTCTTTCGGCATAACGCGAATACATGCGTAAAAGTTCGGTGGCAAAAAGCGCTGATTCGTCACCACCAGCTCCAGCCCGAATTTCGACGACAATATTTTTTTTATCGAGCGGATCGGGTGGAACTAAGGCTAGAGTAAAATCTTCTTCCAACTTTGGTAGCTCGGTTTCAAGTTCAATAATTTCCTGTTCGGCCATGGCTCGCAATTCTAAATCGTTAGCCTCGGACAAAGTTTTTTTGGCTTCGGTTAAATCATTAAAAACTTTTTCATAAGCCTCACCAAATTTTACGGTCTCGGAAAGTTCAGAATAAGCCTCGTTAAATTCGCGAAGTTTTTTTTGATCGCCAAGCACGACCGGATCCATAAGTTTGGATTCGATTTCTTGCAATTCTTTGCGCTTGTCGTTTAGTGAGGCAAGTAGATTCATATTGGGGTGGGGAAAGTTACGTGGCGAGATCCCTCTTTGGCTCGGGATGACGGGTTTAAAAGATTTATTCCCCTAAAATAAAAACGTCTCCGGCCATTATACCAAAGACGCCTTTAATAGCTAAGCTTCCTTTTTGATTTTTTTGATTTTTTTGATCGCGCCTTTATCTTCCTCTTCAAACTTTGGACCCTTGGCGGCTTTGGTGGCGGCGCGTTTGATTTTCTTGATTTTTTTACCAGAAACCACGGTTGATTTTTTGGCGGTACGTTCGGTGAATTTTTCTACCCGACGGGCGGTGTCCAGCATTTTTTGCTTTTCGCCAGTAAAGAATGGGTGGCATTTGCTGCAAAGTTCAACCTGAATAGCCTCGATGGTCGAACCGATGCTGTGAACGGCGCCGCAAGCACAGGTGATTTTGGCGTCTTTATAATATTTTGGGTGAGTTTCTTTTTTCATAATTGATAGAGTTTTAACGTCGAGAATATATCAAAAGTTGGATTTCTTGTCAATTTTATGGGGGTTACGAAACAACGAAATTGCTACGAAACTACGAAATTGGGTGTGGTATTGGGTTGGTTGACTTTTTGTGATATTCTCTTTTTTACTTATGTCTACCCCTATTTCTCTATTCGATTATCATCTTCCTGTTGAGCAAATCGCTCAATTTCCGGTTGAACCTCGGGATTCGTCAAAACTATTGGTTTTGAATCGTTCAACTGGTGATATTGAACATCGGCGGTTTTTTGAGATTGTTGATTATTTGCGAGCTGGCGATGTTTTGGTGATGAATGACACCAAGGTTTTTAAGGCGCGGTTGCATGGAAAAGTAGATAATAAGGAGATTGAGGTGTTTTTGCTTAGACATAAAAGTATTGGTGTTGATTGTGAAGCCATTCCAGATTTGCGAATCAACGAATTTGGTCTTTGGGGTGCGCTGTTAAAACCAGGTCGTAAAGTCAAGATTGGCGATGAAATAGATTTTGGCGAGCTTAAAGCAACTGTTGTCGATAAGGCCGAAGACGGAGTCGTTCAACTTGAATTTTCTGTTTTACCGGAAGAGGTTTTGGCTTTTACCGACCGACATGGCGAAGTGCCGGTTCCGCCATACGTGAAAAAAATTCCAAACAAACTCGAAATTTATCAAACGGTGTATGCTCGCGAAACCGGTTCGGTGGCTGCTCCGACGGCCGGTTTTCATTTTACTAAAGAATTACTGCAAAAAATAAAAGATCTTGGGGTTCAAATCGAATTCGTAACTCTCCACGTTGGCATCGGAACTTTTCGACCTGTTAAAACCGAAAATCTGGAGGAACACGAAATGCATTCGGAGTTAGTGGAAATAAAAGCCGAGGTAGCCGAACATATCAATCAAGCTAAAATCGAAGGCCGAAGAATAATTTCGGTTGGGACAACGACCGTTCGCGCGCTCGAAGGCGTGGCCAATTTGAACAAAGGAAAATTACCAGAATCAGGTTTTGTCGGCGAAGTAAATATTTTTATCACCCCGGGTTTCAAATTCAATATCATCGACGCCCTTATCACTAATTTTCATTTACCAAAATCAACATTGATCGTTTTGGTTTCAGCTCTGGCTGGCCGGGAACGAGTCCTGGCAGCTTACGAAGCAGCGGTTAAAGAAGGTTATCGTTTTTATTCGTTCGGGGATGCGATGTTTATCGGGTAGGGGTTAACCTCATCCCCCTACCCCTTCTCCTTCTGAAGGAGAAGGGGGGAGTAAGTTTTTTTTATGACTATTCTTTTCAATCGGGTTGAGACCAAAGAACGGCGGCGGGGGTTGCGGAGGAAATCTACGGTGGCTGAGGATCGGCTTTGGGAGTTTTTGAAGAATCGCAAGTTGGCGGGCCAAAAATTCCGTCGTCAATTTGCGGTCGATAATTTTTATGTAGATTTTTATTGCCCGAAGTTTAGATTGATAATTGAAGTCGACGGAAGTATTCACGACGTCCCAGAAAATAAAATTTATGACCGAGAAAGACAAAAGTCTTTGGAATCCCTGGGTTTAGTCTTTTTACGCTTCAAAAACTCAGACGTTAAATATCGAATCGAAACCGTTTTAAAAACAATAACCAATTTTTTCCAAACCACTCCGATCCGTCGTCCACCTAACCCCTCTCCTTCCGAAGGAGAGGGAGTCGTGCTCAGCCGAGGGTGAGGTTGCCAAAAGCCGATCCAAAAACCCCAACAAAACCCCATATTTCCACCACAACTGCCTTGACAAAAGGCTAAAAATGTGGTATAGTTTTTTGTTGTTAAATTGAGAAACAATATCTTTAGTTTCCCCAAAGTTCATAATAAAAATTGTGACTTTTGGGGATATTGAAAGATTTTTCGCATTGTCATCTGTCTGGGTGGAAGAATGTTTTGATCATCTCTTCCCACCTCTACGATTGAGCTTGGTGTTCCAGAGGCAAATGTTCCCGCCAATTTCCGGCTCTCATGCCAGGGGGAAAGACGATTTTTTCGTCTTCTTTCTACCTCTATGATTGAGCCAGATGTTCTTGAGGCAAGCGTTTACGCCGATTCCAGCTCTCGTGTAAGGCGGAACAGAGGTTAAGATCACCGTGGTAGGTGCTCGTAATCATTTCCGCTCAGACAGGTGGCATTCTTTTGGAGCGGTTGGTCGTCCAACTTGCTTTGGTAGATCTTAGTTTGTAACTTAGATCGACTGCTCCACTCTTCATAGTTCATGATAAATTATCGTGATTTATGAAGAGTAAAAAACTCAGCGTCTTCTAAGCCCGCGATTAACTCGCTGATTTAGAAGACGCTGAGTTCCAGCGCCTTTCGCAAGACCGACACGTGGTTGTGTCGGCAAGGAGTTATCATGTACGTGAAGAAAATTCTTGTGGCATTGGCGGTTTTCGTTTGTGTCATGACTTTGGTCAACTACGTCGGGGGAATGAATGACCTCGTCGTAGCGGATGCGAGCGAGAAGTGCCCAGGCTCGACGCTCGTCGTCGAGCTTTCGCCCAACGGACAAGTGGCAATGAGGTGCGTCTCCAAGTAGGCACACACCAAGGATACCGTTAAATTTTGGGTGCGTGAAAAGGTGTTTTCTTCTCTTAACTCTGCTAAGATTCGGGTGTTTAACTAGTTAAACTTAACATTATGCCAAAAAAAACACTGTCCGTTTTGTCCGAAATGCCAAAGCGAAGAGACGATTAAACGAGGAAGCCGAAGAGGAATAAATAGATATTTTTGCAAGAGCTGTAAAGGCTCTTTTTCTGTTAGCCACGGAGCTTCGGAAAAAGTTTTTTGGATAACCAATATCGATGGGGTGCCGTTTAGAAAACTTGGTGATGAAAATGGTTTATCTGGCGCCCAGGCATTTAATCGAGTCCTTGAAGAATTGGAATCTCTGCCCGATTGTTTTGAGCTAACCCGAGAGTTTTGTGAATACTCGTCGGGTATTTTAATTATCGATGGCAAGTACGTTAAAGTCCGCGGATATAAAGAAAGAATTCCTTTTATTTATCTCATTGATTATAAAACTCACGACATCTTATTTGGTCTTTTGGCTCGGTCTGAAAGTGAAGAAGCTTTTCTGGAAATTTTTAACAAATTAAAACAGTTAAACTATCCGTTAACGGTCATCGTCTCCGATGACCGTTCTTCGCTTCCTTTAGCTTTAAAACAGGTCTATCCGGACATACAGAACCAACTCTGTCTTAATCATTATTTGGAAAATATTCGGAAGGCTTTAAACATTAGAACCGACCCAACCCATCGTCACTTTTTCAACTCATTAAAAAAACACATCTTCGAGGAATATGAAGATGATAAAAAATTAGACAAAGCTTTAATTCATGTTTTTGATAATCGTTGTGAAAACATTCCGATCCGACAAAGTATTATTTTAGAAATTGACCGCCGAAGAAAAGAATTGTTTGCCTATAAAAATTTCTCTGACTGTCCGAACAACACCAATCTCATTGAACTATTCAATTCTCATTTCAATCCCAGACTTCGGGCTCTCAAAGGTTTTAAAAATCAAGACAATGCCAATCTTTGGCTGAACGGTCTTGTCATCAGAAGACGGACAAAACCCTTCACTGACTGTGGTCCAAAATTCAAACATTTAAACGGCAAATCCTCCCTCCAAATAAGTATTAAAAAACAGGCTGACTGGCCTGAAATTGTTGGGGTGCAAGCACCCAAAATTTAACGGTAACCACACCAAGCACCGAGGTTCGGCCAGAACATCCTCGGTGCCGGTATCGAAAATCTGGCACTCCAATCTCGACAACGACTGTCGAGGTTTCCGCTCTTGGGCTCTGTGGTTTTGCAGGGACCAAGCTGGAGACAAGAAAAATCGTCTGGTCAAAAGGACGATTTTTTGTTACTCTCTTTTTGTTATGAAAGCGGTTGAAGCGTTGGCGGCTGGCCAGCCTGATAAAATTTGCGATCAGATTGCCGACGGGATTGTTGACGAATATTTGCGTCGGGATCCGGAGAGTCGATTGGATATTAAAGTCCTGGGCTCACATGGCATGATTATGATTGGCGGGGAAGTTAATTCGACCGCTGATTTTGATGTAGCCGCTTTGGCTAAACAGATTTATCAGGAAATTGGTTATCAGGATGAAGTCGAGGTTTTTGTAAATGTCGAACCGTCGTCGGAAGAAATGAAAACCACCCGTGGCTCTTATGACACAGTGATTGTAAATGGTTATGCAACTCGCGAGACTCGGGAGTTTCTACCATTACCTTTAGTTTTGGCCCAAGGTATGGTTCGCAGACTTGATGACTTGCGTCGACTTGATCCGGCGTTTCACTGGTTGGGTCCTGATGGCAAAGTTCAGATAGTTATGAATGGAAAAAAAGTTTCGGCTGTGACCCTGTTGGCTAGTCATGCCGCAGATGTTTCTTTAATTGATTTGCAAACCAAATTACTCGAACGAGTTATTGAGCCAGTTGTTGGCCACGACGGCGCACAAATTTTTATCAATCCTATCGGTTCTTTTATCAGTTCTGGTTTTCAGGCTGATGCCGGGGCAAGCGGTTGTCGACCAAATGCAGATTTTTATGGCGGCCTCATTCCACATGGCGACGCTTCGCCGATTGGTAAAGATCCATCGCGGGCCGAGCGGGCCGGTGCCTACATGGCGCGTTACGTGGCCAAGCAATTGGTGGCTCAAGGTTTAGCTGAGTCGGCCATGGTTTCGCTGGTTTACACACTCGGACGTTTGGAACCAATTATGATTGAAGTAAAAGCCGTGGGCGAAAAATCTCGCGGTGCTAAAATGGATTTTACTAATTTGGTTAAAGAAAAATATAATTTTAATCTGACCTCAATCGTCGAACAATTCGATTTAAAAAAACCGCAGTATCGTGCGGTTTCAGTTTATGGACATTTTGGTCGCGAAGGGTTGGTTTGGGAACAGGTGGGTGGAAATTATTTCCCGCCGTCATAGGATTTTGGCGGGACCCCGTCAAAGGCCTCCGTCGGCGGGGGAATTATTTAATTATCGAATTATTGAATTTTGGAAGATCGATTTCTTAGATAATAAACTCCATCATTTGTCATTTGACATTGGAAATTAGACATTCCAACTCACCTGTCATCCCGAGCCAGAGAGGGATCTCGCCACGTTACATTAACTTAATCTTTCCTCCACCATCAGCCAATCAATATTTTTTATAAAAGTTTCGATGTAGTCGGCTCGTTTTAAATCATAATCAACCATGAAGGCGTGTTCGAAGACGTCCATGACGAGCAGTGGGGTGGTACCAGCCAAATGCCCGACATCGTGTTCGTTTACCCACACGTTAAACATTCGACCGGTTTTTTTATCGTAAGCCAAAATTACCCAGCCAATACCGCGCATGGCGCCAGTCGCCCGAAAATCTTTTTCCCAGTTTTCGTATGAACCGAATCTCTCAGTGATTTTTTTGTAAAGAGCAATTTCGATATTCAGAGGTTTTGATTCTTTGGTCAGGTTTTCAAAATAAAGTTCGTGTAAATACATACCGTTCCATTCCCAGGCAAAACGGCGGTGAAGTTCGGAACCTTCCAACGAATTGATTTCAACGGTTTGGGATTTGTCTGCCAGTTTATTTACGTTCGCAACATAACCTTGATACAAAGTGAAATGATTTTTTAAAAGTCGCTCGCTTAAACCATTGAGACCGATAAGATGATCAAAATTTTTATTTTCGTAAGTCATAAAGTTTTCCACTCACTCTTTTATTTTTTTAATTCTTTTGTTATACTATCAAAGAAGTTAAACAAATAAAAATAAAGGACTCTCTTATTTGGCGCATAACTTCGTCAAAACCTGAATTTTTTTGTTCAACGTATGTTTATACGTTTCACAAAAAAATTCAGGTCTTTCCTCGTTCTGCGCTCAAATAAGAAAGTCCTAAAATAACCAAGGAGGATATGCCTACACGAAAAAAAGTTCTTTCTAAAAAGAAAGTTGTTGCGTCAAGCGAATGTAACTTGGCCGGTAAACAAAGCGGAGCCTGTCCGGCTTGCGGCTGTTGTTGTGGTGGTGCGGCTTTGGTCGAATCATCCATGATCATCGTCTTCGGCGGATTGGTCATTGCCTTGTCATTTTTCTTGATGCAAACAATGCTTTAGGATTTTCTTAAAATTTAATTTAAGACTATGAAGATGCACAAATCAGTGGCGCTTCTGGCGCTTTCTTTGCTTTTGTTAAGTGGTTGCGGTAAGGCGGTTACCACACCAACCAATACTAATTCATCACCGACTAATTCAACTGCTGTGAATCCTGAAAACAAATATACTTTCCCGGGTGTCCTGGCGGCCGAGGAAATTCAAAACAAACAAATTCGTATTAAAACCGCCAAAGGCGACATTGTGTTTGAATTATATCCAGACACCGCACCACTCGCCGTTTCCAACTTTGTCTACTTGGCCAACCAAAATTATTACGACGGTTTAATTTTCCATCGCCGCGTCGAAGGTTTTGTTATTCAAGGTGGCGATCCATTAGGTACTGGTCGCGGCGGTCCTGGTTATAAATTTAATGACGAGCTGACTGATTCTTATACTTACGCTCACGGTATCGTCGCCATGGCCAACTCCGGTCCTAACACCAACGGTTCCCAGTTCTTCATCATGCTAGCTGACTATCCATTACCAAAAAGTTACACAATTTTTGGCAAGGTGACCGAAGGACTCGATATTGTCGATCAAATTCAGATTGGGGATGAAATGACGGTGGTGACGGTGGAGGATAAGAAGTAGTTTGATGTGGGGCGCTAAGGCGTTAGGGGGTTGATTTTGGACGTTGAGGCAAGGAAATTTATTTTTTGGTTTTTTAAAACGTAAACATTGAGGTTTACGTTTTTTTGTTTTTAAATCATTCCAAGTTTTACGTTTCTACGCTTTTACGTTTTTACGATTTTCCTATACAATATCCTCATGTCCAGAAAGATTTCCGAGACAACTTTTTACAAATACCTCAAGTGCCCAGCTTGGGTTTATTTTGATGCTCACGAGGCCGAGGCACCGCATGATCCACTCCTCGCTCGTTTGCTCGACGATGGTTTGATTCCGGAAAAAGAGTTGGAAGTAGTTAGTGATCGTCCAGATTTTGTCGAGGTGACAGCCGAGGATCCGGAAGAGGCTTTTCGTCAGACTTTGGATTTTATGCGCGAGGGCCGGGAAACAATTTACCAGGGAGTTTTAATCCACGGTCATTGGGTTGGTAATCCGGATATTTTAGCCAAGGTTGAAGGCCGTTCAAAATTTGGGAATTATTATTATGTGGCGGCCGATGTTAAGCGAGCTCGCCAAGTTCGTGACGCTTATAAATTTCAGGGTTGTTTTTATGCCGAGCTGCTTTCGCGAGTTCAAAATTCCAAACCAATTCAAGGTTACATAATCACGCCGGATAAAAATATCGTCGGTTATTTAATCGAAAAATTTGAAGCCGAATTTCATCTTACTTTATCAGAAATCGAAAAAATCGTGGCTGGTGAAAAGCCGAATCATTTTTTGACGGCCGGTTGCAAACAATCGCCTTGGTATGGCGCTTGTCGTTTGAAATCAGAAAGTTGTCGCGACATTTCGGTTTTGAATCGCGTTTGGCGCGAAGAAATTGTCGCTTTGCAAAACATTGGTATTAAAACATTCGATGAACTGGCTTCGTCTACACTTAAAAAACTCGAAAAACAAGCGCCGGCGCTTCGCCACGATCGTTTGGAATTGCTTCACCTTCAAGCTCGAGCGATCGTTGAAAACAAACATTTTCTGCTGCAGCCGCCAAACTTCCAAAAAACTGATCATGAACTTTACTTTGATATTGAAAGCGATCCGCTGCGTGATTTTGATTTTCTTTTCGGGGTGCTGGAAGTTAAAAATGGTCGCAGCCGTTATTATTCTTTCTTGGCCAAAACGCCTGATGAAGAAGGTGAGATGTGGCGAAAGTTTGTTGAGTTTGTTGTCGCTCGACCAAACGTACCAATTTATCATTATGGCATGTTCGAACTCGATGTCGTGCGACGCTTTGCAGCCAAGTATGGTTTAGCTGATGAAATTCGTTCTTCAATCGAGGTAAACATGCACGATCTGTTATTTTTAATAAGACCTTCGGTGGTTTTTCCGCTGTCTTTTTATTCTCTTAAAGATCTCGGAGTTTACGCCGGTTATCATTGGCAAGCAGCTGAAGCTTCCGGAGTTAACGCTGTGCGTTGGTTTGAAGATTGGCTAAAAACTCATGATGAAAAAGTTTTGGTGAATATTTTAGAGTATAATAAGGATGATGTGAAAGCCACCTGGGTTTTAAAAAAGTGGGTGGCGGGACAGTTTAAAAATTAAAATTTTAAGCCAACGGCTGTCATCCTGAGCCAGAGAAGGATCTCGCCACGTGGATAAATAAAGTAAGTGACAGATTCTTCACCCGCCTTCGCTGGGCTACAGACGGGCAGGCGAGAGTTCAGAATGACAAGTGTAGATAAATTATGCGCAAATTAATTTTAATGTTAATCGTGGCGATTGGTGGTCCGGTTTTGATTTTGGCGATTCTTTGGTCACAAAAAAACGCGCTTTTGGATTTTTGGAGTGACTCGGAAAGATTCGCAGCTGCACCGACACCGAAGACGTTTGAGGAAGTGACCGGAGAAGTGGCCGAAGGGGCTGAAGAGGCGGAAGTTGTGGTGGAGGAAAACACTATTGAAGTTGTAAAAGAAAATGAACCCGTGCCATCAACCTCTGTTGTGACAGGAGAAGGTGAAGCCGAGATTATAAACAGCGATGAAAAACTCCCAGCAACCCCTTTCACCCCTTCAACCATGCCAACCGAATTCAACCTCGCCGTACCTTTCACTTCTCAGGCGCCATTGTCAGTTTGGGATTTGGTACATGAGGATACTTGCGAGGAGGCGGCGATTTACATGATCCATCGATTTTATGAAGGCGATTCGGCTGGTAAAATTGAGGTTAATGTGGCCGAGGCCGAGCTTTTGAAAATTGTGGAGTTTGAAAAAGCCCTCTTTGGTTTTTTTGAAAGCACAACGGCTGCGCAAATTTCTGTTTTGGCTGAACAAATGTATGGTTATGAATATGTTGAAACGGTAGAAAATCCGACCATCGAGGATCTTAAAACTCATATTGCCGCCGGTCGTCCGGTTATTGTACCAACGGCCGGGCGAATGCTTGGTAATCCGAATTTTACTGGTGAAGGACCTTTGTATCACGCCTTGGTTTTGAAGGGCTACACCGAAACAACTTTTGTTACCAACGATCCGGGCACTCGTCTCGGTGCCGATTATCAGTACGATTTTGAAACAGTCATGAATGCCATGCATGATTGGAATGGCGGAGATGTGGAAAATGGCGCAAAGGTTGTTGTGGTAATTTATCCAAACGCCGATTGACAGTCTTTGAAAGTTTGACTATAATGTATGTAAAAATGTAAGTAACTATGAAAACGTATCAATTACTAACCAAAGAACGCGTGGCTTCCATCCGCGAAGTTCAAAAAAATCCTTCGCAAGCTTTGCGCGGCGTAACTCGAGTTATGCGGGGTAGCGAAACTTTAGGTTTCTTTTTTTCTAATGAGGAATTTAATGAAATTTTAGAAGATTTGGAAGCCGCGGCTTGTGTCGACTTGCGTAGTCGGGTGCGAATTACTCGAGCTGGTTTAAAAAAAACAGCCCTGCGTTCGGTTGAACAATTATCTGCTCGATATGAGCTTTAAACTAGTTTTGACAGAAAAGGCCACCAAAGATCTGGAAAAACTTTCTGAAGTTGAAGCCAAACGAATTGTTCGAAAATTAAAAAAATTAAATGTATCGGCCGATCCAACTGTTGGGGCTCGACATTTAACCAATTCAAATATCGGCGACCTGCGTTTTCGGGTTGGTGATTATCGAATGATTGGTGTGGTAGACGATCGTCGAAAACTTATTATTATTGTTAAAATAGGACACCGCCGTGAAATTTATCGTAATGTGTAATATATGAATGATATTATTTTGGGTGCGGCCATCGGTGGTTTAATCGCTTTTCTTATTTCGACGCCGGCCATAATTATTGAAATAGTTCGTCACGGAAAAGTAAAAAATTTACCGTTGGTGGTTGATGTCAAAACGTTTTTCGATTTGAAATTATCGCAATTTGCGGCTTTTGCTTTTGGTGTTCTTTTGCATATTTTAATGGGCATGGTTTTAGGTGGGTTTTATCCGGCCGTGGCTGATCAAGGTTGGCTGAATTTCGTCGGTCATGCTTATGGAATAATCAGTTTATTGGTTTACACCATTTTAGTTTGGTTGGTTTTCGATTTAATATTTTTTCCACTTTTCGGTTTTGGTTGGCTCGGATTAAAAGAAGGGAAGACGGTGTGGTTTGAAGTTTTAGTTTCGCTTTTATTAATCGCTTTATTGTTTTGGTTAAGTGTACCTTGGTTTCAGCCAGTGTTCTTCTAAGGGTTACGAATCAACGAATTTGGAACACAACTGCCTGTCATCCTGAGCCAGAGAAGGATCTCGCCGCGTGATACCAATTAAAATTCGTGAATTTCCCGCCGACGGAGGCCTTTGGCGGGACCCCGTCCGAACCTAAGAGGCGGAACGTGTCAAAATTCGTGATTCGTAACATTATGTCTACTCCCGAACCAATCCTCCAAGTTGCTGAATATCTTAAACTGGCCAATCAAGTTCTTAAATTGAATATTGATGGTTACACTTTTGCGATTGAAGGTGAGATTTCTGATTATAAAATTAAAGATGGTAAGTGGATCATGTTTACTTTGAAGGATGAAAATGATTCAGCCTCGCGCGTCGGTTGTTTTGCTACAACTTTTAAAGTCAGTGGTGTTTTTGAGGATGGCATGCGGGTGCGAGTTTGGGGACCGCCGGCCATTACCAAGTGGAGTAATTTTCAAATTGATGTTCAAAAAATGGAACCGGTCGGTGATGGCACGCTTAAACGAGCTTATGAGCTTTTAAAAAAGAAATTAACCGAGGAAGGAATTTTTGAAATTTCTCGCAAACGTTCATTACCAAGATTTCCCGCGCGCATTGGTCTCATTACCTCGCGCGACGCCGCGGCTTACGGAGACTTTATTAGGATTTTAAATAATCGTTGGAGTGGTGTTGAGGTTCTTTTTTCTCACGTGCACGTACAGGGGCGGGAAGCGGTGCCGGAGATTTTGGCAGCTTTTCGTTTGTTTAATAATTTACCGGAAAAAGATCGGCCCGAGGTTTTGGTTTTAACTCGTGGTGGTGGCAGCCTCGAGGATCTCGCTGCTTTCAATGATGAGCAAGTCGTTCGTGCGGTTTTTGGTTCCAAGATTCCAGTCATCTGCGGTGTCGGTCACGAACGTGACGAATCGCTTTGTGATTACGTGGCCGATGTTCGGGCTTCGACCCCATCAAACGCGGCCGAGCGCGTCGTGCCCAATCGTCAGGAAGTTATCTACGAAGTTGAAACCATGATTCATCGTATTGATAATCGTTTGCAGGATGCCCTTGGCGATCGTCAGCTTTTGGTCGAGCGAGCCACTCATTTTATTTTTTCGGCCGCCGATAGACAGCGTGAAAATTTGGCGCGAATAACCCAACAACTTTTTGATCGAGTTGATAATTGGTTACCTAGTTTTTTTGAGCAGCTGTCCTCGGCTACGCGTTTTTTAACCAGTGTCGATCCAAAGAAAGTTTTGGCGCGCGGTTATTCAATTGTCACCTGTCGCGGCACCGTGGTTAAGGACGCTTCGACGCTTGTCAGTGGCGCGGAAATCAAGGTAAAATTATCCCAAGGCGAACTCGAGGCCGAAGTTCTTAGGATTAACGGCCTCGGTCGGCAAAAACTAATTTAGGACTTTCTCATTTGGCGCATAACTTCGTCAAAACCTAAATTTTTTGTTCAACGTATTAAGGCATACGTCTCACAAAAAATTTAGGCTTTTCCTCGTTCTGCATCCAAATGAGAAAGTCCTATAATCTGACTTTTTATGTCTCTACCCAATCCCGAGTCCGAAAAAATTGAGTCTGTGATGGCCACAACAATTCCACCAGTTGCCCCACCTATCACTTCGGCCCCGTCTTTATCCACACCAACCCCGGGTAATGGTAAAGCCTTAATGCCTTTTTTTGTTGTGGCCGCGGTTTTAATTTTAGGTGTTGGTGGTTATTTTGCTTGGACATATTTTAATCCGGCACCGGAGAAAGTCATGCGTGGTATGCGCGAGGCGGTGCTCGACGTTGAATCGGTGGCTTATAGTGTCTCGGTCGTTTCCGACGCTTCCGAAGAAAATTCAGCCATCTCCGAACTTATTCCGAGTGATTTAACTACTTTTTCTTCCGACGTCCCGGGCAAGATTAGTTTTGAAGCCTCTGGACAAATTAGTGCACCAAAAGTTGCCGATGAAACTTCCGGTTTTTCCATAAAATTCTCTCTTAAAAATCTTGAAACCAAAACTGAATTCCTCGCCGGTGATTGGCTGTCGTTAAATAAAAAAGAATATTTTAAAATAAGTAGTGTCGATAGTTCTAACGAAGATTTAAATTCTGTCTTAACAGCTTTGGGCGATTCTTGGCTTAGTTTGAGTGAAACTGGTTGGGAAGAATTTGATAGCACTATGGACGAAGCGGCCGCTCAAATCGAAGAAAACACTCCGGCCATTTCTGATGAAAATAAAGCCAAGTTAGAGACCTTGTTTGTCGAGACAGATTTTTTTAAAGTTACAAAAAAGTTAAAAAACGAAAAAGTTAACGGTGAAGATTGTTTTCATTATTTAGTTGATTTGGATAAAGAAGCTTTGGTTTCTTACGCGGCCACCAGTAAACTTTATTCCGGCGATACTTCGTCATCCGGTCAAGCGATGGAAATTTTAACCAAAACCCAGACGGTTTCTGGTGAAATTTGGTTAAGCCGCAAGGACTATTTGCCACGACATTTGGTTTTGAACGCCTCTTTTGTGCCAAGTGAAGATGGGGAAGCTGGGACCGCTAGTTTGGATTTGTCTTTGAATGAATACAATCAACCGGTCAAATTTGAAGTGCCAAAAAAAATCATGTCTTACGCCGATTTCTTTTCGGCCATGATTGATTCTTTAATAGAACAACTGGGAGATTTCAGTTTCGGCACGGTGTCTGAAGAAGATCTCGACGGTGATGGATTGACTAACGAAGAAGAAACCGATTTTAGTTCTGATCCCAACCTGACTGATACTGACAGCGATGGTATGGATGATTTGAGCGAATGGTTTGCGGATGCTGATCCAAACAATTCGGATTCCGATGGTGATGGTGTGACCGATGGTGTTGAGTATGGTGCTGGTACCGATCCACTTGATCCTGAATCAAAATAATTATGGCTACTGCTAAAAATAACAAAATCGATTTCTCCAAAGCTTTCGAGGAACTCGAACAAATTACCGCTTGGTTTGAAAAAGGCGAAGCCGATCTTGACGAAGGTTTGAAAAAATTCGAACGCGGTTTGGAGTTGGCAAAAGTTTGTAAAGTAAAACTTTCTGAGGTTGAAAATAAAATCAAGGAGTTGAAGAATCGGTTTGAAGGTGATTGAATTTGGTTCAGGTGTTCATTTGTTCAATTTGTTCATTTTGGGTCGGTATGTCGCCAAAAACACAGTGAACAA
Organism: bacterium; assembly: GCA_020052445.1. GTDB lineage: Bacteria > Patescibacteriota > Patescibacteriia > UBA9934 > GWF2-40-263 > UBA12403. The sequence continues at coordinate 25,464 of JAGVPA010000096.1, forward strand.
ATTGAACGTTTTGAACAACTTGAACAATCAATTGTTTTTTATGCAATTTCGTTATGAAGAACTAGAAATTAGTCCAATTATTCTTAAATTTATTGATGATGTTTATTTTTTAACACTTAAGTTTCCATCTAGTGAACGTTATGCCCTAGCTTCACAAATCCAAAGAGCGGCGGTTTCTATTTATCTTAATATAGCGGAAGGTTCAGCTAGAACAAGAAGAGATTATGCCAGATTTGCCAGGTATTCGATGGGTTCGCTTTTGGAAGTTCATGCCGGATTTAAAATAGCTTTGCATCGTTCTTATATTAATCAAGATGAGTGGAACAATCTGCAAGAAAATTTTCAAGAAATTTGGTTTAAACTTTGGTCGCTAAGGGAGTCGCAAAATGATTTAGCAAAGTCGACCGAACCAAAACAAAAGTGAACAATTTGAACAAATGAACACTTGAACAAAAAAATATGACTATCATCCTCCGCTGGGTAATAAATGCCCTCGCCCTGCTCGCCGCGGCCGCCATCATCCCCGGTTTCCATATTGAATCGTTTTACGCGGCATTAATAACCGCTCTGGTTCTTGGTTTGGTTAACGCCCTGGTTCGACCAATCGTTTTGATTCTAACCTTGCCGGTCACCATCGTCACACTTGGTCTCTTCGTCTTTGTGGTAAACGCCGGCATGCTTTGGTTTGTGAGTACAATGGTTAAGGGTTTGGTGATCGATAGTTTTTTGACGGCGGTTTTGGCGGCGATTTTTCTTTGGGCGGTTGGGGTCATTACCAACTGGTTTATTAAACAAGCTGAAAAAAGTTAATTCAACGCCCGTTAATCGGGCGTTTTAATTATGAAAAAAACAACTGAAGTCGAGACGGTAATTTTATCAGTCGGTGGTTCATTGGTCGTGCCGTCAGCTGGAATTGATACAGAGTTTCTTAAAAATTTTAAAAAGATGATTAGCAAACATTCCGAGCGCGGTTTAAGATTTGTTGTGGTGGTTGGCGGCGGTGGCACAGCTCGAGCTTATCAGAACGCGGCGAAAAAAGTGGTGAAGTTGACTCGTGATGACTTGGACTGGCTCGGTATTCACTCCACCCGTTTAAACGGACATTTGATGCGGACAATTCTGCGCGATTTTGCTTATCCGGTCATGATCAAAGATCCCACCAGACCACTTAAAAATTGGCACGAACCGGTGTTGGTGGTGGCCGGTTGGAAACCTGGTTGGTCAACCGATTATGTGGCCACCAGAATGGCAAAAAAACTGGGTGCGAAAATTTTGATCAACCTTTCCAATATCGATTATGTTTGCGATAAAGATCCAAGTAAGTTTCCTGAGGCTAAAAAAATTAAAGAAATAGCTTGGCAAGATTTTCGAAAAATTGTCGGTGACACCTGGGATCCTGGGATGAATGTACCGTTCGATCCGGTCGCTTCGAAACTGGCCGAGCAATGTAAGCTTGAGGTGGTTATTTTGAATGGCAAAAAACTAAAAAATGTCGATAATTTTTTGTCTGGGAAAAAGATGATTGGGACCAGAATTTTTTAGTTTTTATTTTTTTTGAATTTCTGGTATGCTGTAGATAGCTACCACTATGATGAAAGGATTTATCATTGAAAGTTTTCGACCAGCCATTTTGGCTGTGATTTCCTTTTGGGTCGCCAGAGTTGTCTCTGTTCGATCCAATAAACAAACTGTAGAAAGATAAGAACCAACGACCTCTCGGTCGTTTTTTCTTAAATTTCAAAGGAGGACGTGATGGCAGAAGGCAAGATTCATATTTTTACCAAAGAGAGGAAAGTTCGGTGGAATGAGGAGCTGAGTTTTGAAGAACGGGCACGACTCGTTTGGGAATTCGGGGAAGAGCCGGAAGTGGTTGGCTTCATTCTCTACCAACTGCGTGAAGGTCTGTGCACCTGTGGTCAAGCCCCTCGGCACAAGACGAATTGCGGAATCTTCCGTGTTGTTCGTCATCCGCAACAAGTGATTCTACAACCTCTTCGGCCTGGAGCTGGCCGAGGTGGCGGTGGTGGACTGTGTGTGTCAGCTTACGTGGTGGTTCCAATATAGTTCTTTCTTTCATCTTTTTCCGTCGAAATCATCGACGGTTTTATTTTTTTGTGAATTTTTGATACAATAATAATGATAATTTTTAACTTTTTTATTTTTATGGGTAGCCGCATTTTTCGTCTTAACCCCGGTGATCTTTTTCCGTCTGGCAATGTGCAAAATATGGAAAAAATTTCTCGCATAAGAGAAAAACTTCCTGAAGATGAAAAAGATGCCTTGGTTTTGATTACTAAAAAGAAAAAGGTTGTCGCTCATGCTAAATGGATTGGCGGTGATTTGATTATTACAAAGATTCGTCGTCCGGAGAAAACTAATTTGCAAATAGGTCAAAGAATTTATGAAAATTGGCAATTACGCGAATCAAAGATTCCACCTAGACCGGAATTAAGAATCGAAGGTTGGCAATTGATTAGAAATCAAAAGTATGATTCAGAAAAAGCAAAAAGACCGGATCCTTTTTGGGAAAGTTATGAAGGCTGGTTTTTAATCCCGGAAAAAATGGAGGATTCGGGAGGATTGAATTCGGGAGGATTGGAAGAATTTTTACGAGAATATCCGGAATTAAGAGAATCAGGCTATGAGGTTTTAAGACCGGAAGAAATAAATCAAGCCGATTTGCGAATGGCTGAATTTTCTCAAGTCGACGCTTATGTTTGCGGTTGGTCGGAAACTTTGCCTGAATTAAAGCCATTTCAAGTTCCGGACGACGAAGATGTCGTAAGCATAAGAGGCGCTCTTTGTTATTGCGGTTGTGGCAAATTTGAGAGATGGCACACATATTGGGAAAATAAATGGATCATTTATGTGCCGCGAAAAGGAAAATAAAAAGAAGGCACGGTGAAAAAAGATTGAATTTTGATAAATGAGTTAGGTTTGTGTGAAATTCGAGGAAATTCGTGGATTTGTAATAACCCAGGTCTATTGGTTGCGATAAAACCTACGTATTTGTAATAAAGCGTTGTGACACGAACCAAATTATTAAATTTTTCAGATAAAAATCCATAATTAAATAATTTCCAATTTCCAAAATCCAATTTCCAAATTGGGATTTGGTATTTGGAGCTTGGAATTTTCATCGTTTGTGCCCGAACTACCTGAAGTCGAAACGGTTCGACGACAATTGGAAAAAGAAATTAAAGGCACGACTGTTAAAGAAGTGGTGGTCAATTTTGCTGGTCGCTTAAATTTACCAGCCAAAAAGTTTTCGCAAATTCTAACTGGCAAAAAAATTTTCGGCGTCGATCGTCGGGCCAAACTTCTGGTTTTTAAATTGTCGGGCAATAATTTTATTTTAGCTCATCTGAAAATGAGCGGACGATTTATTGTTTTGGGAAGGAAAGGGAAAGAAAGGGAATTGAAGGGAAGGAAAGGTGATAAACATACTCACGTCATATTCAAATTATCCGGCCACGAAGAACTTCATTGGAACGATGTGCGAAAATTCGGCTTCCTAAAATTAGTCGACGCTCAAGGTTTAGAAAAATATTTAGCGGCGCAAAATTATGGGCCCGAGCCGCTCGATAAAAGTTTTACCTGGCAGAAAATGGCCATGTGTTTGCGTTCGAAACCGAAAGCTAAAATCAAACCGCATCTTTTGGACCAAACCTGCATCGCTGGTATTGGAAACATTTATGCCACCGAGGCGCTTTGGTCGGCGAAAATTCATCCAGCGACACCGGTTGGAAAACTGAGCGATGAGCAGATCAAAAAACTTCATCAGGAAATTATTTCAGTTTTAAAAAAATCCTTGGCCGTTAATGGTACTTCGGCTGATGCTTATTTTGATGCTTATGGTGAGAAAGGTGATTTTGAAAAACAATTGAAAGTTTACGGCCGAGAAGAGAAGTCTTGTGCTCGCTGTCGAACCAAATTGGAAAAAATGAAGCTCGGCGGGCGCGGAACGGTTTTTTGTCCGAAGTGTCAAAAGATTTAAAAAAGAAATAAAAAATTTTTTTGGAGTCGCCTGGCTTGACAAGGGTGATTTTTTTTGTTATCTTCGGCTAGGTCGCGGTCAAGGAAAAGCGGTTCGTGGACAAAACGGAGGATCCAAATCATGGAAGGGCAAAACCCTCACATCGAAATCACTCTTGAACAACTGGGGGAACTCGTAGAGTTTCGCTTCTTCGTGCTTCTGACTGGAAGCATGCCTGAAGTTCCAGAGCAGTCGGTAACCATTTCCGACCACCGAGTTGGTGGTGTGGATGGTCCGACTCTGGCTCGGCTTCTTCGAGAGAACCCCAGTGCCAGCGCTAGGTTTCAGAGAACTGGACCTGGGCCAGTGGTCGAAGTGATAAAGACTTCTTCGTCAGACTGGACTTGGGTGGACGGGTGATTTAGTTCAACCAAGTAGGTAATTCAAAGAACTCGATCCAACTCGAGGGCGTCAGAGAGAGCAGTATTTTCCAGTCAAGAGATGAGCCCCAAATCGTCGTTATTTTCTGAAGGATTTAAAGAGGCTTAATTTAGCTTCTTGCATGTCTTTAGCACACTCA
>JAGVPA010000062.1 GCA_020052445.1 bacterium
AAGTTTGAAACGAGGTGTCAAAGCTAAACGGTTGAAAGCTGGCTGGGATAACAATTATTTGCTAAAAGTTTTGGAAAGTTGATGCGTTTGCCCTGGCCCTCACCCCTAACCCTCTCCCGACTGGAGAGGGGGATTTGTTTGGGTGTGAATTACGAAACAACCACCTTTGTTATTCTGAACCCTTGCCTGCCCGTTCGTAGCCCAGCGAAGGCGGGTGAAGAATCTTGCCTCGTGACTTTCGATTTAAAAAAAATGGGTCACGTGGCGAGATCCCTCTCTGGCTCGGGATGACAGGATAAAAAAATCTCCGCTCACCCGTGTATTTAGTTGGGAGAGGGTAGGGGTGAGGGAAGTTTATTAAAAAATCCTCAATATTTATCCGGCAGTTGCTGAATTTATTGAGGGTTTTTGTTTTTTTTGACGGTTGACGGTTGACAAAGGGTGGTTTTTCGTGTATGGTTAGCCGTCGTTATGCACGATCAGAATGATGGCACTCCGCCGTCTTCTGTCCTCACCGGAGGCCCAATGCTACCGTTTCTCCTGCTCCTCACGTCGTTCGCCTTCGCGGGCGAATGTGAACACACGATCGATGTCTCGATTTCCAGGGACTCTGAACCTTCACATGTAGTCTACCGTCTTCACGACTTCGACGTCGCGGCCTACGCCAACCAGTCGCATTTCGGTTTTCGAGACTCTGCCCCGCTGAACGTCGACGCGGGCAACGGAGACTGGTGCTTCAACTTCGGTGGTCTTCGGGCCTTTCAAGAGGTCATGGGGAATGACACTGGCATCGCGGTGACCGTCAATGGACAGCAGACCGTTCGGCTCAATGTCGACTACAACGAATTTCATATCACCGGTCTCCGTTTGGGAGACGTGGTGACCATCGAGTTCATCTCGCCGTTCACGCCCATCGCCCGTTCCTGCACACGAACGGTCAACGAAGCCATGAGGAATTCGACACGCAAATACGGGTCGGTTCCCATGACTCTCTACACCTGCGAAGTCGAACCGATGGAGTGGAAAGTGATCGAGCGGCGACAGTATACGGTCGCTGTGCCGACACCCACACCTCCGGCACCAATAATACCTGTCCCCGCCGTTAATGGCGACGCGAATGGGTTCGGACTCAAGTAGCTTCGACGCATCTGCCGAGAAAGGGACGTCACCTGACGACTTCGCCTTTCATCGTCAGGTGCGTTCTTTTTTTGAGAAATAAACCTCCTTAATTAAATAATTCGAAAATTCAATAATTCAATAATTTAATTCAAACCCACTTGTCCCCCCCCGCAGGCCCTGAGCCGAGTCGAAGGGTTCACTTTCTCGCCGTCATTTGTTAAGATACCAACCATATGAATATCGTCGTTATTGGCACCGGTTATGTCGGCCTGGTTTCTGGGCTGGGTTATGCCAAACTTGGGCATCGGGTGGCTTGCGTGGATCGGGACGCGGCTAAAATTGGTCAGTTGGATTTGGGTGAACCGACTTTTTTTGAGCCTGGTCTTTACGAACTGCTTCAGGAAATGCAGGCCGCCAGTCGGATTATTTTTACCACGGATTTGTCGAGCGTGATTTCCGGTGCCGACATCGTTATGATTGCGGTTGGCACGCCAGCCAAAGTTAGCGGCGAGGCGGATTTGTCGGCCGTCTTTGGGGTGGCTGACGAGGTGGGAAAATATCTCGATCACGAAGCTGTGATTGTTGTGAAGAGCACGGTGCCAGTCGGCACAAATCGCCAGGTACTTGGGCGAGTGCGAGCTGGTATGAATTTGGCTGGGCGAGGTGATTTGGTGGATTTGGTGAATGTCGCTTCGGTGCCGGAGTTTTTGGCTGAAGGGACGGCGCTTCACGATTTTTTAAATCCGACCAGAATCGTCATCGGAGCTGATGACACCTTGGCTTTTACTTTGCTCGAAAGATTGCATGCCGACATTAATGCGCCACGAGTTCTGACTTCAATTGAAAACGCCGAGCTTTCTAAGTACGCCGCCAACGCTTTTCTAGCCACCAAAATTTCTTTTATAAATGAGATTGCCAACTTGGCCGATCTCGTCGGTGCCGATGTCACCGAGATTGCCCGTTCGATCGGTCTTGATCCGCGCATTGGTTCACATTTTCTTCGTCCGGGCGTTGGTTACGGTGGTTCTTGTTTTCCAAAAGACATTTCAGCCTTGCACCAGATCGCTGGTCATTATGGTTATGAATTCAAACTTCTTTCGTCAGTTATCGAAGTGAACAATCACCAACGAGAAATCTTTGTGCGTCGGGTTGAGGAATATTTGGGAAATTTGAAGGGGCGAACTTTGGCGGTTTGGGGTTTGTCTTATAAAGGCGGAACCGACGATATTCGCGAGTCGGCGGCCATCGACATTGTTCAACGACTTTTTGCTCGCGGGGCCGAGATTGTGGCTTACGATCCGTTGGCCGTGGAAAAATCAAAAGCTGTTTTGTCTGATCAAATCACTTTTACTTCGACAGCTGTTGATGCGGTTGAGGGAGCGGACGCTTTGCTGGTGCTAACCGACTGGCCGGAGTTTCGTGAGGTTTCGTTTGAGACGGTTTGCAGTCGCATGCTTTCGCCAGTGATCTTTGATGGCCGAAATTTGTTGGCTGATTTGAAACTTAAAGATCACGGGTTTGTTTATTATGGTGTCGGCACTCGCGGCTAAAATTTTATTGAAAATAAAGACGATCGCGAATTCACCTTCGCGGTCTCTTTTTATTATTTTGTTGGCTTTTGGTTTTAGTGTTATCGGTAGTGCCTTGTTTTTGAAACAAATTGACGAGCTGTATTTGATTGTGTCGACAATTATTTTTGTCGCGATATTTTTTCTGGTTCGGACTGCGAGTTATAAATTTTTAGCGGCGATAATTTTTGTAATTTTTCTCGGCGCCTTACGTTTCGATCAATCTTTTGTTGACCCGAATCAACTGTCGGTTTTTGATTATATTGGGAGAGAGACCGTGATGAGTGGGGTTATAAAAGGTGAACTTGTAGCTCGCGAATCTTCGCAGGAAGCGAAAATTTCAGATTTAAAAATTTCTGATCAAGAAATTCAAGGCGACATTTTGGTTCGCCTGCCACAATTTCAGAAATTTTTTGTTGGCGATATTTTGGAATTTCGTTGTCAGTTGACTCAACCGGAAGCTTTTAACGGTTTTGACTATCTTGGCTATCTCGAGAGTCGAGGAGTTTATGCCATTTGTTATCAGCCGGAAGAACTGACCGGGCGAGGGAATATTGGTTGGTGTTTGGAAAATTCTTTGATTGCTCTTCGGGCGGCTATGATAAACAAACTCGGCCAGATTTTTCCCGAACCGCACGCGGCTTTTATGAGCGGTGTTTTGTTTGGCGGCAGTCAGGGTTTGAGTACGGACATGAAAGGTGATTTTTCCAAAACCGGACTTTCACATGTCATGGCCGCCTCGGGTTACAACGTCTCGATTTTTTCGCAGTTGCTTTTGGTTATTTTAATGAGGAGTGTTTTGGGTCGTCGCCGAGCTCTGGTGGTTTCGAGTGTGCTCATTGTTCTCTATGTTTTTTTGGCCGGCGGAACACCACCGGTGGTGCGAGCGGGCATTATGGCTTCGGCGTTGATGGTTGGTTCTTGGTTTCGACGAACGCCGCACGGCGGCAATCTTTTGCTTCTTTCTGGTTGTTTGATGTTGTTTGTCAGTCCACGATTGGTTTCTGATGTTGGTTTCCAATTATCTTTTGCCGCGACCGGCGGACTGATGCTCTTGGGTTCTTGGTTTGGCGATCGGACAACTTTTATTCCCGACGTTTTTGGTTTGCGTGAATCATGCTCGGCTTCACTTGCTGCCATCTCGGCGACGCTACCGATAATGCTCTGGCACTTCGGCTCAACTTCACTCATCGCGCCACTCGTCAATTTGCTCATTTTGCCCTGGATTCCATATCTGATGTTTCTCGGCGGAATTGCCCTCGGCGTCGGCTGGCTGTCAGTGCCGCTCGGCGCCCTCGTGGCCGTACCGGCTTCGGCTTTGAGTGGTTTCATCCTACTGCTCGTAACCTGGTTCGGTTCAGTCTCCTTTGCTTCGATTACTTTACCAAAAACCCTGTCCGCGATTTTAGCTTTAATGTTTTTTATTTTCATGTTGTACCTCACACGTTCCAAGAAAAAAACAATCACTTAAGTAAGGAATCATAGAAATCGAAGTCACGAGGCTGTTCTTCCTCCTTCGCCAACCTTCGCTAGGCTGCTTCGGTGGACAGGCTGGGCTACGGAAGGACAGGTCGCTCGTGTCGAGCTACGGAAGGGTAAACGAGATTCTTCTCTGGCTCAGAATGACAGACGAAGAAGAGAAAATTCCTTAATTCAATAATTAAATAATTTCACCAAAGTGTGCCTCGCTCTCCAATCGAAACCCGCGTCCAGCCACTGAAGCTGATTAAACGACGCAAAAAAATATTAGGCCTCGGTATTATTACCCTGGTCATGATTTTGTCTTTGGTTTGGCAGGCAAGTTATACCGGTTGGTTTTCTTCTGAGCAGGAACTTAAGGTTTGGATTTTTGATGTCGGACAAGGCGACGCAATTTTTATCGAGACACCGGAAGGCAAACAAATTTTAGTCGACGCCGGAGCTGGTGGAACCATCCTGACCAAACTCGGCGAAGTGATGTTGCCTTGGGATCGAACTATCGATGCGGTAGTCGTCACTCATCCGCATGCCGACCACGAAGGCGGACTACCGGAAGTTTTGCGACGATACAATGTTGGAACGATTTATGAAACCGGTGTGCTCGGTTACAACGATTTACAAGAAACTGTCGAGGAGCTCGTCTTCGAAAAAGGAATTGAAACTGTCATGGTAACTGATAAACTTCCCCCTCCCACCCTGGGGGAGGGGTTAGGGGTGGGGGTTTTAGCCCCCGACACCAACCTCCAAAATAAAAAAATCGATAACCTAAACAACTCATCAATCGTCCTTCTCCTAACTTATGGTGAAACTTCGATTCTTTTAACTGGCGACGCGGCTTTTGAGGAAGAGCCGGAAATTTTAAACGATATTATCGAACCAATCGACGTTTTAAAAATCGCTCATCATGGCAGCGTTACCTCGACTTCACGAGAATTCCTCGAAACCGTTGCGCCAAGATACGCCATCATCTCCGTCGGTGCCGAAAACGATTACGGTCACCCACACCCAGCCACCCTCGAGCGCTTGAAAACCCAAAACATCGAAATGTTCCGCACCGATCTCGATGGCGACATCTTGATTACTTCAACTGGCGGAGAACCAACAGTAGAAAGTCGACCGTTGCCGTTTTGAAATGTCCAATGTCAAATTTCTAATGTCTAATGAAGGAAGTGTTGTTTGAAATTATTGAATTTTACATTTAAAACTTTTCCCGGCTGTCATTGCGAGGAGTGAGACCGCCGAACGACGAAGCAATCTAATTAGATTGCTTCGTCGTTCGACTCGGCTCACGGCTCTGAGACCAATCGCCTTTCGATTCGACTCAAGGTGACCATGAGGCCGATCGAATGGTCGAAGAGGTGTGGCACTTGCAATGACGGTTGGTTTTGTCATTAGACATTAGACATCCCCAATCCACTATTGTCATTTTTAAAAAAATATTTAATAATATTAGTATTATGAATAAATTTCTAAAACTTTCCGAAGAAGAATTGGTGGAAATTTTAAAACGCGGCGATTTAAACCAGCAGGATTTTCTTTTGCTCAAAGAGGCAATGGAGCATAATGGTCTGACCGGTATGATGATGTGCGTAGGCGGTGATTTTGATAATGACGAAGATCCCGAAGAAGCCATAAAGGAATATATTGCTTATCATGAAAAAATTTCCCAAAAAATTAGTAAAAAAGAAATTGAGCGTTTGAAAAAAGTTTTGTTTTTAAAAAACGCAACCTTGGCTGACAAAAAAATCGCTTTGGTTACCTTGGCTCACTTGGCCGACCAAATGGTTTTTGAAGTTTTAAAAAAATTTCACGAGTGTCCGGATAATGAATTGCATGTTTGGAGCGAATTAGCTTTCCAAGAGTGTCGTTCGTTTTTTAAGTCAAAAGTTTTTGGTGAACCTGGCATTACCATTGGCTCATTAAGTGGTGTCAAAGATAACCGCATGCGTTTTTATTTTATTTTTAAAACTCTTGACGACGAGACAGTTAATTTTGTAACTAAAAAAACCATGAATGAAAGTTTAAATGAAGCCGTTGATTTGTTTGATTGCGAAATCGAACAAGCGAAATTCGGTATCGACCATATGATTCTTACCGTCTTATTGCCCTTTGATGTTCCACCGGCTGAATTTGCCGAAGCAGTGGTGGCTTTCGGTAATCGCGATTCGTTCATTTGGCATGGCGATTTTTATGTCAACAACACACATTTGCCCAAAGCCGAAGAAATTAAAAGTTTTGTTAGTGATCAATTGTCTTCCTAGTTAGTTTGTGCTAAATTCTAGCCAGTAAATTAAACCAATAATCACCTAAAAACCAATTCGATCCAAAACCCTTCGTCCCCTTCAGCCCCTTATTCCCCTTCTGTCATCAATCGATAATCACCCAAAAATAACCCCCCAAAAAATATGATCCAACGTTCCCTCGTCCTCCTTAAACCCGATGCTCTCGAACGCGGCATTATTGGCGAAATCATCACTCGTTTCGAACGAGTCGGTGCCAAAATTGTTGGTATGAAACTTTTGGTTTCCGAAAAAGATACGGCCAGCAAACATTACACCGAGGATTTGGCCATTCGTCGCGGTCAACATGTCCGCGATCTCATGATCAGCATGCTCACCTCTGGTCCTATCGTGGCCATCGCCGTCGAAGGTATTGATATGGTCGAAGTCGTTCGTAAAATGGTCGGTACCACTGAACCAAAATCCGCCGCCCCTGGAACTATCCGCGGTGACTACGCGCATGTCTCATTTGCTCACGCTGATGAACATCACATGGGTGTCTTCAACTTAATCCACGCCTCAGGTTCACCAGAAGAAGCCGAAGTTGAAATCGGTGTTTGGTTTAAACCAGAAGAATTGGTCGATTACAACCCAGCCTTTACTCAGTTTACTTTGAAGAAATAGTGTTGGTTTTGTAAAAGTGTAAAAAGGTGTAAAAACGTAAAAATTGTAAAAGGTAAAAGACCACCGAGTAAAATCGGTGGTCTTTTTTTTGGCCCATCTCAAAATCCTGTTAATCCCAAAATCCTATAAATCCCAGTTCAAGACAACCAACCCAACTCCCTTAATCCCCTTAGTCCCCAAAATCAACCTAAACCCACCCCCCTCCAATTTTCCACAATCGCCATTTGACATAAAACTTTAGTGTGGTAAAGTCAAAAAGGTATGAAAAACCTGACCGCCAACAATTTCTTCTTTTTCTTTAGCCAGTGCCGGCTGTAACTGTCTTTGTTAAGTTTATTTACAAAGAACCGCCGGTAAGTAACCGGCGGTTCTTTTGTTTTGGTCTTTTTAATTTCGTCGCACTGGTATGAAGGTGTTTATATCGTCTAAATTCCAGTGTGACGAAATTCTTCATCACCACAAAAAGGAGTATCTAAAATGCTGTCTGAAACCGTCACTCGTTTCCGTCTTCTTTTTCGCGATTTGGAAGAAGATGACATCGAGATAATCAACGGTTGGCTTCTTGAGGAGTACGGAACCTATCCCTACCTGCTCACAAAAAAAACCGTAGGAGACGGAATTTGTTTGGTCGCGGTTGATGCTGCTACTGGTCGGGTGGTTGGTTTTGAGCGAGGCCTGCCTTACAGCGTCTATCCGGGCGTATTCGACCTCTGCAGTCTGATCGTTGATCCGGCTTATCGTAATTGTGGTGTGGCTAAACAGCTTACCCAGGCTTGTATCGATCGATTGAAAATTCAAGGCTGCCGCATCCTGGTTTCAGAGCCGGTCGCCAATCGACCAGATTGTGCTTCGCAAAGCACCTACCTTCGTCTCGGTTTCCTTATGACGGCAATCCAGCCATGTATGCATCCCGGGGTAAAGGCCAAGATTCTCGGACAACCGGAATCGCTCTTGCTGGCCACGACGGCTGTTTGCGGTGACTCTGGTCTGGGACATCGAAGGATTCATCTGCCAGCGAGGTACGGAGAAATCCCAGGATTGCTTCTGCCAAGACAAATTAGGCTGAGAAGATGGGTTGAAGAGGCTATCGGGGAGATGCCAGAACCAATTTTCCATGAGGCCTATCAAGTTGGAACTGGAATTGGTTCGGAGTTTTTGGACGTTGCCAGTAATTGGCCAGAAGCAATCGAAGTCATCGAAAAAGCTGTGGTCGAAGGCTACCGCTTCGCCGGACTTCTTCCGGGGTTCGGTCTGACACCAGATGGCCAAACTTACGACGTTCTTCGGTTGTATCGTCCGCGACGGCCGGTCAATTTCGAGGTTATTCATGTTACACCTTTCATGAGGCCGTTGAGAGATTTCATGGCTCAGGATCAGTGTTCGTGACAAGATTGTTCTTTTTTTGACAGGCATCTCTGTCGTGTCTCGCTTCGCCCTACTCGGCGAAGTTTTTTTATCCACATTTTTTATAATTTGACAGTTTTGGAGTCATTAGGTAATTTAAATAAAGACCTATGAAGAAGCTTATTAATATTTTGACAAAGTTAATTACCGTTAATTTTATAACGGTAGTTTTGCTTGCCATTATAATTATTAAAGTGCCCGCGGTTGCGTAAGATGATCTTATCATTTTAAATAAACCACCGCGGTCATAATTGATCGCGGTGGTTTTGTGTGAATTATGAAAAAAAATGTTTTGGCAGTGACTAAGGATTTAATTAAAATCCCTTCTTCCCCAAATCGTCCCGAAGCTATGCAGCAAGTTTTTGATTACGCCAAAGATTTTTTTCAGGCTGACAAAAATTTATTCATCAAAACTTATCTTCGGAACGGTAAGTCTTCATTGGTTGTAAGTACGGTTGATAGTTTATCACCGGATGTTTTAATGATCGGTCATCTTGATGTTGTGGATGCCGATTTGGCGATGTTTGAACCAAAAGAAGAGAATGGAAAATTAATCGGTCGTGGAGCTTGCGACATGAAAAGCGAGAATGCAGTAATGATGTGTTTAATGAGTGAATTGACTGAATCATCAAATCCACCTTCGGTCGCTTTAATGTTGACCTTGGACGAGGAAACCGGCGGATTTGACGGCGTAAATTATTTGGTCAACGAAATTGGTTATCGTTGCAAAGTTGCTTTGGTGCCAGACGGCAGTTCGTCACCGGAAGAAATTATTTTAGCCAATAAAGGTGTTTTGCATTTACGTTTAAGTGTTATAGGTGTTCCGGCTCATGGTTCGGCACCTTGGCTTGGTGAAAATGCTATCGATAAACTTATTCAGGCTTACCAAAAAATTAGAACAGTTTTTCCTGTCGGTAATGATTCGGATCATTGGTATGACACTTGTAACTTGGGCACCATTTCTGGCGGCAAAGCTACCAACCAGGTGCCTGATTCCGCTTCCTGTACCATCGATATTCGTTTTACAGAAAAAAATAGCAGTTCGGTTATTCTGGATCTAGTCAGACAAACCGTTCCGGAATGTTTGGTGGAAACTATCGTTTCCGGTTTACCGTGTTCTACACCAACCAATGATCCGTTTGTTCAACTATTTAGCGAAGTGCTAAAAAATAAATTTAATTTGTCGGCGCGATACGGTCGAAATTGCGGTGGTCACGACGGTCGTTTCCTTTCGGCCTTAGGTGTTCCGGTTATTGTCACTCGGCCAATTTCTGGTGATCAGCACAGTGAAAAAGAATGGGTTGACATTGAGAGTCTAAAAAACTTTGTTGATATTTATCGAGAGTTTATCAATCAAGTTTCTAAGTTGTAATTTTTTCTCATTCTCGGCAAGCGAATATTTTAATGTTCGTTTGGTGAGGATGAGAGAAAGTCAAAAAAAGGGGTGGAGAAGTTGGTTCAAAACTCAGAGTTTGTTTTTCGACGGGCAATCAGAGATGACGTCGCTGTTGTAAACGATCTGTGTAGGGGAGAATACGGAGAAAATTATCCATACCCAATCGCTCCAAATGGCATGGACCATGTCAATGGGGTGGTGGCTCAGAATCGAGACGGGGAAGTCGTGGGCTTCGCTCGTCGAGCGAGCTTTCATGGCCATCCGGAGACTGAGGAGTTCGGCGGTCTGGTGGTAAAACCAGAGTGTCGCCGCCATGGCGCGGCCAGGTACCTGATTGATCATCATCTGGCTGGTGCCAGAGAAGCCGGTAAGGTGATGGTTTCCGAGCCAGTCTGTTATGACGCACGTGGAGCTTCACAAAAACTTCATGATGCCAAGGGTTTCCGCGTTCAGGGCATTGAACCAGCCAAGTATCCGGAACTCAAGCCGGAGACCCTCGGACGACAACCGGAATCCGTCACCTTCGTCATGAGGCGTTTCGAAGGTGAAATCTGGAACAATCGCCGGATTCATTTGCCGCCTCGGTATAGCGATCTGCCGGCCAGGCTTGGTCGCACTGAGACGGGCGGTCACTCCATGCGGTCAACATTCCCCGGAGTCGTCTACCACAATCCCTGCCGAGGCAAGGAAATCGTGGGGGCTGAGTTCGTGGATGTGCCAGTCAACTGGCCGGAAGCTCGTCGGACGATCGATGATTTGATCCGACAAGGTTGGCGTTTCTCATGCTTCCTACCAGGTCTTGGCTTGACCCACAGTGGCGAAAAGTTCGACTTCATCAGGCTTTATCGCCACAACCAACCGATCGACTTCGGCCTGATCCATGTTCTTCCGAGCCTCGACTGGCTCAAGGATTTCATGGTTCAGGACGCGTAAATCGAGGCAATCACTCGCCTCACCTTCAGTAGGCTGCTCAGCCTGCTGTTTTTTTGTTCATAAAAGGTTCATAACTTCCGCACAACTTCTTTGCTTCTATTTTTGATTAAGGCTATGCTAAATTAGCGCTTGAAAGGATTGTCCTGGTTGGCTGCTACCAATGACATTAGTTTGAGGCAGTTGTCGTTCGCCTAATAGAAAATAACAGGCTCGATAAGTACCCGCTATTTCGATTAGTAACAATAACCGAGCAGTAACTGAACGTCATTTCAGGCGCATTAGGACTTACGCTTTTGGCACATAACTTCGTCAAAGATTAAATTTTTCGTTCAACGTATGTTTATACGTTTCACAAAAAATTTAATCTTTTCCTCGTTCTGTATCCAAACGCGTAAGTCCTAAGAATATAAAAACCCGAACAATCAAGTTCGGGTTTTTGATAGTTTAATTAACATGAACCAATCCCCAACGTAGCCTTGTCCAACAAGGCGAAGTGGGATGGTCGGGCTAGCGAGATTTGAACTCACGGCCTCTTGCACCCCATGCAAGCGCGCTACCAACTGCGCCATAGCCCGTTTATATAACCAACTGCTTGTCCCGCCGTAGCTCGCCGCGAGCGTAGGGGGACGCCATAGTCCGATACAGTTTTTGACTAGAAAAATATATCAGTTTGTTTGTTTCCTGACAATGGTTTAAAATCAATCTGGCCCGATGATAAAATTTTCGGTTCTATGAATCAATTCAAACAAAATTTTCGTGAAAGTCTAACTTCGTACATGTTGGCTGCTTTTGGTTTTGTGGCCGGTTTGGCTTGGAACGAAGCGATTCAAGCTTTAGTTAACGCTCTTTTTCCTTTGGATAAAGACGCAGTTTGGGCCAAGTTTTTGTACGCAATAATTATCACTATTCTGGTAGTTATTGTCTCGGCCATTTTAATTAAATTGTCTGCTAAAAAAGACGAAAAGAAAAATTAATTATTTGGGCGCAAAGGGTGGCAAAGGTATCATTTGCCCAATGCCTCAATTGCCC
>JAGVPA010000092.1 GCA_020052445.1 bacterium
TTTCGTCAGCACGGTTTTGAATGCATTCAAGCCGCTATGGAAAAATGTGCCAACAATGTTTCGTTTATGATGTCATTGATTTAGAATAGGCCGGCCGTGAGGCCAACCCTCCCCCGTATGCGGCATACGAAGGAGGGAGAATAATTTTTTTTTAAAAACATTTTGGAACCACGCGGCGAGATCCCTCTTTGGCTCGGGATGACGGAGTGGGTACAAGGTAATGACAAGTAAGTTCTATCTTTTCTCACTCATATATCCACCCGATCCCTCCCAAGCGATATTAAACAATTGTCGAATCGTATTGGCAATGTCGGCGCTGGTTATAACCACGCCGATCATTTGGTCTTTGAATGAGTACATAAAAACCGTGTTGCCACGGACGGAAATGTCGCCGTGCAGTGGAAATTTTTCGGCGGGAATTATGCGGACTTCCCCGCCGGGGATATTTGAAATTCGGGAAAAATCCGGTTCTTTCATTATGGCCAAAAGACGATGGGGAATTTTTCTTTGGCTTAAAGCGTCCACATGTTTGGCGTGGTATTGATAAAAAACTTTCAAATTCTCCACATCATCAATCGAAACCATTTCGATAAAATCACCTTCAGTCTCTTCAAAAAATTTCATGATCGAAGTCACACCAACAAAACCTTCCAAATAACGAATCTGCGGTTTGGCCCCTTCCAAATTATGAATCGCCAAAAGTTTGGGCATGACGGCGATTAATTCTTTTTCCTTTTCTTCCAGCTCGTGTTTTTGCAAACGTAAAATCGAAAGCAATCGGTCCGGCGGTTCGGCTTCAAAACTTTTTTTCTTATCTTTAACAAAAGAACTCATCAAGCCTCTCTCGATCAACGATTCGATAAGCAAATAAGCCGTGGCTCGATTAATGCCGGATTTTTGGGCAATCTCTTGAACTGACGATGGACCGAGCGTCAGGGCGGCAATATAAACCGCCGCTTCTTTTTCCGCGAAGCCCAAATTTACAAGATCGCGCATTAAATGATCCACAAATTTTAACGAATCAAATTTATAAGCGCGCTCCAAGTTTGATCGGCGGTTTTTGACCACGAAAACTTTTTCGCTTGTTCTAAACCTTTGGTTGAAAAATCGGCAGCCAAATTAGTGTCCTTGGCCAGCTCGAGCATGGCGGCCGGCCAAGTTTCGGGTTGATCGACAGCTACCAAACGCGCCGCTTCGCTCATAACCTCTTTATAAGCAGGAATATTCGCAGCCATGACCGGTGTACCAGAAGCCGCCGCCTCGAGGAGCGGCAGACCAAAACCTTCGTAATGGCTTGGGGAAACCAGAGCCAGGGCTCCAGACATTAAAAAAGGTAAATCTTCGGGCGGCACATAACCCAAGCCGGTAATAAAATCTTTGGCTGACGAAATTTTAATAGCTTGTCTAACTTCTTCGAAACGATAACCCGGTGGACCAGCAAAAACCAAACGTAAAGGATCGCCAAAACCCATTTTGTTTTTAACTTCTTCAAAAGCCTTAACTATGAGCAGAGGATTTTTTTTGGTGTCGATGCGGCTGACAAAAAGAAAATAATTTTTATAACTTAAACGATATTTTTCGAGCACCGTTTCCACCTCTTCCTTGGCGCGAATTTTAAAACGAGTGGTATCGGCGGCCAAAGGTGTGACAACAATTTTTTCCGCTTTGGCTCTAAAAAGACTGATTAATTCTTGTTTGGTAAACTCACTGGGCGTAAAAATTAAATCAGCTCGGTGCACCGCTCGCTTGGTGGCCGAATTTTGCCGACGAACCTCAGCTGGCGGATATAAATCCGGACGACGGCTAAAACCCACATCATGAATAGTGGTCACGACTTTAATTTTTTTTGAAATAAAAAACGGCAAGGCCTGAGCCGGCACAAAAAAAACTTTTGGCGGTCGACGAAAAAGCTCCCAAGTCACTCGGCCTTGCAACCAAAATCTTTTAAAAGGCCATTTTAAAATCGTCCGAGAAAATAAAGCCAGCTGGTTGTCACCGACAACAGCCAGTTCTTTAAGCCGTTCAATTATTTGAAAAGAATATTCCTCAACCCCAGTCCGCTCTTTTTTCTCGGCCGAGGAGGTGTCGATAGCAATGGTGGGCATAGTGGTTTGGTTGGAGGGGTTTAAGGGGACGAACCATCCTTCGCTCGAGGCGAGCTACGGCATGGCATGGGGGTTGAAAGGGGTTTTTATCTGTCATCCCGAGCCAAAGAGGGATCTCGCCGCGTGATTTTAAACTTAATATCACGAGGCGAGATTCTTCACGAGGGTTCAGAATGACAATGGTGGTTGACGTTATTCGCCTCCCGTCTTAACTTGTAAAAATACTGCGTTTGTAAGCCTCGAGATTTTCGAGAGCTACACCGGTTCCCTTGGCCACACACAGTTGCGGATCCTCGGCCACGTAAACCGGGACACCGGTGGCTTCGGCGATAAGTTGGTCGAGGTTTCGGAGTTGGGCTGAGCCGCCGGATAAAACAATACCCTTCTCCATAACATCAGCCGAGAGTTCGGGTGGAGTTTTTTGTAAAACTTCTTTGACTGTGGCAATAATGCCTTCGAGTTCGTTTTGAATGGCTTCAGTTACGTCGTCGGATGTGACTTCCAAAATTTTTGGTAAACCGGTCACCATGTCGCGGCCTTTAATTTCCAAAACTAATTTCTCCGGCAAATACATGGCCGAACCGATTCTGATTTTAATATCCTCGGCCGTTCGTTCACCAACCGCCAAACCGTATTTGCGACGAATAAATTCAGAAATGGCCGCATCTAATTTAACGCCACCAATCCGAATTGAGGCTGAAGAAACAATGCCGCCAAGTGACAACACGGCCATTTCCGAAGTTCCGCCGCCAATATCGATAATCATGTGGCCCGAAGGTGAGCCGATAGGAATATTGGCACCAATGGCGGCCACAATAGGTTCCTTAATAATGTAAGCCGCTCTGGCCCCAGCTGCCAAAGTCGCGTCGATAACGGCTCGGCGCTCGACGGAGGTGATACCACCCGGCACGGCCACCATAACTTCAGGCCGAAAAATACGCACACCACCGACCGCTTTGTTAATAAAATAACGAAGCATGGCTTCGGTAGTATGATAATCGGCAATCACGCCATCCTTAAGCGGACGACGAGCCACAATAGTGTCCGGTGTGCGGCCAATCATTTCCTTGGCCTCGCGACCAACGGCTAAAACCTTTTTGTCAGTTTTAGAAATCGCCACCACTGATGGCTCATTGATAATAACGCCCCGTTTAGGCAAGTAAACGAGGACAGTCGTGGTTCCAAGGTCGATACCTATTTTCTTTATAAACATATAAGCCGGGCAACTGATGTATACGAATCTACGAATTTTGCTACAAAACTACAAATTTGGGATTCAAAACATCTGTCATTATAAACCCTAGTAAAAAATCTCGCCGCGCGACATCGATCAATATTCGTAGATTAGTAGATTCGCAGCCAAATTCGTAGATTCGTATACCCCCTTAAGCCTAAAGGTCAAAACCAAACGTAAAAGTCTTTATCCGTATCCAAAACCGTTTCTAAACCGTAAATCTTGTCGCCCCAGGCTGATTGGGCCTCGGCCGGTTCGGCACCTGCGACTTTTTTACCAAAATTGAGGTCTAAAGTCAAAGCCTGGCCAAGGGTACCAATTTGTTTATCCACAGCTAACGAGTAACTACCGTTTTCAATCAAATCAGAAACGGTGGCTGGTAAATAATATTCAAAAGATAAATCCCGACTCTCGCCAGGTTCGATCGAAATGAAAGCGCCAAAAACCGTGGCCCCAAGTTCCTGCCCGACATCGATGACTCCAACAGCACCGCTAGGATTTTTTAATTTATCGTCGAGCAGCATACCAGAACCGCCAATAAGTTCACTGCCCCGCGGTACATAAATTCTGGTGTAGCTACGGTAGCGGGTGGTTTTCCAATCAAAACCACCAAGGTGATTGTAATGAATGTTTACTTTACCGATAAAACGACCATCTTCAGATTTTTCGAGCGAATAAGAAATCGAACGTTCAACCTGCGGATCGGTTTTTAAACTCGCCAAGTTGGCGTCGACCACCATTAAAAAATCTCCGCCACCGGGTTCAACCACCCCACCCCAACCAGCTTTCTTAATCACCTCTTCGGCCTCGATGGAAAAACTGCTGAAGAGCACCATTTGCTTTGTCTCCAGATTATTTTTCAAAGCCTGAAAAAACGGTCCCCAATCAGCCAACGACAAATCAAAAATCTTCGTTTTCATTTCATTTAAAAGTGCAGTGATAATATCTTTGCGTTGCGAGTATGGAATACCGTTTTCGGCAAAAGCCTTTTCCACCTGATACTCAATTGAATCAGGAATATTATCAGCGGAAAAAGTTTGATCACCAACAGCAATTGGTCCGGTTATTTTTAAGATATCTAAAACAAAATCTGGAGTAAAAGCAATCACCCCGTCGAAAGACAAAGGTTCTTGAATACTCGAACGTGTCTCAACCGGAATCGACAGAACTTCGTTTATGAACATACTGATGGCGTTTCTGGCTGAAACTGGAAAATCTGGTGACCAGTTACTGTCACGGAAATACCATTTGTTGGACGACAGATATTTTTGCAACGGCGCCGGTGGCGTGGCGTTATAAGTTGGGTCAGCCGCCAAATCCAAAAGATAAGAATCTTTTAAAGTTAATTCCCTAATCTCGCCATCTTCAATTCGCAAAATACCGTACGTACCGATAAAACCGCCAGCCGGTCGCATTTCAGAATTGTTTTCTAAAAGAATAAGAAAGTTTTTCTCATCACCCAGACCGGTAAAAGCCGGAATAAGACGCGAAGCGGTGGCCGCCAAAGATAATGTTTCATAAGCGTCAGACAAAAAACCGTCGAGTTTACGAACTACCAAACCCATTGGTTCGGGCACGTCTTCCATATCCTGCAATTCAACCAAAATCATTTTGGCTTGCTCGGCCGCCAAAGCTAAATCAGGAGCGGCGCCATTTATTCTTTGCAAAACTATGCGTTTGGTTTCCGACGACAATTCGTCGTAACGCAAAGGCAAAATTTCATTAGTTCCGCCGGTCGATTGCTTAGCCTCGCCAACCAAACGCACCACATCGGCACCCAAATCGGCAATCTGATCGACTAATTTAAAAAGGTCGGATGAAACATTTAAAACTTGTTCGGAAGCTTCGACCTGTGGTCCGAGCCAAGGCAAAACTTTTAGCCAACCAATGCGTCGCAAATGTTTATTGGCTTTTTCAAAACTAATTTCAGCTTGATCCAAAGATTCTTTAGCTTGATCAAAAGACAAAGTCTCGACAGAACCTTTAGCCTCTAGCAACCGATCGCGACCATCCAAAAGCGAAGTGGCCATGAGTCCGGCATTAACCGCTGTCCAAATTACCAAAACACCAACTACAATCACCACCACAATAAAACCAATAAAAAAACTTCGACGCCGCTGATGTTTTTTTTGCGCTGGTAATGACTCGATCTCGGTTAAAAATTGAGGATTGTGCATATTGGGTTGGGGGGTGCAAGGGGTGCAAAGGTATCAATTGGTGCATTTGTCTTTTGCATTGTACCACTTTTCCACCCCCTTTGCCCCATTTGAACCAATTGACACCTTTGCGCCCGCTAATCAAACAAACCAACGGCTGATACTACTCCGAGGTACCGTGCGACGAGATAAAATTTCTTTTCGTTTTTTTAAGATTTTTGGCAGACCACCGAGAAATTGAAAAAAAGACCAGAACATGGAAGGTGAAAATAGACCGGCGTAAATTAAACGCAAACTTTCACTTGGCACCAGCCAGGGCGCGGCCAAAAACATATCTAAAAAACTCAGGTTCTTAACTAATACCCAGCCGCGATTACGAACAACAAAAAAATTACCGGCTTTGGCCTCTTGACGATGATGACGGAAATTTTGGAATAAACCAAATTTTTTCTGACCGTAAGCTCCGCGAGCGCAATGAGCCACCGCAGCCGGTACAAACCGTGCTTCTAAACCTCGCCCCTGCAAACGCCAGGCTAAATCAACTTCGTGATAACCGGAAAAAAAAGCCTCATCAAAATATTCACCATTTTTCAGGCGAACAGAATCAAGTGCCGAAGCCCGATACATGGCAAAAATACCACTGGCCCCAAAAATTTCGCGAGCCAAATCGTACTGACCTTGATCAAGTTCCTTAGCGCCGCGTTCAAAAAAATTTCGAAAACGATTGCTGCGCAGACCAGTACTTTCAATCACATCAGAACAAACTTGCTCGGTCAAAACTTCATCAACTTGGTTATCTTGAAAAGATTTTAAAATTTTTGGCGTAAAACTCCCGATCGTCAAATCAGCTTCAGCCGCCTTTACTAATTCCTCGAGACAATTTGGCCGCAAAATAATGTCCGGCGAAATTAAAAGACAGTAATGATTTATTAGTTCATCAACCGGCAATTTACTAAGCGTAAATTTAAACATTTGATTATAAGCGGCCACCAAACCCAAATTCCGGGTGTTGCGAATAAGCATGACCGTAGGATATTTTTCCCGCAACCACTTCTCCACCCCATCATTAGAACCATTATCCACCACCCGAACCGAAAAATCATTAAAAGTCTGCCTAAACAAAGACTCAAAAAGATCCGGCAAACCGGACATACTGTTCCAAGCCACGATATGAATGGAAAGTTTGGACATAGTTCTAACTTATTTTAGCTTAAAAATTGAGTTCTGTAAAAATGGGTTGGTGGTAAAAACGTAAAGGTGTAAAAACGTAAAATTGGGTTGGGTTGACCCCCTCACCCCACGGCTGGCCTATTCTTTCAAAAAGGTCTAAAATTACGAGGTAAATATTAACCTTGGTCAATATGAAACCAAAACAAAAAGAACAAAA
>JAGVPA010000036.1 GCA_020052445.1 bacterium
GCGACGAGTAATTAGAATTCCATTGGTAATTAACAAACTAAAATAGCCCCTTATAGGGGCTTTCACGAAACTACCGGCTCTGCCGGTAGAGAATCATTTGAAAATCAGCCATTGACAAAGTGTAACACCAGTGTTACACTTTTTTTATATGCCCACAACCTTACCCCGAGTCAATTTAACCGTACCAAAAGAAATCAACAAAATTCTTTTTCAATTGGCCAAACGTGACCAAATGTCGGTTTCGGCCAAAACTTTAGAATTAATTAAACAGGCGATTGAAATTGAGGAGGATGAAATGTTAATTAAAATTGCCGATAAAAGATTAAAAGACAAAAGACCTTTGGTGCCTTTTGAAAAAGGTTGGAAATAAAAAACTTTTATGGGTTATACACTTTTATTACACCCAAAAGTCCTAGAAGAAGATTTACCAAAAATTGATGAAAAAAACAAAGAAAAAATTCAACAAATCATAAAACAAAAACTAACCACTCGACCAGAAGTTTTTGGCCGGCCTCTCAGACATCCACTGAATGGGTTATATAAACTTCGTGTTGGTGATTGGCGAGTAATTTTTAAAATTCAAAAAGAGACAGTGATTATTTTAGCCGTAAAACACCGTTCAAAAGCTTACAAAAATTTTCAAAGAATGATTTCTATTTAATTATGTCTCAAAATTCAGCCCTCGGTTTCGAAAAAGCCGTTCGTTTTCTCGCCAAATACCTACCACCACCCAACGAAACCGCTCGAAAGCCAATCCTGTTTCACAACATCCGTATCGGTGTTTACCTTTACGAAAATAATTACGAACCAAATATCGTTTTAGCCGGACTTTTACACGACACCATCGAGTGGTCGTCGGCCGATGAACAAATTTTAAAAACCGAATTCGGCGACGAGGTAACTCGTCTGGTTCTCGCTTGCACAAAAGATGATTCAATCCTCGACAAAGAAGAAAAAACCAACGAACTCATCCAACGTTGCGTTCAAAACGGGGAAGCGGCGCTTATCATAAAAACCGCCGACATTATCGACAGCTTCAAATGGTATTCAGCTCAAAACAATGAAAACGAATTGGAATATTGCCAAAGAAACGCTCGGGCGATTTTTAATTTTAAGCCAGATGGTTTTAGTGATAAGATTTTTGAGGAATTGGAAAAATTGGTTAAGTAACAACTAATTGCCGCTCCAAATAGATTCCTTTAATCTTTAATTCTGGAAATTCACCTTCGCCTCCCTCTCCGTCGGGAGAGGGCAGGGGTGAGGGGTTTACTCACCAAACGATAAATTTATACCATTATTATGTCTCAAAACAACGAAAAAATCCGCCCATCCGTCGGTGTGGCCACAGTCGTCGTGAAAGATGGCAAAATTACGATCGGCAAAGATACCAGAAAAGGCGATGCAGTCTTTGGTGTGCCTGGCGGACACTGGGAATCTGGCGAAACTTTGAAAGAATGTGCCCTTCGCGAAGTAAAAGAGGAAAGCGGTATTGAAGCCAGTAATCCTCAACTTATTTCGGTCTACGATTTTTATCGCACCGATAAAGAAAAAAGTTACGTCACCATCGGTATGAAAGCCGATTATGTTTCCGGTGAATTTTCCGACCTCGACGACGAAGGGCGTTTGGATTGGGCTTGGCACACACCAGAAGAAGCACTAAAATTAAATCTTTTTCCCGCCGACAAAATTTTAATTGAACGTTTTTTATCAGGGATTATTTTTGAGTAATATGTCCACTAATTATTCCGAATATCTCAACCAAACCGTCACAGTAAAAATCGATCGTCCGCTCGGTTCCAAACACCCAAAACACGATTTTATCTACTGTCTAAACTACGGTTTCATTCCAAACACTGTCGCGCCTGATGGTGAGGAAATTGACGCTTACGTTCTAGGCGTCTTTGAACCAATCGAGGAATTCAAAGGCCTCTGTGTTGCTATAATCCACCGAACAAACGATGACGACGACAAGCTAATTGTGGTTCCTCAAGGCAAAAATTACAACGACGAACAAATAAAAGCCTTAACCGAATTTCAAGAAAGATTTTTTGAATCGGAAATTGTGAGATAAGCCAACCAAAATTTCGAAAATTTAAAATTATGAACAGCAAAAAAGAACCATGGTCAAAATTTAAAAAAATTCTTTTGACCATAACTTTAATTTCAACACTAATTATTATTTACAATTTTTTTGGTCCAAATGGATTTATATTTGGTGAAAAAGGTCTGCTTGATTCTGATTACCACAGACAAACAATTGAAAACCTGGCCAATCCTCGTTTTAACGACGAATGGGCTCCGGAAAAACCCTATCTTTGTCCAATTTTAAAAGACGCTTCAAATCCTGAAAATCCTTATCAACATTGCTCTTTCAATAATTGGTTTGGTTTGCACTTCCTTATATTTTCTTGGACTTCCGGCAGTTTTATTTTGTTCCTAATAGCTGTTGTGGCCGGCATAAGTTTTTTTGATTTAAAAAACCAACCTTTAAAGACAAAAATCCTAGTCCTCTGCAACTGGGGCCGAAACCGAAGCAAATACCTCGCCAGCTATCTCGAACAAAAAGGCTACGAGGTAAAATTTGCTGGTATATCTCCGGAAAGCGACAATCTTGTCACGCAGGAAATGGTTAATTGGAGCCAAGTAATAATTTTTATAAAACCTGAGATCAAAGAATATTTTTCTCAGCATTTCCTCGTCAGCAATCAACAATTAATCACCCTCGACGCCGAAGATCGGCTCGAAATTCTTGCTCCAGATAAACCAAACCCAACCGTCGAAGAATGGACACAAATCCAAAAAGAAAAAGTTTATCCGGAACTTGAAAGGCAAATTGAAAAATATTTACCGTTTAAAAAATAAAATATGAAAATTTTAACGGACGCCGAAGAAAAAACTGCCCTCGATTTTCTCAACCAAGCAGCCGAAGTTGCCACCCAAGCCACTTGCAATCAGGTTTGTTACGGCGCCGTCATTGTCAAAGATGGTCAAATAATCGGCCACGGTTTTAACTCGCCACCGGGCAATCTTGAAAGCCAAAGACGCTGCCAGTTCGACAAAACCGCTTATCATCTAAAGGTTGCCGACAAAACCTGTTGTGTTCACGCCGAGGAACGAGCGGTAATGGCTGCCCTCAAAAATTTTCCAGACAAAATAGGAGGTTCGCAGATTTACGTCGCAAGGATCGACAAAGAAGGTAATCAAATCGCCTGCGGCAAACCATACTGCACCATTTGTAGTAAAATGGTTCTCGACGCCGGTATCAGCGAATTTATAATGTGGCAAGAAACTGGCGTCTGTCTTTATTCGACCGAAGAATACAACGATTTGTCATTTGGTTATAATGGTTAAAAATAAAAAAATGACCGACAAAAACAATATTCGTTGATTCGTGTCAAAATTCGTGATTCGTAACACTATGAGAATAGGCATCATCGGCTCCATGCAATTTACCGAAAAAATGGCCGGGCTTTGTGACCAGTTGGCTGGTTTGGGTCATGAGACTTTTATGACCAATCTGGCTAAGGCCTTTGTTGGTAAGTCTGACCAGGAAAAAGAAGCTATAAAATTGCAACAAAAGGCCGAGCTTGATGTTTTTAAAGAATTCTGGGATTTGATGCAGGGCGCTGATGCAGTTTTGGTCGCCAATTTTGAAAAGAACAATATTCCCAATTACATCGGCGCTAATACTTTTTTAGAAATGGGTTTCGCCAAAGTTTTAGGTCAAAAAATCTTCTGTCTAAACCCCTTACCCGACAACAATTATTTAAAAACTGAATTGGAAGCCTTGAGACCAATAATCATCGACGGTGATTTAACCAAGATTGAATAAAAATACTGGGGTAGGCGCTTGTCACCCCTAACCACTCAGAGTATGATTAAAAGATGAAAAAACAACATCCGGAGTCTCTTCAAGAATTTATAGA
>JAGVPA010000020.1 GCA_020052445.1 bacterium
AGATTGAAAGAACGAAGATTCTTTTTATCCATCGGAACAAGGAATTTGATTTTTCTTTAAAGAATTCTACAGAGGTTGACAGTGTTTATCGATATTTTTATTTTAAAAATCCAATCCAATTATTTATTTCCCTTCTCTCACACGCCACGTGTGGGGGAAGGGTTAGGGATGGGGGCTCAAACCACCAACCTCAACTTCTCAAACTGCTTCTCAAAAACAAATTCTTCCAAAACCCGTCGTCTAGCGTTCTCACCCAGCCGCTTCCGTTCTTCTGGATCAAGCGATAAGGTCAGAATCGCCGCCGCCAGTGCTTCGATATCACCATCTGGTATCAGAAGGCCAGTTTGGCCATCAAGAACAGCTTCATCGACACCCGGTTGATCAGTGGCAATTGATGGAACTCCATGAACTGCGGCTTCGAGATAAACCAGACCAAAACCTTCGCGGTCGATCGGATCGATGACAGTTGGTTCGACGAAGAGACTGGCTTGTTCGTAAGCTTCGGCGAGTTCTTTATCATTTAGAAAGCCCTCGAATTTTACGATTGAATCGAGACCGAGGTCAATGACGGTTTTTTGCAGCTCTTCTTTCATTGGCCCTTCGCCAACGATTCGGTATCGAAGATTGGGGATTTGAGATTTAATTTTAGCCAAAGCTTGAAGAACTCGAAGATGGCCTTTTCGAGCCACTAGGCGAGAAACGGTTAGAAGGACAAAACTGTCGAGACCCTCAATTGCCGTGTAAAGTGACCGATCGGTCACTTTACTCGGTTGTCCAACAACTCCGGGGTATACAACAAGCGTCTCTTTCACCCCAAAATCCTTCCGAACCTCTTCAGCTAAAGCCGAAGAGTTGGTCACCACCACCTTGGCCCCGCGCAAAATCAACCCAGCCAGCCATTTTTTTTGAACCGAACTCTTGGCCAGCGAAACATCCATACCATGAACAATAACCACATAAGGCCGCCCGGTCACAAATTTCGCCAACCAAGCTACCGCCCCAAGCGGTAAAAGATGGCTGATAATCACCGTCTGATAATTCAATTGTTCCTTTATCAAAAATAAAATCGACTTAAACCAACGCGGCCAGATTTTTTTGAAAAGAAGTTCTTGCCTCTCGATTTGAAATGGTGCGATTTTATCAAAAGTCTCGCTACCCTTTTCCGGATTAGCCACCACCCGAATATCTTCACCAAAAAAAACTGCCAACGCTTCAAGATAGCGAGCTACCCCACCAGTTCGTGGTGGAAAATCAAGCGTCAGTAGGAGTAATCTCTTCGACATAAGTCACATCAACTTTTTTCCGTAAAACCAGTTTTTTTAAATCTTTTAATTGATCAATTCGAACTGAACGAGTTACAAAAAGTAATGCGATATAAATAATTGCGGCAATTGGTAGAACTAAGAAAAAACCAACAAACGGTCGCAGGAACAAAGTTGCGGCGGCCATTACCGCTCCGCTACCGATAATTTTAACAAACAACCAATTCAAATTTTTCCAAGGCAGACCTGGGATAATTTTCGGCACAAAATAAAGTCCGGCCAAAAACATAAACCAAAAACTTGCTTCGGCAGCATAAGCCGCGCCGATAATTCCAACGATTGGAATCAAGACTAAATTCAAAATTGTATTTATAACCATGGTCAAACCCATGATCGTGGTTTTTGTCGCTTGTTTATCAGCCGCATTTAATAGTGAGCCGATTGGAAAATCAAGAAACAACGGAATCAAAACAAAGACCAAAGCCTGTAAGACTAAAGCGGCGTCGACATATTCTTTACCAGCCAAACGGACGACATCAGGTGCGACGGAAAAAATTCCAAACGAAATCGGGGCCACCAAAATTAACAAATACCAAATCGATTTTTCAAATAATTCTCCGAGTTTTTTTGTATCCCGACCAACCAGCGCACTCATACCAGGATAAACCGCGGCCACGAAAGCCATTGGTAGAAACTGAAAAGCGTAAGTCATTTTGTAAGCGATGGCGTAAATTCCGACGGCACCGGTGCCAATGAAAGCGGCGAGTAAAATCGAATCGATATAGGAATAGAGTTTGGAAAAACCACCAGCCAGTGCAAAAGGTGTCGCGGTTTTCAAAAGTTTTTTTGTCCCGGCAAAATCAAAAATTGGCATTATTGTCTGCCAACCAAGATGTTTCACCACTTGAAGCGCCGAAAAAATCGCGTTGAATAAACTGCCGGCCACCAAAGCCAAAACCAAAAAAGTCAGTGATGGGTGAATAAGTAACGAGAGACAGCCGAGACTGACTGTTATCGCTTCCCCTATCATCATGCCGAACGATTCGAAACGCAGAATGTGCAAACCGCGAAGCACACCAAAATAAAGCAGTGAGATGGCATCTTCGGCCATAACCAGGGCCGCAAGAAGGACAAGAAACTTTACCTCGAGACTGTAGCCGAGTAATTGAACCGCAATGAGCGAACCAAGAACGCCAAGAATAACAAACGGCAACTTCAACCCAAGCGCTCGACGAACCAGTTGTGTCGCGCCTTCCGGCCTTTTGGCCACCTCGCGAATTACCACCGGCGTGATACCGAAGTCAGCGACGACACTAAAAATCGTCGTAATCGAAAGCGCCAAAAAATAAGCCCCAGTCTGTTCCTTTAAAAAAACATTGGCCACCAACAGAAAATAAAAAAACGCCATGATTTTCTGGCCAACCGTGGCCATGGTCAAATAAAAAGCATTTTTAGCAACTGAAACTGACATAAGATGGTGTTTATTATACTAAATTTTGTTATGGTTGACAAAAAGGCATTTTTATGATAATATAAACAGCCGTATCCTCAACATTCTCACCTATCCAAGGAGAACGATCAGATGCCAATTTTTGATCCTTCCTTCAATCCGGATGACTATTTCTACGGTCAAGCCCTGCCAACGCTTCTGGAAGCGGCTGTTGGAAAAGTGATCCATGTGGTTGAAGATCGCGTAGCCAAGGCAATCGTGGTCACTTTCGCAAACCCCGGGAGACTCCTGTCTTCCACCTTCACTACCGGTAGGGTGCAAGACACCTTCGAGAGAGGTCATTCCAATAGAGTCGACGTCTCCGCCAAAAGAGATGGTGAGACGGTGGTGTACACCATCACCGGGACAGACCTCTTTTGCCAGACGGACCGCCCAATGCCTGGGCGGTTCCTAAAACCGGGGTTTAACCCCTATTGGGACGAAGATTAGTCATCGTACTCCGACCAGCCTTCCTGGTCGGAGTACTTATTTTTTTACACCAAAAATCCCCGATCTTGCGACCGGGGATTCCATATTTGTAGATTCGTAAATTCGTAATAAGATTCGTAATTCGCACCCCTCCACCCAACTAACGCTTACTCCACTGTGGTGAACGACGAGCTTTTTTGTGACCGTACTTTTTGCGTTCCTTAACCCGAGCGTCGCGGGAGAGGTAACCTAATTTTTTCAAAATGGCACGGAATTCAATATTTTCTTTTACCAAAGCACGAGCTATGGCTAAGCGCAAAGCATCGGCTTGACCGCGTTTGCCGCCGCCTTTAGCCAAAGCGTTGACATCAAAATTCTTACCGGTGCCGGTGGCTTCGAAAGGTAGTTTAATCAAGTTCTGATATTCAGCAACTGGAAAATAATCCTTCAAAGGTTTGCCGTTAACCACGATGGTTCCATTACCAGGCGTCAGCTTGGCTTGGATCACGGCTTCTTTGCGGCGACCAATGGTTTTTGTAGATAAATCAACTGTCATAATTACTTCTTGACACTTAAGCGTTTCAGGCGCAATGGGCGATGAGTATTTTTTGGCAACATGCAGGAAACCATGCTTTTAAACAATTTAGCTGGGTCTTTCTCGAACAAAGTTTTAAGGTTAGCGGTTTTTAAACCACCTTGATAACCGGAGTGAGTGTACTTATTGGTACGCTCCAATTTTTTTCCGGTAAAAACCAACTTGCCGGCATTGGTAATATCGACAAAATCACCAACATCCATGTTTGGGGTGAAGGAGGCTTTGTGTTTACCGATGAGTAGTCTGGCAACTTCGGTGGCCAAACGACCGGCAACCATGCCAGTGGCATCAATTTGTTGGTGGACGCGAACGACTTTAGGCTGCATATTAAACAAGTTCAATTTGTGCCATATCAGCGGCATCGTTTAAACGATGTCCGAGTTTGATAATGCGGGTATAACCGCCGGCACGGGTTTTATAACGTGGTCCGATTTCGGCCAGAATTTTTTCCACTGGCGCCTGAGTATGAAACATGGTCATGAGTTTACGACGAGCGGCCAAAGTTGGAGTTTTTCCAATAGAAATAGCCTTTTCGACCAACGGGCGAACAATTTTGGCCTTAGCTTCCGTGGTTTGTACTTTTTCGTACAAAATAACACTTTCAGCCAAAGACCTTAAAAGCGCGCGGCGTGGCGCGACTTCTCGTCCTAAAATTTTCTTGTTATTACGATGGCGCATAAACTTTATTCAAGCGGAGCTTCGTCGGCAACTTCCGCAGCTGGGGTGTCTGAGGCACCCGGAATTAACAAGGCAAAGTAATCCATAAGAATTTTGGCAGCTTGTTCGACGGCAATTTTTGGATCAATAGTGCCGTCGGTTTCGATGTTCATAACCAGCTTATCGAAGTTGGTTACATCGCCGACACGAGTGTTTTCTACCCGATAACCAACGTTTCTGATTGGGGAAAACAAGGCGTCGATGGCAATCATGCCTAATTCATCGGATTTTTCTTTTCGTTCTTCGGTAGCGGAATAACCACGACCGCGTTCAACCACTACTTCCATTTCAAAATCAGCTTTAGGATCAGTCAAAGTGGCAATAATCAAACTCGGGTTAACGATTTCAACATCAGCATTTGGTTCAAAATCAGCAGCTGTAACATTTTTTTCACCGGTAACTTTTAAATGAAGCTTAACTGGGGTGTCAGAAAACATTTTTAAGCGCAAGCCTTTGAGGTTCAAAATAATCTGTAAAACATCTTCTTTAACGTTTGGCACGGCTTGGAATTCATGGGTGGCCTTTTTTATTTTGACCGCAGTAACCGCGGCCCCGGTTAAGGATGACAGCAAGACGCGACGCAACGCGTTGCCGACTGTTGTACCGTAACCGAAGTAGCACGGCTCCATGACGAGCGTGGCGACGTTTAATTGATCGGTTGGCTCCACCGTAAGTTTGGTGGGTAAAAGGACCTGTTCCATAGGGTTTTGGAAAGGTTACAGAACTTACGTATTTGGCGCATAACTTCGTCAAGCCCTGCGTTTTTCGCTCAACGTATGTCGCATACGTCTCACGAAAAGCCTCGGTCTTTCCTCGTTCTGCATCCAAATACGTAAGTTCTGAAATTAAAAAGGTTAAGTTTATCTTGAGTACAATTCGACGATCAGGGTTGGATCGAAAACTGTCTGTAAATCTTCGCCTTCTGGCAAAGTTACCACTTTACCCTTAAGATCGGCTGGAGTTGTATGAAGCCACTTTGGTGCAGTGGCTTTGGACAACTGTTCGCGCATGCTGTCAATCAGTTTTTTGTTGCGTTTATTTTCCTTAACAGCAATTTCTTGACCAATTTTAGTAGCAAAAGAAGGAATGTCGACCAGCTGACCGTTGACTGTAAAGAAACCATGGTTAACCATTTGTCTAGCCTGGCGACGTGTTTTGGCAAAACCTAGACGATAAACCACATTGTCTAAACGAAGTTCAAGGGCCCGAATTAAAAATTCTGAAGTATTACCTTTTTTACGACGAGCGTCATCAAAATATCGGCGAAACTGAGTTTCCATTATGCCATAAAGACGCTTGGCTTTTTGCTTTTCGCGCAACTGAAGCCCGTAGCTGGAAAGTCGGGGATTTTTTTGGGTCGGGCCGTGTTGGCCAGGTAAAGAAGAACGGCGTTTTAAAGCGCATCTTTCCTTACCGCAAAGCGAAACACCTTCGCGGCGACACATTTTACAAGTTGTTTTCAAGGTTTTACCCATAGTTTTTTGCTTCTATTGTATACGAATCAACGAATTTTGCTACGAAACTACAAATTTATTAAATTCGGCGAGCTCTTGGAGGGCGACAACCATTGTGTGGTAATGGGGTCATGTCTTTAATGCTTAGAACCGATAAACCATTAGCATTTAAAGCACGAACCGCCGCATCGCGACCAGAGCCGACGCCGGTTAGGAAAACGTTAACTTCATGCAAGCCAAAATCAGCAACTTTTTCCACCACGGCTTTAACCACTATACCAGCGGCGTAAGGTGTGGCTTTTTTTGGACCTTTGAAACCGCAGTGACCAGATGAGGCCCAAGCCAAAGTATTACCATTCAAATCGGTTAAAGTAACGATAGTGTTGTTAAAAGTGGCGTGCACATAAACACAACCGTGTGGAACCTGACGAGCCACCTTTTTTTTGGCATTCTTTTTAGCTGGAGCTTTGGCTTTAGCCTTAGTTTCAGTCTTGCCTTCAGATTTTTTTTCTTCTTCTGCCATAAAATTAGCAATCTATTTTCTTGGTTTTAAGAACTTTCTAATTTGGATGCAGAACGAGGAAAGACCAATATTTTTTCGTGAAACGTATTAACATACGTTGAACGAAAAAATATTGGTTTTGACGAAGTTGTGCGCCAAATTTGAAAGTTCTAGGTCTTAGTTAAAGCACGGCGGCCGCTACCCATGGTGCGACGGACATTACCGCGAACAGTACGAGAATTGGTTTTGGTGCGTTGACCATGACACGGCAAACGTTTGATATGACGAAGACCGCGATAACAAACAATATCTTTAAGACGTTTAATGTTACCAAAAACCTCGCGGCGCAAATCACCTTCGACACGATAGCTTTTTTCCACGAGTTCGCGGATTTTGTTGGCTTGATCGTCAGTTAAATCTTTAGAACGAATATCTTCACTGATTCCGGCGTCCTTTAAAACTTTTTTGGCCGTAGTTGGGCCAACGCCGTAAATATAAGTCAGCGCAATAATGATGCGCTTGTTAGCAGGAAGGGTGATACCAGCAATACGTGCCATAACATTTTTGGGAATTTCTAATTATTAAATGTCAAATGTCTAATGAAGGAAGGATTGAAATTATTGAATTTTCAAATTATTTAATTATTGAATTAAGGAAGCTCTATTCCTTAGAATAATTAACTCCATCATTTGTCATTTGACATTAGGAATTGGACATTTTAATACTAGCCTTGTCGTTGTTTATGACGAGGATTTTTACAGATGACGCTGACACGACGATTGCGGCGGATGACTTGGCAATCGCGACAGATTTTTTTGACTGACGCACGGACTTTCATAAAATATAGAAAATGCACAAGCGTCATCGAACGTGCATTCGATGACGCGAAACTTGTTAGTTAAAAACGGTAGACCACACGACCCTTGGTAAGATCGTACATACTAATTTCCACCTTAACTTCGTCGCCCGGCAAAAGTCGAATGCGGTTCATGCGCATTTTGCCAGAAAGATGACCAAAAATAGTTTGACCGTTTTCCAGTTTAATTTTGAATTTGGCGCCAGGCAACAGTTCTTCAACTGTTCCCCGAACCTCCAAATAATCTTTTGAGACCTGATCGACCATAAGTGCGAAAATTCTATCAAATCAGCGGAAAATTGCAAGGCCTCTGTGGATACTTGGAACGGCAATATAGTAGGCCTTTTAAATTATCCTGTCAAGAAAATTGAGCTGATTGTAAATTAGTTATTAAATTATTTATGCCAAAACCGCTTTAATTCTGCGAACCCCAGCGGAAACTGCCTCTTCTTTAATGATTTTAAAATGGCCCAAATCACCGGTTTTTTCCACGTGCGGGCCACCGCAAACTTCACGGCTAACCGAGTTTTCCCCAGCCTGCCCTGAGCTTGTCGAAGGGGCGATCGTGTAAACCTTGACCTGACCACCGAGTTTCTCGTACTTGTCATCGAACACCCCAATGGCCGCAGCCGCCTTGGCTTCGGCCAAATCCATCATCTGGCAATTGACCGGTAGATTTTGTTCAATGGCTTGATTGACAATTTGTTCAACTTGTTCAAGTTGTTCACTCGTGACCTTTTCTGGATGAGAAAAATCGAAGCGCAGACGTTCGACGGTAATATTCGAACCCTTTTGAAAAACATGCGGACCGAGAATTTTTCGCAACGCAGCTTGGAGCAAGTGGGTGGCGGTGTGGAGTTTAGTGGTTTCGACCGAATGGTCGGCGAGGCCACCGGCAAATTTTTGTTCGGCACCGGAACGAGAAAGGTCTTTGTGGGCCGCAAAAGCTTGTTTGAAACCCTCGCCATCAATTACTAAACCATTTTCCTTGGCCATTTCCTCGGTCATCTCTAAAGGAAAACCGTAAGTGTCATACAATTTAAAAGCCTGCTTGCCAGAAATCTCGGTAATTTTTTTACCGGTTTGTTGAAAAGCGATTTCAAAACCTTTTAACAACTTGTCGAACTCCTTTATACCATCTTCCAAGGTTTCCCGAAATCTTTTTTCTTCTTTTTCCAATTCGGCCAGCACTTCGGCTTTTTTATTTTTTAAATCCGGATAGGCCACTTGATACTCATCGATATAAATTTCTCCGACCTTGGCACAAAAATTTTCTTGAACATTCAGGTCTCTGGCAAAACGAACCGAACGACGGATGAGCCGACGGGTAAAATAACCTTGGTCTTTATTTGAAGGCAGAGCTCCATCACCAATTAAAAATGTAGCCGCTCGCAAATGGTCCAAAATAACCCGAAATTGTTTTCTTACGTCAACCCAACATTGCTTTCCGTCATTTATATACTCACTATCACCCTTATCTCCGTATTTTTTCCCTGATAATTCTTCGAGTAATTTAAGTGGACCGGCAAACAGATCAATTTTAAACATGTCCGGATCACCATTCAAGGCAGTTGCAATTCTTTCCAGACCACCACCGAAATCGACATTTTTATTTTTCAGCGATTCAAAACCTTGGTCGGTTTTTTTGTAAGCCATGAAAACATTATTGCCGATTTCCATAAATCGACCACAATCGCAATTCACATGACAAGGTTCATTTTTCCACTGAGAATTTTCGTGCAAATTTAGTTCGGTCCCAAAATCCCAAAACATTTCCGAATCAGGACCGCCCGGCTCGCCGACCGGCATTTTTTCGGTTATGCCGGCTCGACTCCACCAATTTTTCTTTTCATCGTAAAAAAATATTCGACCGTTCTGCAATCCGTCGCGTTCAGGAAAATCAACAATTTTTGCTTCGAGACCAACCGTTTTAAATTGTTTCTGCCACAACTCAGCAGCTTCTTCATCCTTAGGAATGCCGATTTCTTCTTTACCTCGAAAACAAGTGATAAACAATTTTTCCGGATTTAGGCCAACGGTTTTGGTCAGAAATTCAAACATCCAAGGAATTTGTTCAGCCTTAAAATAATCGCCCAAAGACCAATTACCAAGCATTTCGAAAAAAGTTGTATGGCGATTATCACCAACTTCCTCGATATCCTGAGTCCGAAAAGATTTTTGAGAATCAGTAATTCTTGTGCCATTGGGATGAATTTCGCCGAGCAAATACGGCACCATTGGCTGCATACCGGAACTGGTGAACAAAGTGGTCGGATCATTTTCCGGAAGCAAAGAAGCCGAAGGGATAATTGCATGCCCCTTTTCTTTAAAAAAGTTTAGATAAGCTTGGCGAAGTTCATTAGAGGTCATATTAGCTTGTTTATTGTAGAGGATTTTGAAAAAAAGATCTAGAAAAACTCTGTAAACAAAAGACGACCGCCAATCAATGAAATAGAAACTGCTTTTTGGGCAGTAATCCGATTCATGGTTACCAGCGATCGCCAAGGATTTTCCCCCAACTGATTAACTCGGCTACTAGTAAGCTGTGAATTACGAAATTCACTCTAACGACAATTTTTGACAAATTTGATAAAATACAAAAGGCACCAGAATGGTGCCTTTTGAAAACAGCTAAGAATTCTTCATATGACTTTAGAGCCATTGGAAAAACTCAAAGCTGTTGTCACACAATTTTGCCAACGCTTTAAATTGGTTAAAGCAGAAACGTCCCCAACCAAAGGTCGACCTAGAAAGATTTCTGAAATCGATTCGTTGACTCTGGCATTATACCAACACACGAGTACCAGAGCAACAAAAAAATCAGTGTTTGATGATTTCAAAGAAAGACTAAAATGTTCTTTAAAACTTTAGTCGTTTCAATGAATGCTTCGGCTATTCTGTGTCTTCGGCTTCTCTTTATCATCATGCGTCTTGGAAGAAATAATCAACATTTAGTTAAATACACTGACGCCACTGATATTCCTGTCTGTCTTAAAAAGAACGCCGATAGTCACAAGACCATGAAAGATTTATCAGAGTTTGGTCACAGCATAAAAGGTTGGTTTTTCGGCCTGAAATTGACAATAACCCGGGATGCTGACGGTCGGCTTCTGGCTATTCTGTTCACCAAAGCCGGCGATAACGATCGAGAAATATTCAGAAAAATTAACAAAGACATTTTCGGTATTCTCATCGCTGACGCTGGCTATGTTTCCAAACAACTTGAACAAGATATGAATATTGAAAATAAACGGTGGTTGTTTATCAGACCATACAAAACCATGAAGAAACTTATGACCAAATGGCAGGAAGAATTATACAAAGGACGATTTCAAATTGAATTTGATTTCAGGTCATTAAAACTTTTTCATGGACTAGTTACTTCTATGCCGAGATCAATTAATGGTTATCTCGCTAATTATCTTCAAGCTATTCTTTCCTTTGTTTTTCGTCGAGCTTAAAAACCCTTCTTACTAAATTCCAATTTGTTCTTTCCGACGTTTCAATTGTGTGACAACTGGCTTAAAACAAAAATTCACCCAACGGTGAATAATTTTTGGTTTGATTTTAAAATTGATTATTTTTTAGTTTCGTAATTCACAGCTAGTAAGTTGTTTTATCGGTCCGAGACCATAGTCTCTTTTCCTTAGGCAACATGTCTTCACAGAGCATTAGGAGACAGCTTGATTCTTCAGGCCGTCTATTTCGGAGGCTTTTGGTTTCCTCCTTTTTCCAGCCCACAAACGGGCCTTCGCTGCCAAGTACGACAGCGATTATGTCTTAACTAATTTTTCATGGGGGGGTACGCGGTATGAGAGGAATGCACAAACCCCGGTTTTGGAAAACCGAAATTTGGCAAAAAGAATATATATAAATTACTCACCTTACGCACCACCCCATCCATGATATCATAAACCTAAGTTCAATTCGGTTGTTTCCAATGCAAGATGAGCCCGAAAATATTCCAATATGAATA
>JAGVPA010000014.1 GCA_020052445.1 bacterium
AGAAATGGAGAAAATTAATATTGTTCGGAATGATTTTCATGGTGATTGGAATTATATAATTGGACCAAATTATGAGGAAGTTAATTGTGGAAGGTGCCTGAGACCTTGGAGTTCGAATGCCTTGGACCTCAAGGAGTCCCTGAGGCCGTAGACGAGCCCGATGAGACCTTCGTCGTAGGCGTCCACGAAGTTGTCGAGCTTCGGGTATTCCCCGATGCCGACTGGGGCATCGTTGACGGAGCAGATGAGGCCACGCCTCGAGACGACGATCTTGAAGGTGCTGAAGGGACTCGGGCAGAAAGCGCATCCGTTGCCCGACGGATGACAGACGATGTCGGAGAACACCCCGTCGAGGGGTGGTACGGTGGCGATCTGGACGTTGTGCGAGACTTCGACCGTGATGGTCGGCCTCTTCATGAGGGTGCCCAGGTCCGACGTCCCGAAGATGTCCAGAAGTTGGGTGGGAGAGAGAAGGGACAGAAACGAGGTTACGGGGTTTGCAGGACTCATCGGTAGCTCTTTCCTTGTAGCATAAGCCTGAATGTGAAAGATTTGTTGGCTCCGAGCCAGGCTTGATAACACGGAGGCAGAAGACCTTATAACTTTTTAAATAAAATGTCAATAGTCATTTTTTTGCTATTTTTTGCCTTTTTTCCGCCTTTTCTGTATAGTTTTGCCAATATATGAAATATTTCTTCATCTCTATAATGTTTTTGGCTCTGTTGGTTCAGCCGGCTCTGGCCTACAATTCTTGGCCTGGTTCAAGCGCGACCGATATCACGGCTGGTATTAATGCGGTTTATTCGGGTTTTGAGCCAAGTGGGGCGTTTTGGAATTCTGACCGCGGAACTTATTTTGTGAATGGTGATGATGGTGATTTGTTTGAAATTAGTTCAACTGGGGCGGTTTTAGGTAACTGGTGGGTTACTGGTAATCTTGAGGGTATGACGTTTATTGATTCAAGCAGTTCAGTGGCTTATTTTTTAGATGAAAATACCAGCACGATTTTTGGTTACGATTTAGTTACCAGAACAAAAACTGGAGAACTGTGGAATTTTTATGGTCATGATGAAGCACTTGGTTTGTTGAACGGTGATGATAATAATGGCGTCGAAGGTTTAACTTGGGTTCCTGACGGTTTTCATCCGTTTGGCACTACAACTATGGGCGGGGTGTTCGCAGTAGCTTATCAACACGACGGTGACATTTATTTTTACGAACCAAAAACCGCCACGACTTATGATTTTCTTTATGAACTTCATACCAGTAATGGCTTTACCGATAACGCCGGTTTAGATTTTGATCAAAGCACCGGAAAAATGTTTGCGGTTTATGACGGCTCTGATGCCATGGAAGAATGGACTTGTTCAACTTCCGGTTTTACTTTAAATAAAACTTATAATTTGTCTGGCAGTTATGCTCAGGAAGGCATTGCTTTTAGAAATAACTGTTCCACTGGTTTGGCCGAGGTTTTGATTGCTGACGATGGTCATAATACGAATGGCATCGGCCATGTTTATTTGTACCAAAATTTTCCCATAACTTGTTTGACGATTGACGTCGACAGAGATGGTTATGATTCAACGGTTGATTGCAATGATTCGATAGCCGCAATTAATCCCGGCACGACCGAGATGTGCGATGGTGTGGATAATGATTGTGACGGGGTGATCGATACCGATGCGGTTAATGCTCCGGTTTGGTATCAAGATTACGACGCTGACGGTTATGGTTCCGCAGTTTCAGTAGCTGCTTGTACCATGCCAACAAATTATGTCAGCAATAATTTGGATTGCAATGATACCAATCCAGCCGCTTATCCCGGCGCTTACGAATTTGCTTACGATGGCGTCGATCAAGATTGCAATGGTTCGGATTTAACCGACGTCGATGGTGATGGCTATTCGGATATTTATGCCGGCGGCACGGATTGTGATGATTACGATCCGTCAGTTCATGATTGGTTTATTTATTATTTTGATCGTGACGGCGACGGTTTGGGTTCGGACATTACCAATCGAGTTTGCTCCATAACCCCACCAGTCGACCATGTCACAAATTCCGATGATACCAACGATCTTATTCCCAACGCCGGAATAGAAATCAGAGGCGACCTAGTTGATAACGACGGCGATGGTCGTCGCGACGAATACAACACTTTAACCGAAAACGGGGTTCATCCTTATTTTTCAACTTTGGACCCCATGCCTTACAGCATAGGTGACGAAATCTTGTCGACCGCTGGATTTTTTTCCGGCGAAATTTCTGTCAGCTATGAAGATAATTCAGTTTACCGTTACCAAATTTTTTCGACCGCTTCGGCGACCAGACCAAGAATTCTGCCAATCAATAACTCAGCTTATTTGGTTGTAGTTCGAAACAGTGACGCGGCTTTAGTTAATGGTTACACCGGAGGAATCATGTCGACCAGAATTTTGAAGAGTCGAATTACCGAACAAATTATGGTTGATTGGCTGGTGGCGACCTTGGGACTTTAGTTTTGAAAGAAAAAAAGACGGCGCAGTTGCCGTCTTTTGTGTTATTATTAAGTTATGCCCCAAGAAAAACAAAAAGCTATTATTATCGATATCATTCAGCCTCGCATGTTTGCCGAGGATAGTTTGGAGCGGCTGCGGGAACTCGAGGAACTGGTGAATACCTACGGTGGTTTGGTGGTGGTGAAGGAATATCAACGCCGTTTTTCACCGCACCCGCGGACTTTTATCGGTCAAGGTAAAGCGGTTGAGCTTGCCGAGGAAGGGAAGAAACTTGGAGTTAAAATTCTCGTCGTCAACGATAAATTAAAACCCAAGCAAGTTTACGAACTCCAGGAAATTTTGCGACCGGCCGGTATTCAGGTTTGGGATCGTTTGGATTTGATTTTGAAAATTTTTGCCAAGCACGCGCAAACCACCGAAGCTCGATTGGAAATTGAGTTGGCTGGTATTCGTCACATGGGGCCGCGGATTTTTGGCATGGGGCTGGAACTTTCGCGGCAAGGTGGTGGTATTGGCACGAGCGGTATTGGTGAGACGAACATTGAACGCATGAAGCGTCACTTAAAAGAACGAGAACGAAAAATTATCGAAAAAATTAAACAGTACGAAAATGTTCGAGCCGGCCATCGTCGCGATCGCCATCGTCGCGGTCTTAAAACTGTTTCCATTGTCGGTTACACCAATGCCGGAAAAACTTCGCTCCTTAACGCCCTCACCGGTCGTCACGAATACGTGGCCAACCAATTATTCGCCACGCTCGACACGCGAGTTGGGGAATTGTATTTGCCCGAGCGACAAGAAAAAGTTTTGGTTTCCGACACCATTGGTTTCATCAAAAATCTGCCCCCGGATTTACTCCACGCTTTCAAGTCGACGCTATCCGAAGCGGTTGAGTCAGATTTATTATTGCACGTTGTCGACGCTTCTGACCCGCTGATTAAAATGAAAATCGAAGTGGTTGAAGAAGTGTTGAAGGAACTTGGAGTGGAGAAGACACCAAAGATTTATGTTTTTAATAAAATTGATTTGGTAACAAAAGCTAAACTTAAAACACTGGCCAAAGAATGGTCGGATTTAAAACCAATTTTTGTTTCGGCTGAAAAGAATCTTGGGGTAAAAGAATTGGTAAAAATTATTGGGAAAAATCTTTTTTGATTTTATGAAAAGTTTTAAATTTATTTGGACTGTAATTTTTTTCTTGCCGTTTTTAGGTTTCGGTTGTTCACCGCAGAAGGTTGCGGAGACCTCGATTCCAGAAGCAGTTCCAGAAAGTTTGCAAAATACGGTCTATACCGATTTTGTTATCAACACTCATGATTGGGTTCTTCCGGAACAAAGTGCCGCTACCTTAAATAGAATTATTGATCTGCATGAAAAATATCAAATACCGGTGGATATTTTTCTCGATGATCAAATAGTTCAAGTTTATCACGAACAATATCCTGAACTTTTGGCAAGATTAAAAATTTCACCAGTTGTCGCCGTGTCTTATCATCTGCGGCCGCCAACACCTTATCATTGGAATTGGGATTGGTTGGGTTTGGTCGAGATGGACGATGAAACCCTGTACGACACAATTAAAAGTTACGAAGAACATCGAATCGATTTAGTTACCGGTTTGCCAACCGCCGAACCGGGCGGCTATCAATTTTTAAAAGATTTAATGGGTTACCCGCCTTTTATTGTCAGCGGTATTGAAACAACTCGCAATATCCATCAAATTGCTTGTAAAATTTGGTTAGAAAAAGGTGCAATTTTTTCGTTAAAGCATGAAGGCGGTACTGATTGGGGCGATAAATCAGATGGGTTATGGTTACGTCCGGAGGATATCGAGGTTAAGGTTTATGAATTGCCAGACCAACCGACCGGTGAAGAAATTTTAACTGAAGTTTTAGCCAAAGCCCCAACCGACCAGTCCGCTTTTGTAAACCTCAAATGGCATGAAAATAATTTTTATTCAGAAGAAACTTCCTGGCGTTTTACTTATGGTGTAAAAAGAGGTGGTACTGGCAAGCCGCCTTTTGATGTTGATCGAGCCTTTTCTGAGGCGATTTTAAAAAGCCAAACCGATCAAGATGAACAGTGGCAAAGATATGAAGAGTTGTTGGTTTACGTTAAAGAATACCCAGAGGTATTTACAGCCATTAATGCTAGAAATTTGGTAGAGATGTTGAAAAAATAATTTTTTCTGTCCACTTCCTTCAAGATAAACAGTGGGGTAAAATATCGATACTATGATTTTACAAAGTGTTGATTTTAAAGCCGGCGGTCCTATTCCGCCACTCCAAACTTGCGATGGGGCGAATGTTTCGCCATATTTGGAGTGGTTGGACGTGCCTGAAGGCACTTTGAGCTTTGCTCTCAGTTGTTTTGATCCGGATTCGCCGTCGGGGAATTTTTGCCATTGGCTTGTGGTAAATATTCCGGCTGACGCCAGAGACTTATCGCAAGGCGGCCGGACTGGTGGTGATGATTTGATTAATGATTTCGGAGCTCGTGGCTACGGCGGGCCTTGTCCAATGAAGGGAACTCATCATTATGTTTTTACCCTTTACGCTTTGAATGCCGAAAAAGTTTCCGGTGTCTCCAAAGAAAACTTTTTGTCAGTTATCGAACCGTTGATTTTGGCTAAAGCCGAACTAATTGGAAAATATCGAAGAAAATAAAATTATGACACCGATTCTTATTGGACTCGCTGGTTTATCTGGGGCCGGAAAAACCACTTTGGCCGAACATCTTGAAAGTCAGGGTGGTGTTAAACGTTTTCGCTTTGATGCTTATTATAAGGATGAAGATCAGTGTCCAAAAATCGGTAGCCGACCGCATTGGGATTTGCCGGAAAGTTTGTGTCTTGACGAGGCTTATGAAGCCCTGGTGGAATTAAAGAAGGGTAATGATATTTGGCAGCCGATTTACAGCCGAAAAGAAAATAAACGAGTCGGGCAAAATATTTATCAACCAGCTCCAATAATTTTTGCCGAAGGCCTCATGTTATTTTCCGATGAACGAATTCGCGACTTGTTTGACTTGCGTTTTTGGCTGGAAGTTTCTGAAGCAGAAGCTTTGCGTCGTCGTTTGCTGCGTCAGCCAGATTATGACACAGAATACCATTGGCAGGTCGCTGCCCCAGCCGCTCGAGAATTTTCCATACCCCAT
Source organism: bacterium (assembly GCA_020052445.1). GTDB lineage: Bacteria > Patescibacteriota > Patescibacteriia > UBA9934 > GWF2-40-263 > UBA12403. The sequence continues at coordinate 5,655 of JAGVPA010000014.1, forward strand.
CGGGCGGTCGCTCATGCTATAATTGATGGCGGCCGAAGTATCCAAGAAGTTACCTCGGAAACCGACGCTTTGATTCATCGTTACTTGTCATCCTGAGCCAGAGAAGGATTTCGTTCACCCTTCCGTAGCCCTAGCGAAGGAGGGCCGCGTGATTTCCCCCACCCCAACCCTCCCCCACCGTGGCGGTGAAGGAGGGAGAATTCGTTTTTTTAGAAAACAACTTCCATAAATCAATAATTAAATAATTTGAAAATTCAATAATTTCCACCAGATATGTCTACCTCAAAAAAATGTAAAACTAATGCCTGTCGCATACCTTTGTTGCCAGATGAATTAATCAAAAAAACCAACGAACCGCCGCGTATGTCGGATATTACTTGGCGAATTTTTCGGATTATGGCCGAGTTTGTCGAAGGTTTCCAATTTTTATCAGAAACTTCGCGCGAGGTGACAATTTTTGGTTCAGCCAGATTTCCTGAAAGCGATCATTGGTACCAAGAAGCCCAAAAACTTGGTCGGATTTTAGGGAAAAATAAATTTTCGGTTATTACTGGTGGCGGTCCTGGAATCATGGAAGCTGGTAACCGCGGCGCTGTCGAAGGTGGTGGCGATTCGATTGGTTTGAACATTCAGTTGCCGTCGGAACAGCGAACTAATCCTTATGTTCAAAAAGGTCGGGCTTTTCATTACTTTTTTACTCGTAAAGTCATTATGGCCGCCTCGGCTCAGGCTTACGTTTTTTTTCCTGGCGGTTTTGGTACCTTAGATGAACTTTTGGAAATGCTAGTTTTGATCCAAACCGGTAAGGCACAAAAAGTGCCAATCGTTTGTGTTAGTCATGAGTTTTGGGACCCGTTTTTTAAATGGATTACCGAAGGTGTTTATAAAAAATTCGACGCCGTTGCTCTTGAGGATATGAAACTTTATAAAGTGGTTGATACGGCCGAGGAGGCGTTTGCACTTATTAAGAATTCAAAGGAGAGGACGATATTTTAATCGGCCCCCATCCCAACCTTTCCCCGTATGAGGCATACGAAGGAAGGAGAATCCTTGTTTGTTTTTTATGCGGAATAGAAGTTTAGTAAATACCGTAAAACAAAGAATAACCAGACAACTTTTAAGAAACAATCAAACTGACAGCGAAGTAATTTTATGGCAGTATTTGCGAGGTAAAGAACTTGGACTAAAATTTGTTAAACAATATGGAATTCAAAACTACATAGCAGATTTCTGTTGCCGGAGTAAGAAACTGATTATTGAAATAGACGGAAGTATTCATGACCAAAAAGAAGCAAAAGAAAATGATGAAGAAAGAACTAAGTATCTTGAAAGTCTCGGTTATAAAATTATAAGATTTACCAACAGTGAGGTTTTAAACGATCTTGAAACCGTCTTAAATAAAATAAAAATTCACCTCAAATAAAGCTCCCTCCCTCGTATGCCGCATACGGGGGAGGGTGGGGTGGGGGAAGAATATGTCTCAAAAAAAACAAGCCTACGTCATCGACGTCAACATGGGTTACGGCCATTCTCGGGCCGCTTTTGCTCTCCGAGATCTTTCTGGCGGAGAAGTTATCTCGGCCAACACTTATACTGGCATTCCAGCTGAAGATAAAAAACTGTGGTTCAGTAGTCGGGAATTGTATGAAACAATTTCGCGGCTTAAACCGGTGCCGATGATCGGTAAATTTTTGTTTGATGTCATGGATCATTTGCAGGAGATTCCTTTGTTTTATCCGCGCCGCGATATGTCAAAGCCGAATCTGCAGCTCAAAGAAATTTATCGCATGATTACCAAACACGAGCTGGGCAAACATTTGATCGATAAACTTGCCAAGAACCCATTACCAATCGTTACGACTTTTTTTATTCCAGCTTTTGCTGCGGATTATTTTGATTATCCGGGGGAAATTTATTGTGTGACTTGTGACGCGGATATTTCTCGGGCTTGGGCGCCAGTTGACCCAAAAAAATCTCGCATCAAATATTTTGCCAGTAACGGTCGTGTGGTCGAACGTCTAAAACTTTACGGTGTCCGTGAAGAAAATATTTTTCTGACCGGTTTTCCCATGCCTAAAGAACTCATTGGTGGCCTTAAAGCCAACGCTGCCAAAGACTTGGTGGCCGCTCGATTAAAAAATCTCGATCCGCAAAATATTTTCCGTGATCGATATCAAAAAGCCATCACCGCCGAACTCGGGGCCGCCAGAATGAAAACTCCAGCCACTCATCCACTCACGGTGACTTATATGGTCGGTGGTGCCGGCGCTCAGAAAAATTTAGGTGTTCAGATTTTGAAAAGTTTTAAGAAAAAAATCGAGCGTCGTGAAATGCGTCTGAACCTGGTAGCCGGCACTCGTCGCGACGTGGCCAAATTTTATCACCAAGCAGCCGAGGGTCTTGGTTTGAAACCAAATCAAGGTGATGGTTTAAATATTCCGGTTTTTGATTCGCGGGAAAAATATTTCGCCGGCATGACCGAGATTTTAAAAACCACGGATATTCTGTGGACCAAACCAAGCGAAATGTCCTTTTATACCGGTCTCGGCATCGCCCTGGTCATGGCCCCACCAATCGGTTCGCAAGAGGAATTCAATCGTCTTTGGCTTCAGTACATCGGCGGTGGTGTCTCGCAAAACGATCCGCGCTACGCTTCGGAATGGTTGTTTGATTGGGTAAATTCCGGTGGTATGGCCCGTATGGCTTGGAATGGCTACATCGAAGCGCCGACCCACGGAGTTTATCGGATTGAGGATATTGTTTTGGGTAGGAAGAATGAATTAGAGAAGTTGCCGCTCATTGTTTAGATCAAAATCGATTTGAAAAAACGCAGATCTACTCGGCGTTTTTTAGGTAAAAAAATTCCTCGCCGGAGACGTTCCGTGCGAGGGGTTAGGGAGATTCTTCTGAGGGCGCGTTGGTGGCTGAGGTTTCTTTACATGAAACTGTACGCGACCATGGCGTAACATATTGTAGCAAGTGCCCAGCAAACTGTGCTCGTCTTCCAATCTTCTAGCACAGAACTGAAGACCAGACCCAGAACACAACTAGACCTGTTGCCATATTATTCCTCGACAAACATAATAATCCCATGAAAGTTGAGATTATGACGTATATCGAAGATGGAAGTTCCAAAGACCGCAACCT
>JAGVPA010000061.1 GCA_020052445.1 bacterium
GGAGCGTACGATTTCGTTCAGAGCCACCACGCGCTCGGCGCGTGGTCAGTCGGGGTTCTGTTCAAAAAAAGTTAGAATTTCAACCAAAAGGTACCGCCAGGATTATTCTTTATCGGAGCCGACTCATTGGCCTGAGGCCAGACGAGGCGACGCGTAGGGGTTAGTCCCGATTACAAAACGACTTTTTTACAAAGTCGTTTTGTTGTAATATGTAAAAACAATCTAGATATTATTCGGTAAAATTAAAAGGGGAATTGTAACAATATGCCGATATTTCAAAAAGAATTCAATGTAACTAAGCCAACCTATCTAGGAATAGGAGATTGGCAACTTCGTAATTTAAACGAAGTCACTGTTATTTTTGGAAAAAATGGCTCAGGGAAAAGCCAGTTATTACGAATGATTAGAGATACGGATCGTCGTGGATGTCATTATACATCTCCAGAACGTGCCGGTGAGATTAATAATGACATGAGTATTGCTCAACAACAGTTCGATTATAATAAACGAGCAGAACGAAGTAAAAAAAATTTTTCAGAACAATTTAGGCAAGAGACAGTTTCACGAATACAAGCGTTGCTTGTAAAAATGGGTGGTGCACCAGCAGGGACACTGTTGAGTAGTGCAAAAGAAGATATTCGAAATTTTATTCGAATTCTTTTACCAGATTTTGATTTTAGAATTAAGGCCGACAGCGTTCCTCCTTTTGAATTATGGCGTGAAAAAAACGGCTCACACGAATCGGTAACTTCGGTAAACGCATTGAGTAGTGGTGAAACTGAAATTTTGGTTCTGGCTCTCGATCTTCTTACTATTTGTTGTATGTGGGATTTAGATCCGGAACAACAACAAAAGATTTTGCTGATCGACGAGCCAGATACACACTTACACCCAGATCTTCAACAAAATTTAGCACATTTTTTGATACAACTTCGTGACAAGTATCTAGTTCAAATTATCGTGGCTACTCATAGCACAACACTTCTATCTGCTCTTGGATACTATGGACAAAACAAAACCAGTGTTTTGTATTTAGATAGTAACAACACAGAACAACGAGCTGTTTCATTTGATGATGCGTTGAAAGAAGTTGCAACCTGTCTTGGTGGTCATGCTCTTATGGGTCCGCTATTTGGAACCCCGATACTTTTAGTAGAGGGCGATGATGATTATAAAATTTGGAGCCAAGCTCCACGCGGACACAAAATTCGCGTGGCCGTCATACCTTGTAATGGAGAGGAGATTTTTGATTACCAAACTACGTTGGAGAAAATTTTTAATAGTCTTCGTAGCACAACGACTGTATCTGGTTACGCAATTTTAGACCACGACAAGGCACTTCCAATACCTAATCCGGATCGTACACAAAATTACATTAAATATCTTCGATTGGAGTGTCATGAGTCAGAAAATTTATATATATCAAACGAGGTGTTACAGACATTGCCAGGTAATCCTAATTGGGACAGTGCAGTTTCTCGTATAAAAGATCAAGCATTAGGTTACGGAAATATTTCTGAAAAACTATTAGGTTGTGATGCTTGGGACAGAAAAACAATTGATCTAAAAGGTTTGGTTGGGGCTATTGCGAAAATTCTCGATCCAAATGGAACCGATTGGACTATCCGGGTAGGTAAATGTATCGGATCCAAGCGTCCAGATGGTCAATTATATGATTTTCTTGGATCTTCTGTTGTTGATGTTATATGGGGTTCGCAATCAGTAGAAGAAACGTCTTCTTTAAATACCGAGATCGATAACGCTTCGGTAGAATCAGGCAATTAACAAGGTTATTGTTTTTTCCTTATAAATCAACCTACTCCTAAAATTTCCAAGCAACTCCCTTTTCTCCGTCACACTCCCTTCACGAAGTAAGTATTTAGCATAAGCCCGAATGTCCATATCTTCTGTTACACCATTTGGTACAGACGATCCGCCTCGGAACAGTTTTTCAAATCGACTGAAACGTTTTATTTCCTCGTTTAGTTTTTCCTTCATTCCAAATTCGTTGATATCGATTTGGTCGATAATTTTTAGTAATTCGACAATCAATTCTTCTTCTCGGACGTAAGGATTTTTACAATCGCGATCTCTCGCTCGTGTACAACCGTAGTAAACATAGCGAGTGTGGCCGCCGTCTTTTCGTTGTTTGTATTTTTCCTCGGCTGTCACGCCAGATCCACACAGTCCGCATGTGAACAATTTGGTGAAGGCGAATTCTTTATTTTCTCGGACAATCTGATCACGTTTTAATTGATTCTGGGCTTGTTCATATAATTCTTTGGTGACGATTGCTTCGTGTTTTCCAGTGTACCAATTTCCACTATCTCTTGGATATTCATACATTCCATAATAGAAAGGGTTGTCGAATATCCGATAAACTGAGCCAAGGGCTAAAGTTTTGTTTCCTCTGGTTTTGAAGTTCAGATCGTGTTTTAACCAGTTGTATAATTTTCGACCACTCCATTTTTCATACGCCACTTTTTCGAACATTTGTTTGATAATCGGTGCGCGAATTGGGTCGATAATTTTTTGACATTTTTTATCCATTCGGCCTTGGTCGAGATAACCGAGCGGGGCAACGCCTGGCCATAGTCCCATCTCCACCCTTGTCCGAAGACCTCGTTTTACATTCTCGCCTCGGTGATCGTTTTCAAGTTTCGCTGTTGAGCCAAGAATCATGAGAAGGAATTTTTCGTTTGGGTTATTGGTGAAGGTTTGACCGTGCGTTCGGATCTCTCGAAGGATGCCTTGATCCATCAGGTCAACGATTGCCCCGAGGTCGCCGGCATTTCGGCTTAATCGATCTGGCGCCCAAGTCAGAATACCGGAGAATTTTCCCCGACGAATATCAGCCAGCAGTTCATTGTACACCGGCCGTTCGCCAGTCGACTTTGCCGAGTGACTTTCTCGTCGCATTTCGACCACATCCAACCCCTCTCGTTCCGCAAGCTGAAGCATCTCCTTAATCTGCGAGTCGATAGATAAAACCTGTCGTTCTTCCGACTCGGTCGATTTTCGAGCGTAAAGGCAGTATTTTACTTTCTCAAAAATCTCTACTGGTTTGTTCTTTTCGTATTTTGTTTGGACATGGTCGGTTTGGGCGGAAGTCGCTATTTGTGTGTTGTTTATCATACAACCACATTGATGACGCAACCCATGTGAGGCGTCTAGTCTGCCTGACTGTAGGTAACTAAAGTCCTCAAAACCCTTGTTTTTTTGCTGGTTTTCTGGAATAATCAACTGGAAATAAAACATTTTTATGAAAAACTATTATCGCATCATGTTGGGCAAAAAGAGTGTTTACGCCGAGGAAGCCCACAAAGGAAATTTCATTGGCACAGAATGTCTTGGGGATATTGATTTGTCCAATAGGATTCCTGAAAGCTGGCGAGAATTTAACGAAAAGTTTATTCCTGTTTTTTTGGAAAAAAATCCGGAGAAAACAAAAATTTCTGCCGGTCTGGCCTGCGGTATGCTTCACACTATCACCAAAGGTATTGTTATTGGTGACACGGTGCTTTGTCCAGACGGCCAAGGAAATTATTTTGTTGGCGAGGTGACAGGAAATTATGAATATCATAAAAACCAAACTCTTCCACATCGAAGAAATGTTAATTGGTTCCCTCGTACAATATCTCGCGATGAAATAAGCGAACAGTTTAAAAATTCTGCTGGCTCTATTGGAACCGTTAGTAATATCACCAAATATGCCGACGAGATTGAAAAAATTATTTCTGGCTGTCGCCCAGCAAGTATTGTTGCCACAGATGAAACAATCGAAGATCCAAGTATTTTTGCTCTTGAAAAACACCTCGAAGATTTTCTTGTTCAAAATTGGCGTCACACCGAACTTGGCAAGCATTATGATATTTACGAGGAAGACGGAGAAATGGTCGGTCAGCAGTATTTAAGTGATACAGGTCCGATTGATATTTTGGCAATTAGCAAAGACAAAAAAGAAATTTTGGTGGTAGAGCTTAAAAAAGGCCGAGTGAGCGATGCTGTCGTTGGCCAAATCCAACGTTACATGGGTTATGTAAAAGAAGAATTGGCCGAAAGTAATCAAATAGTTCGTGGGGCAATCATCGCTTTTGAAGATGATTTAAAAACCCGTCGTGCTCTGTCGGTTACTTCGAACATTGATTTTTATACTTATAAAATTCATTTTGATTTGAGAAAAAAGTAGTGAGATTATAAAGGTAACGAAACTTCACTAATTACTGTCGCCGATGTTCCGATAATAAATTCCGTCAGATTCGTTTTATACTCATTTGCTAAACAAAACAGGAATTATATTATTTGAAATTTTAAAGTCAACAGTGTTTTCAATTCCGATTTATATTGTTTGAAGTTTTTAAA
>JAGVPA010000004.1 GCA_020052445.1 bacterium
CGACGGAAATCGCATTCTCGAGGCAAATTGTTTTATCGATTAATACAAGGAATGTTGCATGTTACTGATAAGAAGGGGTGACAAGCGCCTACCCCAGTAGAGTTTTAAGAGTTGTTGATCCGGTAACTTTTTCCGAAGATGCTTTGCGAGTTATGCGGGCTGTGCAGTTTTCGGCTCGATTTGGTTATTCTGTTGATCCAGAGAGCTTTGATTTAATGAAACAACTTGTTGCGAACCGGGAATTTCAGGTCATTCCGGTTAATGAAAAAACTAAAAAGACTGTTGGTTCGAAATCTTTGGCCGAAGAAGGTTTGTCGGCCGGTCGTTTTAAAGACGAGTGGAAGAAGTTGTTGTTGAGATCAGAAAAAGTTTCGGTTGGTTTGGAACTAATGAGAGAACTCGGCATTATCGATAAAATTTATCCCGAATTATCGGCGGTGATTTCCGGGGCGGAAGGGGAAGTTAGGTGGCAAAAGATCAAAGGACAAATGGATGCAGCTTTGGATTTTTTCAGAAAAAGTGAGCGCGTTTTTTCTGATGATGATAAAATAATAGTTTTATTTAGTTTGCTTTGTCAGGACATGAAAGTTGACGACATTAAGAAGTTTCTTGATGATAAAAAGCGTTTTACTTTTAGTAAAAAAGATATTTTGGATAAGGCAGCGATTTTGGCCAAAGAAAGTCATCGATTGTCTGAAATTTTTTCTGAAAAACAAAACGGGGAAGTCGACGAAAGACAATTTGCCGGCAAATTGATGGAGCTTTTGGAAAGTTTAGGTGAAAATATCGAACTTTATTTGATAACTTATGAAATGACTGGTGATGAGGAACAAAAAAAAGCAGTGGCCGAAGCTCGAAAAGTAATCGAAAAATTCAGTTTGAGTACCAAACCACTTATTACAGGTGAAGATATTTTTTCTTTGGACTTGGGTATTAAACCAGGTAAAATAGTCGGAAAAATAATGGAAGCTATAAAAGAAAAACGTCGAAGTGGTGAGATCCTGATTCGCCCTGAGGCGTTGGTGGTTTTGCCGGAGATTGTTGCTTTGGAATTGAAAAAAAATAAAACCGATTTATGACAAGCGAACTCATTTCTTCAAAAGAAGCATCAGAAGAACAGATCGAACGAAAAAGAAAACTTCTTGAATTTGTGCAAAAAGTTTTTAGTGATTTTTTGGTTTCAAGAGCAGGTGGCGGGTTACTCAGTCTTAATACCGATTTGATTCTTGATAAATCTTTTTCAGACGATTGTGGTTATTTATCATCCGAAAGGCCGGATTTTAAAGCTAAAAAACTCGATTTTTTGAGCTTTTTAGCTTTAGCGGAAAAAGTAAGCGATCTTTGTGTTGAGGAAAATACACTTGTCCGCTCACCAATGACAGTGTATACAGTTGATTTTTCTTTGCCATTTTTATGTCTTGCCAAACTTACTAAAGATCGTATTGGCGGAAGAGAAAAAGTTTCAGTTTTTGTTTCAGATTTTAGACTCAAAATTTACGAAAGAACCGGAGAAGATGGGAAAAAGTTGTTCAGTATTTTTTTACAAGGTTTAAGGAAGCCCGAGACAAAAGTGAAATCGATTTCCCTGCGTGATTTTTTGGACAGGCAAGAGAATTTTTTCAAAGTTTTTGATAGTGTGGATTTTAAATTTGACAGTTTAAGGAAAGTAACGGAGTTTTATAATGATTTGATCGATAAATACGTAGCAATTTTGTTGGAAGAGGAAAAATTGGATAGACAGGTTTTTATTTTACACCAATTATTAACAAGATGTGAAGAATCTTTGACGGGTTTTAATGACGTAAAGTATATCGGCGAGGTTCTTAATGCTTTGGGTGGTTTGGAAGAGGCACAAAATTTCCCGGAAATAAGACAGGTGGCTTATCAATACAGAGATTTAACGGTTTCAGAATTAAAGCAAAAAATCAAAGATTTGGCTGAAGAAATTACCAAGTTAGATGCCAACAGAAATGATTTACATAAGGCAATTTCAAAATTTGCTACCTTATACCTTTCCGGACGCAACAAGTTGGAAGTTAATCATGATATAAGTTTGCCTCTTGATATTGCCCGCGGGGAAGTTTTAAAAGTAAACGACAGGGTTTATTGCCGTTTGATAAAAAAAGATTCTGATTTTGTCTACGAGGTGGAATTAGGGAGCGGGGAGAATTATACAAGTGGTTCGCGAAATTTTATCGACGATGAGAATTCTGTTGATTATGGTGATGAAATAGAAAGATCTCCGGCCCCAAATCCCAATTATCAAAGTTTTATCGACAATAAGAATTCCATTGAGGATGATCAAGAAATAGCAGACAAAATAACTAAAAGAGTGGCGGAAAGATTTCCTTCTTTGAATTTAAAAAACGATGTTGGAGCTGATGGAAGTTTTCATGAATGTTTTCAAGGTTGGTCGATTTTTATAGACAGCGAACCGGTTCACACACTGGCCAAAAAAATGGAAAAAAAAGATAAAGAGGTTTTGACAGAAGTTTTGGATATTTTTAGGGAGGTGATTGAGTCTTCAAAGAAGAAATAATAGAAAAAAGACCGCTGGTTTTACCCTGCGGTCTTTTACTTTCTACATTTTTATCTTTTATTTCACCCCACCTTTTCCCAAACAAAATATGTTGTTTTGTCTTTCTGGTTTTCCTGATAACCTTCCGATTTAAATTGATCGGCTGCTAGTTCAACGGTAAATTTATGTAAAACATAAACGGTTTTTAATCCAGGATAGCTTGGTGATTCTTCTTCCTCTTCATCGGTTTCACCTTGATTAACCGATAAATCTCCTTGTAAATCAAGCTCCTCAACAATACCGCGCTTTATTGACGCTAAAGGATCTTCATTGGCTTTAATTTTTTCTGAAACCGAAGAATTTAATTTGCGCACGCGTTCACGACCGTCTTTAAAAACTTGCTTCTCTTCTTTCAAATGCCAACGACCGCCTTCGGCATCTGTATGAAAAACCTCCGCCTTACAAACCGTTGTCTTCCGAATCAACTCGCCTTCACGTTCTTCCAAAACAGCTTCGCCGGATTTAACTTCGGCAAATAAATGTTCCACGGTTTTCGCTTTTCCTTTACCCCAAAGATTAAGGTCGATTCCAAAAGAACTAAGCCGTTGTTTAAGAGATTCAATTTCTCCAAATCCCATTTCTGTTTCGGTTACCATAAAAGATATTCTTAATGAATTATTTTTTTTACTTTTATTCCGTTACATATTTAGCAACTATTTCGGCCACTCGTTCCGGAGTTAGCTTACTCGAAACACCCATTGGTGATCCGATAATACCAGGACTGCCGCCCCATTCAGCTTGTTCTGTAACAGCTGAATCGGCCTCATTTAATTCTTTTAACGCACCGGTTAAATCAACCAGACCCATCTTGTATTGTGCGACGGTATATTTGGCATGAGCCGGAACTTTTGGATTTGGAGAAAACTCAGGGTTAAAGGCGACAACAACAGGAGACAACGAATAACCAATCGTCATTGCATCCCGATGTTTTCCAACCACAACAGCCACTTTTCCATCAGAAGTTAATTCAGCTGTCATTTCGCCTGTTTCTAGAGCAGTGATTAATTGTTTGCGAGCCTCGTCGACTTGTTTTTCGTATACAGCTGGCATTGTACCGCAGGGCAAACGCACCAACTATTGATAAATTTGGCTTAAAATAGCAAAATATAACTAGGCTAACCACTAAAAAGCCTAGTTATGAACCAACAAAAACA
>JAGVPA010000101.1 GCA_020052445.1 bacterium
TTTAAAAACTTCAAACAATATAAATCGGAATTGAAAACACTGTTGACTTTAAAATTTCAAATAATATAATTCCTGTTTTGTTTAGCAAATGAGTATATATTCCGCCAAATCACGAATAGTCGTTTCGTTTTTTAATTGATTGTTTAAAATTTTTAAGCCGCTTTGGACATCTTGATCAGAGGGCGTGTATCTCTGCTCGTCTTCGATGGACATGGGTAGAGCATCTGTTTCAGAAAATATTTTGTAATTTTGAACTTGATCCATAGATTGATTATTTAAATTATCGACCATAAATTTAATTGCCAAAATGGTTAAAAATATCCCGATGATAAAAAGAATTATTTTTCTCATACTAATAAAGACCGATCGCTGGCAAAATTCCGCCCAATATCAAAAGTATTATAAAAAATAAATCTTTTTTAATTCGTAAAAATAGTTTTGATTTATCCTCCAAAACTTCTAGTGAAGAGTAAACCATCGAAATCATTATGTTGGCAAACAGGAAAGCTAAGCCAAAAAACAAACCGACTGATGCAGCCAGCAGGATACCAAGAATATTTATTAAAAAAGAATAACTAATTAAAAAAGTAATAAAACCGTAACTTTCCCATAATTTTGGTCGCTGAGTATAGGCTAGTTTTGATCTGGCAAAAATTGAACTTAGTAATAATGGAATTGTGATGGTTAACCGCATTGGTAACAAAAAACTTTCTTTGAGTAATGATGGATTTAAGGAAACAATTATACCGAAAAGCGTGAAGCTAATGGTTGGCAAGCATATATTAATTTCAAACTTAAATCTTGATCTTATTTCTTTTTCTTTCTGATCCATAAAAATTATTGAGTTTCCTCTTTCTTCCATCTGTAATAGTTATAAATAATTTGAGTCAAAAAAGCGGCGAGACAAATGGAAAAAAATATATTTTTGGGTAAATTGAATAATAGATATGGTTCGGGAATTATTAAGACAATAAGAACTAAAGGCGATAGCCAAAGTGTTCTTATTAATTTTCTTTTATAACTTAAATTCCAATAAACGAATTCCTGGCCCTGGTCAACTTTATTCGTGGAATTTCTATTTTCTTTGTTTTCCATAGATTTTTTTTAACTTAATCAATCAATAGCGTTATTTTTTCAGGTTTTCTAAAAACTTTTCAAGCTCAAAATATTCCTTTCCCATTGTACACCAAAAAATAACATAATATTCCTTAATATTTTTCCTGACTAACGCTTCATATCTATGATTTCCGTCATTTAATTCAAAAATACCATTTGAATAATTTACAATAAGCGGGGGCATATCCCAACCGTTATTAAGTCTGGTTGTTATTTGTTCCACTCGCTTTTCGAATTCGGCTTTTGAAACAATATATTTCAGATTTTTTTCTGGTCCGCAACTTCTTGAGAATAAGCTTAGAGATACTTTTATAGGCTGAGAAAAATATCGCTTTTTTAGCTTAAGCCCTTCTGAAAAAGTCGGGTTATTTCCCGCCGAACCCAAAAATGAATGCAGCCAACTTTCAAGCTTTCCTGTTTCCGCGTATTCAATTGATTCTTTTAAAGTATATTCCACAAGTTCTTTAGTTTAGGACCTTTTGCTAATCAATCACTTTATCTACTTTCAAAATTTCTCGCTTGTCTATTCCAGCCAATACTTGCTTAATAACTAAAAATTTTGCGACCTTATCAGTGTGATTAGTAAAAGTGTGCGGAGTATTTTCTGTCTCAACCAAATCGCCAGCTTTAATAATTTGTTTCTCGATTTTATCGTTAGTTTTCCATTCAGCCGTTAGTTCACCGTCAATAACATAAAGACTTTCCAAAATTTTTTCATGGTGATGCCAAGTTTGAGTTGTGACCGGCAGCCACAAATCCAGTTTTCTGTGATGGATGAGTAAAACCTTGTTTTGGTGAATTATGTACCCGGCCACGACTAAATCGGTTTTCATAAAAATGTAGTGGATTTTATCTTATTTTTTTTTCGTATTTCCTCAAAAGAAAAATTTATTCAAGAAACAATTTGTGATATTCAAACTTTTCTAAATTATCTTCGATATCTTTATAAGTTTTACCACCAATCATTCCCCCGGCAATAAAAACTTCTTGAGTTATGTCAATCAAACAGAAATCAGGCATTTGAAACCCATCTTTTTCATTTAGAGTTGCAAATTCGAACTCAACGACTACCAGACCGGCTAAATCATCTTGGAAAACATCGAACTCTGCTGTCCTACCATTGTAATCATAAAAATATCTTATTTTACGAACTTTTTTTCCATCAAGTTGTTGATTCAAATCGTTAAATTCAGCTTCAGTAAGAATTATGGTTTGTTCTTCTTGGTGCGAAGCATCGCCTTCATTAACCAAATCTTTTTTGGTTAATTCAAATTTATCACCACTCTTTCTTAATCTTAATTTTGGATGTTCACTAGATTTAGGAATATAAACATCAATAATTTCTTTGAATACGCAACTTTTCAAATTTTCAGGAATTTTTTTTGCCAAATAAGTTTTTTCTAATTCAATCATAAAAATAAAGCATTATTTTTTTCTTTTTTGATGTAAAATTTTACAACTCTTTCCATAATTCGATTGTGGCTTTATGCATTCCTGCCTGCAAATAAAACCGTTGAGATAATTCATTTTCAAAATCCGTATGTGTTGTCATGTGATTGCATCCCTGATTTTTGAATTCAGATTCAAGCTCTGAAAAAAGATTTTTAGCGATTCCTTTTCCGCGAGCTTCTTCTTTTACATACAATTCATCAATATATCCAAGTTTATTTAGTTTATGATTCTTTCTTTGATGAGTACTGCCCTGAATAAATCCGATTATTTTCTCAGAATCATCGACGGCGACAAAAATATAACTTTCGTCTAAATCTTTGTTTTTTAATAAAGGATAAGGATTTATTCTCTCGTGAAATTTTTGATTTTTTGGACTAAAAATCTTTTTTCTAAATAAATTTAACTCATCCATTAGAGCTTGAATTTGATCCTTGTCGGTTTTATTTGCTTTTCTGACAGCCATATTGAAATGTTACTGTAAAAATTTAATTTCGCACAACGTCCATTTCCATACTAATTGTTTCCACAACAGAAACGTATTAGGTGGCTAAAAGCGAAACGTGTAATACTTTAGCCAAAAGGAATTGTATCATTTTTTCCTCTTTATACAAGAATTTTTCAATAAATCCGCTAATTTGAAAGTGGTTTTTTTATTTTAACAATTTTTAATAAAAAAGCGGCCGTGTTATACTTTTCTCAATCCAAAAAAAGTCAAAACCTCCCTTCAACCCCTTATGCCCCTTCGTCCCCTTCAACCCCCAACCAGAATTGTCTTCCTCGGCACCCCAGACCTAGCCGTTCCCTTCCTTGAAGCTCTAACCAACGAGCCGGATTTTGAAGTTCAGGCCGTAATCACCCAACCCGACCGCCCAGTCGGCCGCAAACAAATTTTGACGCCATCGCCGGTAAAAGAATTGGCTTTGGCCAAAGGGGTAACTGTTTTCCAGCCCGAGAACTTAAAAAAAGACTCCATCACTCTCCCGCCGTCGCCGGGCTTTGGCGGGACCCCGTCAAAGGCCTCCGTCGGCGGGGCATCACTCCACGACTCCATCACTTCTGCCGATCTAGCTGTCGTAGTGGCTTATGGCATCATAATTCCTCAAACCGTTCTGAGTCTTCCTAAACTCGGTTTTATCAACGTCCACCCTTCCCTCCTGCCAAAATATCGCGGCCCGACACCAATCCAATCAGCGATTGCGAATGGCGATAAGGAGACTGGTGTCTCAATTATGCTGCTTGATAAAGGTATGGATACTGGTCCAATTTTGGCTCAGGAAAAAATTATTTTGGTCGCGGATGAAACCCAAGTTTCTTTAACTGAAAAAATAAAACAACTCGGACCAGCTTTGCTCATTGAAACAATTAAAAAATATGTCGCTGGCAAAATCGAACTCCAACCACAAGACGATTCTCAGGCGGTGATTTGTAAAATGTTGTCTCGAGATTCTGGTAAAATTGATTGGTCGGAATCAGCCGAAAGGATCGAGCAAAAAATTCGAGCTTATTTTCCTTGGCCGGGCACCTGGACGGAATTTTCGCATAATGGAAAAAATATTCGAGTTAAAATTTTGAAAGCCAAATTAAATAATGGCCAACTTGAACTCTTGGAAGTTCAACCAGAGGGTGGAACAGTTATGCCTTACGAGGCTTTTGTGCGCGGTTATGGAAAACTCAATTAAGAAAACTGAAATTTCAACACTCAACATTGCCTTGCGGATTATTTTTTGTTTGCAGTGCGTCATTTATCCAATAATTATTTATTTTCACCTTCTTGGCTGGTTGGGTGACAAAAATATTATTGGCGTCAATTCATTTTTTCTTTCCATACTTTTTATCCTATTCATGCAGGTTTTGTTTTTCCATTTTTTACCAAAAAGTAATGGAAAAATGTTGCTCATGTTGTTTTCGCCATGGTTATTCCTTTTAATAAAATTTATCGTGGCCAGAGATTTTCTTTGGCAAGAGTACATTCTAGACGCCGCCTTTCTTTACACTTCGACGATCATGATCGGATTTTTATTAGTTTTATTTTACGTTTCCTTAATGGCAATTTTAAATAAAAAGTATGAATTTATTTTTGTCGCTTTAATCGAATTCATCTTTTTTACTTTACCTTTCATTTACATTTTTTATTATTATTTAAAAATCCATCTCGGCGACAGTGGTTGGCAAGACTGGCTGGCTTACGCTTTTTATTTAGGCGGCTCAGTGAGCGCAGTAGTAGTTTATGGAAAAATTATGCTTCAAGGCTCAATCGCCAAAGACTTAATGAAAAACTTTGGTCAGAGCAATTTGGAAATCAAATAAAAAAACCAAACCGCCTACCCACTTCCAATCCAATGAACCCTTTGGCTTGCGCTTGAGCCAGAAGGTTATGAGAGTAGGAATGTAGACTATTTTGCCTTATTCTTCTCCAAGAAGAATCTAGCAAAGTCGATTTGCCTAAGCTGCGAATAAGGAGAAACACGGACACCATAGCGACAGACAAAGGGTCGTTGATAAGGCTATTTCTTTTGGTGACTTTTCTTTGAGCCAGCAAAGAAAAGTCACAGTAGGATGTTAAGTTTTCATCAGACAATGATCAGAGAGGAAACTGAGAAAGTTTAAAAAAATACGCAGGATTTTTTCCTGCGTATTTTTTTAGTTATTTTGTTTGGTTACCGGAGCGGCTAAGCCTGGTGCTAGCTGCCTGGTTTTTTCCAAAAAAGATTTTTCAGATAAAGGTAAGGTGATTAATTTTTTCTTAGCCTCAAGAAAAGGCAAGATGAACAAAATAAAACCTAACCCAATCGGGTGATTCAAATATGGTGAAAAAATATGCGTGACAAAAAGCATGACTAAAGCTGAGGTTAAACCGATAGTTAACCAAGCTTGACGTTCTCGGTCAGTTATTAAACTCTTCAGCAAGACGCCAAACAGCCATAGGAAGGCGAGCGGTCCCAAGATACCCATCTTAAGCCATAACTCCAACCAACCCCACTCCAAAGCCGAAGTTCGCCACAGGCCGTCAGGATATATTGCAAGGACCCGAGGATCATCGGTTTTAAAAGCCACTTCCTCACCAAAACCGGAACCGACGATTGGGCTGACCGCAATTTCTTTCCAAAGTTCAGGCAACAAATTCCAACGACTGGAGATAGCGGCGTCACCAAGATCGGTGGTGCGAGATGAGAGCAACAATGAGAACTCGCTGAACGAGCCGGTTTTGTATGGTAGAGGAAAAAGAATGATAAGAACGATAAAAATTATTCCGACAATTCCGGAAGCCGCGGATAATCCGATAGCTGAGCCGGTTTTTTTTAATTTTGGTTTGATCAAAATAAATATTAATGGAATGAGTGCGGCAATTCCCGCCATCATACCAACCCAAAAACTTCGCGAGAGACTAATGATGATTGTTGAGGCAACTGGAACCAAAGCGAGCCCGAGCCAGAATCTGGTTTTATTATTTATTTCCTTTAACCACATGAACGGCGCCAACAGGAAAGCTAAAACCACGACTGAAAATTGGGCTTGAAGGAAAACTCGAAAAATTCCCGCCGTCATTTTCGTCAGCTCGCCAGTTCTGGTATCGCGGATAAAAGTATACGATTGACTCAACAGCCAACCAGGAAAATGCGTGAACTCATAAAGAAGTCCGAGACTTAAAATAATCACCCAAGTCGCGCTGGCCGCAAAAACCTGAAGCAAATCTCGACGTCTGAGCGCCGTCCACTCGACGGAGAGAATCGGCAACAAATAAGCCAGAGAAAAATAAGCATTACCATCATCAAAAGCCGCCATGACACCGTTTTCTTTGAAACCAATAATAAGACCGATGGCCACGGCGACAAACAGTGGTAGAAATGGCAGCCAACGAGAATCTTTTAATGGTAATTTTATTTTTCTTCCAATAATTAGAATCAACCAGCCGAGCATCACCGCCAAAAAAACCGTCATCCGCAGTGAAAGCGGAAAATCAAAAACCGAAGCTTCGATTAGATGACCATGCGAGTTAGCGAAAAGTTCGGCAAAAGCCGCGAACAAACCAAACTCCAGTCGCCAGATGGTCAAAACCAGAATTCCGAGTCCGATAAGTGCCAGAGCAAACGGCTCGGCTAAATTATGAAAAACTCCGATAGCCAACAAAAAACCAACCGCCAGCGTGCCAAGCGTAACAAAAAATGTTTTTCCAAACCATTGTTCTCTTATCATAAATAAAATTAAAAATAATTTCACCCTTCCCCGCCCGTCATCCCGAGCCAGAGAGGGATCTCGCCTCGTCACTCTAATCCATGTTTCTTAAAAATAATCTCCTTCGCCTCCTCATACTTCCGAACCGAAGCCGGCTGCCAGCCAAGAAATTTCCAGGGAATTCGATAAAAAATTTTCGGTCGCCATTTGGAGATATTTATTCGGCCACGAGCGTCGAGAACATGGAAAAGTTCCTCGTCAACAAAAATTCCAATGTGCCCTTCTTGCATCATCGTCAACCAAAGATCCCAATCTTGAAAGCGTTTGATGCTTGGATCAAAACCAGGAAAATGTTCGCGGCGAATTAGAGCCGAGGTGTGGACGAAGTTGAGTCGTTTGATGCGACCGACATCGAATGGAAAACTAGAAAAGGCCTTCCAACCGAATTTGAAACCGCTGTAAGCATAACTGGCCTCTGGATGTTCTTCGAGAATTTTATAAAGTTTTTCCAACATCTCGGGTTGCATAATAACATCGGCGTCGCAGAAAATTACCAGGTCGCCATGTGATTTCTCGAAACCGAGATTGCGAGTCGGATTCGGATTTCCATCATCGTTTTTTTTATTGATCAAATTTATTTTATCGGCATAAGGTTTCAGAACTTCCAAAGTGTTATCTGTCGAACCATCGTTAACCACAATAACCTCGTCCGGTTTGCGAGTCTGTTTCAAAACACTGTCGAGACACTGAGAAATTGTCTTGGCGTGCTGATAAGTTGGAATGATGACGGAAATGGTTTTCATAGGTGGTGGTAGAAAGCGTAGAAGTTGTAGAATTCGTAGATTGTTGGATTGGAGCAGGTGAACTATTGGATAAAATAACTTAGGATCGGATAAGTTATAAATAAAGACAATAATTTAAACAAAAACAGAATTAAAACTGAAACCAAAAAGGCGGTGATGCCGACAATTATTTTCTTGGTCTGAGATGTTTTTTTAAATTTTCTTAAACCCCACCAAGTTCCAGCCGCCAAAAATCCCAGAAGTTTAAAATAGACTCCTAAAACGCAAAGAACTAAAAAGTAAAATTTAATTTTTGGTAAAATTGCTGCTGTAAAAATCTGAACAACAAAAAACGCCAGACCGGTGGTCAAAGAAAAAACTACGTGTTGAGTAAAATTTGGATTTCTGCCCACGGCTAAAAACGTTTTCAAAACAATATCGGCCGCGACCAACCAATAAAACAAAAACCAAGACACCACCTGAACCAAAAAGAAAAACCAAAACTTTTTCTCGAGCAACCAAGAAAAGTTTTTTTCACCGGACAGTTGATATAAAAAGTTTGATATCTTTTTCATATTTTTTTACAAAAAATTTCCATACCTTTTTTATCAGCCCAATATTTAAACTTTAAAATTTCAAAATCGTGTCGGACAAGCAAATTTTTAAAAGATTTTTTGGTTAAACGTTTTTTAAGTAAACCATCGTTTCCGGAATCAAAAGCTTCGAAATCTTCTTTTTTATCACTGACAACCGAGGTGATGTATAAAATACCGTCTTTTTTAAGCAAGGTTTTTAGTTTATTCAAGAAATTATCCTGTTCTTTTAATGATATGTGATGAAAAACCCGACAGCACCAAATTCCATCATATTTTTTTGAAGCCAGAATTTTTATTACATCGACATTTTTAAATTTTACTCCAAGTGCGTGTTTTTTAGCCAACTCAATCATTTTTTTTGACACATCTATTCCGATCACAGAACAACCTTTATTCGCAAGAAATTTCGAATCTTGTCCGCCACCACAGCCAACATCTAAAATTTCTGCACCGATTGGTAAAAAAGTTAAAAAAAACTTTAATGAAGGAATCGACAGCTGTTCACCATAAGCGTGTTTTTTGGTGTATTCTTTTGCAATTTTATCGTAAGATTTTGCAATTATTTTTTTCATAAAATAAAACCCCTTCAATGCCTTAACGCCCTTTAATGCCTTTCAATGCCCCACCCGACATCCACTCCCTCGTAATCCACTTCTTCACCAACGCTTCCTCGAGATCGATATTCATCGTCTTGGCAATAACAAAAATTATTCCGAGCACGTCGGCTAATTCTTTCGAGGTTTCTCTTTTTGAATCTTTTACCGATTTATATTTCTCCGGCCGACAACTTTTTTTATGAATCAAAAATGACTGCACAAATTCCCCGAGTTCTTCGGTCAATTTCATGACCAGATATTCTTCACTAACTTTTATATTGTCACGCTTCAGATTGCTTAAAAATACTTTTGAAGCGTCGTTTTGTAATTGTTTTAATTCCATAATGGTATAAACACTTTAGAACCCATACATTTGAAGAAAGGTCGAAGGTTTAATTCATCCTAACTTTTAATGCGTATGGAAAATTTAATTGAAA
>JAGVPA010000044.1 GCA_020052445.1 bacterium
ACCACCTGTTTTCCAGCCAAAACTTACCTTGCATTTGAGGCTCATTTTGCATTGGAATCAGGAACCCATTTGGGGCTCATCTTGCATTGTACAAGACTTTCTCTTGACTTTAATTAAAAACGGTGCTAACTTTTGTGGTCGATATTCTTTTTAAATTAGCCAATAATTTCGCCTCTGGTTTCTCTTGCGCCTTTGGTGCACGAGATTATCCGGGGGAGAATCAACTCAAAATTCAGGGAGGGAAGAAAATGAACTTTTTTAAAAGACTTCTCGGTGGATCAAGTGCTTCTGCAGCGACTACAGATCTGGTTATGGTTTCACCTAACAGCATCGTATCTGTTGCTGCGGCCGGTGAAAATAGATCAGAGCCGCCTAAAGGACCTCGGACAAAGAATGAAATAATAGCCTTGCTCGAAAGGGCGCTGGAAGCCGCGTTTCCTAACCTGATTGAGATGGGGTTGGTAAGTTCCAACCTGATCGACTTTTGGGATCAAGGTCAGGTTAAAAATGTTCAGGATAAATGCGCGGCTTATGAAGCCCGTTCCCTTCACAATATGGCCAAAAAACTCAGAGCTGACTTCGAAAAGTTCAGGGTTTTTCGGGGTTTCCTGGCCTGGGTTTACGTGGAAGGTCTATTGGAAACTGATCTTTCGGAGGCGGTTTTAAACGAGCTTGGTGACGCCATCAAGAGCTCGAAAAATATCCACGACCTTGAAACAAAGGTTAAAGCCGCCAAGGCCACGTTTGGGCTCATGAAGAGAAATAATCTTCTGAGTTTCGAAAACCTTTTGCTGATCAAGGAAGCTCTTCCGGGGATCTTCCTGGCTCGTCCGATGTGGTTCCGGCTAGCTACAAGTGGGGAGATAAGGCTTCCGGAGTTGTTCCTAAGCCAGAATTGGGCAGACGCGTGGTTGACCTTTAATAACTCTTTCAAGACCTCCCAGGAGTATGAAGGAGATGACATCCCGGATCGGCTGTTGGGAATCATACAACAGTCAGAGGAGGTCTTTGATCTCGTTGTCTTGATGACCAACCATCTGGATCGCCCGGATAGTCACTGGGCTTATGGGAGAACCCCCTGGTCTAGACGTGCGGGGGATGCCTTGGTGGTCGGTTTCAAGAAGGATTTCCCCGGGCTGATGTTCCTCTTGGGAAAAGTTGGCCGGTCAAGGGACGAAGAAATGATGACTGGGGACACCATCGAGTTCCTCGATGGGAACAAGGCGGGAATCGTCGAAGGCTACCAGAAACTCAATGGTGAGTTTTGGTGGCAGAGATGGCGAACTACCCCAGCCGATTGCGGCGGTGTGAAACACTGGGAGTATCTCTCCCGGAGGATCGATGAGCTCGTTGCGGCTTACCGCTGCGGGAGTCATTTTGAGTGGTTGGTCAGGGAAAACGGTAGCTTGGAGACAGCTATTGTCCAAAAACCTGGTTCGACGTCTATTTCAAGATAACTCGAATCAAGCTCTATCTTAGTTCGGCTGAATGAAAGTTTGGCCGATTTTTTTATTTAAATTTCTTTTTTGTGTTATAATTTAACAGTATTTAAAAAGTAATCCAGTCATCCCTTTAGTCCCCTGACGCCATTTCTCTCCACTCCAACCTTAATCCCCCTGACTCCAACTATATGCCCTTCAAAATAACCAAACTCAAATCCTTCCAATTTTTATTTGCCGGCGTATTTCTAATCGTGGTCGTCGGTGGTTTCTCGGTTTTGAAAAAAGATAATGTTGACCCAGTTATTTCTCAAAGCGAAACCAAGGATGCTATTGCCGTCGAACCGCAAGTTGTGGCGCTTAGTATTGATGGTTCAGAAATCACAATTGGTAATTCGCCAGCTCCCGAAGTCGAGGGAGCCCCGGCAGTTCCCGAAGTTCAAACCGCTCCAGTCGCCGAAGAACCATCGGCTCCTGTTGCTGCTCCAAACAGTATGGATCTTTTTTCCAAATGTTTGACCGCCAAAGGGGCCACGTTATTCGGTGCTTATTGGTGTCCGCATTGTCAGTCGCAGAAAAAAGCTTTTGGTGAAAGTGCTCAGTATATAAATTATATCGAATGTGCGGACGAGGTTACAAAAACCCAAACCACTGTCTGTCAGTCGGCTGGCATAAAAGGTTATCCAACCTGGAAGTTTGCTGACGACTCAGAAATTGTCGGCCAAGCCTCTTTTGAAGATTTGAGCGCTAAGACGGGGTGTTTGATGCCTTAATGTAAAAAGGTAAAAAGTAAAAAATGTAAAAACGTAAAGGTGTAAAAGCGTAAAAATTGGAATCGGATTGGTTGTCTGAACCATGATTTTCATGATTTTGGGATTAACATGATTTTGGCGATTAAGGAGTTGGTATAAAAAATTAAACTTATTTTATGAGTGAAAATGAAGGTTTGCCTAATCTGAATTCCGGGGAGGAATTTTCTGTTAGAGAAACATTGTTTCATTTATTTAGACAAGTTGCCAACCCCGAGTTGTCTGATGAGGAACGTGGGTCAATAATGACCAGACTGATTGAATTGCAGCAACCGGAGAATTTATCGCAAGTTTTTTTGGTCATGTTGCGTGACGCTTTAAATACTAAAAATAAAGAATAGCTTCGTTTTGTACTTGACGCTCTTCAAAAAAGAATGGAAGAACATGGGTCCTTAAAAACTTCAGGTCTTTCTGATATAGAATTAGATGGAATGGTTGCTTCTAGGGAAGGGATGGTGTCACTTGGCTCAGGCACAAAAGGTTGCCGAATTTACATTAGAAACGGAGAATTAATTATGTCTAGAGATGAAGTGTATGGTTTGGAATACCAAGAAGCTTTTCGTAAATTTTTTGGTTTGAAATCCGGAGATGAACTTCGAGTTGCTTTTTAATCCCCCCGAAGACTCTGAGCGAGGCCGACGAGTCGCCTTTCGATTCCTCAAGGCGACCCTGAGGTGACTCGAAGGGGTCTAAGAGTTCACTTTTTATGCAAAAAATAAATATCACAATTATCGGCGCCGGTGAGATCGGCCAAGCCTTAGCTCTAGTTTTTCGAAAACAAGGGGCTCAGGTTGATCTTTGGGATCGAGATTTGTCGCGGGTGCCGAATCAGAAGCCTTTGGAAATGCTGGTGCCCAAGGCTGATTATCTTTTTTTGTGCGTGCCGTCTCAAGCCGTTAGACCGGTTGTTCAAACCATTTCATCTCTGCTTCGAAAAAAGACCGGGGTTATTTGTTTGTCAAAAGGTGTGGAATTGAAAACGAAAAAATTCATGCCGGAAGTTTTGCAAGAACTTTTGCCGGTTGGTCAGCCTTTTGCTTTATGTGGTGGACCAATGCTCGCCGAGGAACTTATGCAAAAAAAACCCGGTGTTTCAGTTTTGGCTTCCAGAAAACTGCCAGCTTTTGCCAACCTGTCGAAATTATTATCGGGTAGTGTCATCCGTTTAGAATTGAGTTCAGATGTTATGGGCGTAGCCGCGGCCGGGGTTTTAAAAAATATTTATGCCATGGCTTTGGGTATGGCCAGCGAACTTGGTTGGGGGGCAAATGCCGAGGCTTGGCTGGTCAGTCAATGTTTGATCGAAATGGAAAAAATAACCGTTAAACTTGGCGGTCGAGAAGAGACTGTTTGTTATTCAGCTGGTTTGGGTGATTTAATTGCTACCGGTTTTAGTCCTTATTCAAAAAATCGTCAGACTGGGAGTGAATTAGTTAAGACTGGAAAATGTTGTGTGGGTGGCGAAGGTGCAGTTTCTTTTCCGGCCGTTTGGTCACGACTCGGTACGCTCACGAAAAATTTTCCTATCCTTATCATGTTACGAAAAATAATAATTCAACACCAGAATGTCAAAAAATTTTTTGAAAACTATTTCCGGAAAGGTTGATCACATTTTAGTTCTCGATGTCGGAACAACCGGTATCAAAGCTTTTGTTTTTGATGCAAATTTTAAAATTATCACTCGAGCTTATCGACCAATCACCACTTCAAGACCAAAAAAAGACTGGGTGGAACAGGCTCCGGTGGAGATTTTAAGAGTTTCAAAATTAGTCATGAAGGAAGCGGTTCGAGCCAGTCGAATTAAACTTAACCATTTTTCGGCTTTTGGTCTGACCAATCAGCGGGAGACGGTGGTGGGCTGGGATCGGGTGACTGGTAAGCCGGTTTATCCGGCGATTGTGTGGGAGGATCGGCGGGGGTTGGATTGGCTTAAGGGGTTGAAGGGGACGAAGGGGTTGAAGAGTTTGATTCAGGAAAAAACCGGGTTGGGTCTTGATCCTTATTTTTCGGCGACTAAGATTCAGTGGCTTTTGGCTAATGTGCCGTTGGCGCGGAAACTTTTGTTATCAAAGCGTCTTTTGGTCGGGACGATTGACTCGTGGTTACTTTGGAATTTGTGTAACGATGAGCCGCATTTGACGGACGAAACGAATGCTTCGCGAACTCTTTTGTTTAATTTGAAAAAACGAGATTGGGATGACGAGCTTTTGAAATTGTTTGGTGTGCCGCGAGAAATTCTACCTGATGTTTTTTCTTCGGGTGCGAATTATGGTTTTTTAAAAACCGAAATCATCGGCGCAGGTTTGCCGGTTCTCGCGGTCATGGGTGATCAACAGTCGAGTACTTATGCCGCTGGGACAAAGAAGGGAACTACCAAAATAACTTATGGCACCGGTGCTTTTCTGGTTCAGTCACTCGGCAACTCGTTCAAAACTTATCCGGATTTTTTTACCACACTTTTACCAACACTTGGCAGTAAACCAATTTTCGCTCTTGAAGCCAAAGTCGAAAACTGTGCCGCTTCTGTCGAGCTGGTTTTAAAAGATTCAAAAAAGTTAAAACAAACTCTATTAAAAATTGCTCACGAGGTCGATAAAAAAATTAAAAAATTACCCACCAAACCAAAACTCATCATCGCCGACGGTGGTGTCTCTCGTGATGGAATAATTATCGAACAGCAGTCGAAGGTCTCGGGAGTTCGAGTGGTAGCACAAGAGACTTTTGACGGGACGGCGCTTGGGGTGGCGAAGTTGGTGGTGGAGGTTATTGGTTTTGGAAAAGTAAAAAGGTAAAGGTGTAAAAACGTAAAATTTGGTTTGCAAAAACCACCGGAAAAAATCCGATGGTTTTTTTGACTAAAACTCAATTCCAATCCAACCAATTTTACGTTTTTACGCTTTTACACCTTTACTTTTTACCTTTATCCACCCGACGACTATTGACAAAACTAAAAATTTGTGATAAAATTAAATCACTCGGATGTGGTTTATTTATTTAAATCAAATTTCCGGTGTCGCAAACAACTCCCCCGAGTTGGAAACAGCAAATTTTATCTGTCAGAGAGAAATCGGTCGCTTGCTTTATAAGTATTGTAAGACGAGATTTTTCTTAAAGTTTTTAGCACGACAGAATAATATAAGTTTGAATTTTCTAACTAGGGGGAGTTTTTTGATTGCAAAATTTTGGGCCCGTGGTGGTAAAGATAACCACAACCGAGTCGACACCGGAAATTGCGAGTTTAATTCTCGCCGGGTCCACCAAAGCCAGTCAGATCTGCTTTTGTTTTGTATAAACAAGGCAGGTTTTGACTTTAAAAACCACCGGAAAAAATCCGATGGTTTTTTTGACTAAAACTCAATTCCAATCCAATCAATTTTACGTTTTTACGCTTTTACACCTTTACCTTTTACAACCGCCACCTAATCCACCAACTTATAAGTTACCGAAACATCCAAAACAACCTCGTTGGTTCCAGGGGCAACGGTTGGAACGCCACCGGCGTCAAGGTAACTTGGGGCCATGCTGGCATAACCGTAATCATCTGACGGTGACCATTCGCTGTAACCAATCACTTTTTCAACTCTCATACCAAGTGAATTGGCGACGGTGATCATTTTTTTATTGGCTTGTTCAATAGCTTTGGTTCGAGCCTCGGCTTTCAGATTGGTAGTATCATCAATCGTGAAAGTTGGTCCATAAATATTAGTGATGCTATTTTGTCCGGCCATAGCGAGGACGGTGGCGAGTTTGGAAGTGTCGCGAACTTTTACATCGACATAATTTGAAACGATCCAACCGACGGATTCATAAGTTTGAGTAGCATCATTCCACTGTGTGTCTTCGTAAACATTGTAACTTGAAGTTTGAATATCGTCTTCGGAAATTGCCAGACCTTTAAGCTGATCGATGATTTTATTCATGACTGCGGAGTTGGCGGTTTGAGCGGTGGCCACATCAGCACCTTTACTTTCGGTACCAAGGGTGACGGTGGCAATATCCGGTTTGCCAATCGCTTTACCTTCGCCATCAATTGTGATGGTGTGTTCGTAAGGTGTTGGTAAACCGATTTGTTCGGATTGTTTTAGAAGGTTGTCGGTTTTGACGCCGAGATAAAGTACGGCACTAATTACGAGTACCAGAACCGCGACGGTGTACACTCGATCCTCCTTCCATTTTGGCCAAATGGTCATAAGTGTGTGGGTTAGAATTTTTAACTTGACGATTCCGCGCCAGCTCTGCTGCGCGGTTTCCTTGCAAGGAAGAGTTTGAGAAACCATCGGTTTCTCAAATCAAGAAACTTCCGCTCG
>JAGVPA010000024.1 GCA_020052445.1 bacterium
ACCACCTGTTTTCCAGCCAAAACTTACCTTGCATTTGAGGCTCATTTTGCATTGGAATCAGGAACCCATTTGGGGCTCATCTTGCATTGTACAAGACTTACTCTTGCCAAAAAACACCCTTTCGGTTATAGTATCAGCGCTTTTCATTAACTAATCCCGTCGGATCAAAACCCTGGATTGGAGTGAAATGTCAAATTTTAAATTGATCGAATGTCAAATGATGGAATTAATTATTCTAATAAATTGAGCTTCCTTAATTCAATAATTCGGAAATTCAATAATTAAATAATTCAAAACGAACTTCCTTCATTTGTCATTTGACATTAAATACTTTGACATTCCAACCCACCCAAGGACTACGCCTGCCGGAAAAATATATGGCTTTAAAAAAGCCCGGTAACGAAAATAGCGAACTCGGTAAATTGCTCGCCACCAGCGAGTTTTTAAAGATCCCGAAAATCGGCGACGTGGTACGCGGCAAAGTTTTGGCCGTCAGCCGTCGCGAGGTCCGACTCGACGTTGAAGGCATGACTTCTGGCGTGATTCGCGGTCGCGAATTGTTTGCCGAGTCGGCTTTTTACGATAGTTTAAAAATCGGCGATGAAGTCGATGCCACGGTCATCGATCTTGAAAATGAAAACGGCGACATGGAACTTTCCTTCCGTTCAGCTGGCCAACAAAAAGCTTGGGACGAACTTCGTCGTTTGTTTACCACCAACGAAATCGTCGCCGCCAAAGTGGTTGAAGCCAACAAGGGCGGTCTTCTAATGCGTATCGACCACGTCACCGGTTTCTTGCCAGTCTCCCAACTTTCACCAGAACATTATCCACGAGTTTCCGGCGGTGACAAAAACAAAATCTTGGAAAAACTTCGCACCTATGTCGGTACTGATATGGACGTGCGAATTATCGACGTCAACGAAAACGAAGAAAGATTAATTGTTTCCGAAAAAACCGTTTGGGAAGAACGCCAGAAAGATTTGATTTCCCGTTTCCGAGTCGGTGACAAAATCTCCGGCGATGTTACAGCCTTGGCTGACTTTGGGGCTTTTGTCCGTTTCGATTCCCTTGAAGGTTTGGTTCACATCAGCGAAATTGCCTGGCAACGAATTGATCACCCACGCGATCTTCTAAAGGTTGGCCAGCAAGTCGAGGCTGAAATCATTGGTATTGAAGGCAGCAAAATTTTCCTCTCGATCAAAAAATTGGTCGAAGATCCATGGAAAAAAATTCAGGAAGGTTACAAAATCGGTGATATCGTCAAAGGTAAAGTTCTAAAAATTAACCCGTTCGGTTTCTTTGTCGAACTCACCCCAGAAATCCACGGCTTGGCTCACGTCTCTGAATTATCAGAAAAACCAATTGCCGATGTTAACACTTTGGGCAAAATCGGTGATGAAATGGAATTCAAAGTCGTTTCCATCGAACCAAAGGAACATCGTCTCGGCTTGTCGTTGAAGGCTATGACCGCACCGGCGGTTGAGGCTGGAGAGGCCGGAAAGGCTTCAGAGGCTGGACCTCTCGACTCGACTCGAGGCGTCGAGGCGACGGAGGCCGAGGAAAAGCCTAAGGCTAAGAAAGCTAAGAAGGCTGTTGAGGCTTCAGAGGCAACGGATGCACCAGAGGCATCGGAGGCAACACCGGTCGTTGAAGAAACAAAAGCTGAATAATTTCAGATCAAAAAACCAACGGATTTCAATCCGTTGGTTTTTAGTTTAAAGATCGGATTTGAAGATCGGATGGTTGACAAAGTAATTTTTTAGTTATATCTTCTGATGTGCCCGCAAAAAGACGGTGTCACTCCGATGCTGCCGCAACCAAGGAGGTCCAATGAGTCCCAATCATATTTTCGGCATCTTCCTGTTCAGTTTTCTGGCGATCGCAGGTATCGCCCCCCTCATCGCCGGAATCATCAAACTCTCCTGTGGATGGGATATGATGGTGTACCTCTTCGGATCGAGCTGTTCGGTCTGGAACGATCCGCCCCAAACAACCAACTCACACCAATGGGCACGAGAACATCTGGTTGCCTCGGCGTTGTTCGCCGTAATCTGGGAAGGCTTCATCGGAGCCGCGATCGTTCAAGCCATCGAGCCAACATGGGGCAGGACAGCCTTCTTCGTCTACTTCATAGGCTTGCCTTTTCTCATGGCAATCACGAGCCCTTTCATGAAGAAGTTCGGAATCGACCCTGTCAACGTCCTCGGCTGACACATCGAAACCATCTCAACTCCACACCTGAAGGACTCCAACCTTCGGAAGCGGAGTTCTTTTTTTTAAACGAATCCCTCGCGGGAAACTATTCAAAATAAGCAAGTAAAAAAACAAAACCTAAACATTTTTCCCTTCGAATCTCAGCCCTTGAAAAATTCCCACGTTCAGGTATAATTTCCTCATTCGATTCACTGGAGACGATGGATAAAAACCCTCCAACCCCTTCGTCCCCTTCAATCCCTTATTCCCCTCCATTATGAAACCATTATCAAAAAACCTCATCCTTTTCGTTTTAGTCCTGCTGGTTATCGGGGCGATTTTTTCCACCTACAATTTTAGCAGTGACAAACCTAAAGAAATAAATATCAGTACCTTAGTCGAACAAGTCGTTAAAGGCGAAGTTAAATCTTTAGCTATTTCCGGTAACGACATTGAAGCCGAACTTCAGGATGGCACCAAAGAAAAAACCATGAAAGAATCCGGACAATCTTTGTCCGAACTTTTTGCTGATTACAATGTCGACAAAGCAGCCGTCTCGGCAGTTGATGTTCAAATCAAAAGTGAAAGCGGCTCGGGTACTTTCTGGAGCGTAATTGTCCCAACGCTTTTACCAATCCTTCTTATTGTAGTTTTGTTTTGGTTTGTTATCCGCCAACTTCAAGGTGCCAACAGCAAAGCTATGTCTTTTGGTCAGGCTGGCGCTCGTGAATTTTCTAAAGATGCTAAAAATAAAATTTCTTTCAAAGATATTGCCGGCGCCAAAGAAGCTAAAGAAGAATTAATGGAAGAAGTTGATTTCTTAAAAAATCCAAAAAAATTCATCGACCTCGGTGCTAAAATTCCAAAAGGTGTTTTGCTTATGGGTCCACCGGGCACCGGTAAAACTCTTATGGCTCGCGCGGTTGCCGGCGAAGCCGAAGTTCCTTTCTATCACATCAGCGGTTCTGAATTTGTGGAAATGTTTGTTGGAGTCGGCGCTTCACGCGTTCGTGATCTTTTTGCCAAAGCTAAAAAGAGTGCTCCGTGTATTATCTTCATCGATGAAATCGACGCCGTCGGTCGCCAACGCGGCGCCGGTCTTGGTGGCAGTCACGATGAACGCGAACAAACTCTCAACCAAATCTTGGTCGAAATGGATGGCTTTGAACCAAACCTCGGCGTCATTGTCATGGCCGCCACCAACCGTCCAGATGTCCTTGATCCGGCTCTGCTCCGCCCAGGTCGTTTTGATCGCCGAGTAATTCTCGACATGCCGGACATTAATGACCGTGAAGCAATTTTAAAAATCCACGCTCAAGGTAAACCGCTCGAAACCGATATCAACATTCGTCGCGTGGCCGAACGCACACCAGGTTTTTCTGGGGCTGATTTGTCCAACGTTTTAAACGAAGCGGCCATCCGCGCGGCTCGAAATAATCAAACCATCATCACCCTCAACGACGTTTTAGATTCCATTGAAAAAGTTTTACTTGGACCAGAACGTAAGAGTTTTATTCTTCTACCAAAGGAACGTGAAATCACCGCTTATCACGAAGCCGGTCACGCTTTAGTTGCCCACATTTTACCAAACGCCGATCCGGTTCATAAAGTTTCCATCATCAGCCGCGGTCGCGCCGCCGGTTACACCCTCAAACTCCCAACCGAAGACAAAAAAATGCACAGCAAATCCGAGTTTCTCGATGACATCGCGGTTTTCCTGGCCGGTCATTTGGTGGAACAGGAGGTTTTTGGTGATGTCACCACCGGCGCTTCCGATGATTTGCGTCGCGCCACCGCTTTAACTCGCGAACTTGTTGTCTCGTACGGCATGAGTGAACTTGGCACCAGAACTTTTGGTGATAAGGATGAAATGATTTTCCTCGGTCGCGAAATCCATGAAGCTCGCGACTATTCCGAAAAGACGGCCGAAGCCATCGACAAAGAAATTAACGACATAATTGCTCGCGCAAAAACTGTCGCTTGTGATATCATAAAGAAAGAACGCCCTCGACTTGATAAAATCGCCAAAGAATTACTTGAGAAGGAGACGATTGAAAAGGACGAGTTTGAGGCGTTGATGGTTTAGAATTATATCGAGGGGTCGGAAGGGGTTAAAGGGGTTGGAGGGGATTTTTATTTTGGAATCTGCAACTCCAACCCAACCTAAAAACTCCCTCCAACCCCTTCCGCCCCCTTAAACCCCTTCAACTCAACCCAAATAATCACAAAGGAGGAATATGAAATCAAAATCAATTTATCGCCCGCTTTTTTTAGAAGCTTGGCAGACTGTTTGGCAACACAAGCGTTTGTGGTTAGTCGGCATTTTTGCTACCGCCATGGCTTCAGGCGGGCTTTTTGAATCCTTGTCCGGCAACTGGCAAACAGCTTTGACCGGACGCAAACTTTTAGAACAACTGATTAATGGAACTCTACCTGGTTATACTTGGCTCGTTACTTACAGCAGTCTTTTAGCCAGACTTGAACCATTCCATCAATACTTGCTGGCAACTTTAATTTTATTAATTGTCGCCGCCATAATCATCATCGGGGCCGTTGCTCAAGGGGCTTTATTTGCCGGCGCCCTCGAAAAAAAACCTTCGACCTTTCGCGAACTCATTAAAATGGGTCGACACTTTTTTGGTCGAGTTCTGTGGTTGGATATTCTGGGAAAAATCGGCCTGGGTGTTGTTTTCTTAATTACCGTAGTTCCGGTGGCTTTTCTTAATCCATTACCTTATTCCTGGCACAAATATCCACCATTCATTTCCCTAATTCTTTTTCTAACTGGGGCCATCTTTATAACTGTTTTGCAAATGCTGGCCATGACCGGTGTGGTTCGTAAACACCTAAATGTTCACGGCGCCATTGTCGAAGCTTGGAACATTTTTCGTTTTCATATTTTGGTCACCTTTGAACTTGGTATCCTTTTATTCGCCACCTCACTCCTGGCAATTTTAGCCACCCTAATTCTCCTCATTGTTCTGGCTATACCAATAACAATTTTATTCATCATTGCTTCCTTAATCGGCTCGACTGTCGTCTATGGCCTTTCAATTATTATATCTATCACTCTCGTTATTGCTGTCATTCTGTTGGTCTCCGGTTTCCTAAACGCTTTTCAGTACACAGTTTGGTCATTATTTTTTGAAGAAGCCGGCCGCTTTGGCATTGTGCCGCTTATTAAGAAAATTATTAGGCGGTAACCACTCCACTCCGTCTGTCATCCTGAGCCAGAGAAGGATCTCGCCGCGTGACCGAAATTTTAAAAAGCATCAACCGGAAACGGTCGGTGTTTTTTAATTATCTCGTTGACAGAATTTGAAAATCGGATTAAATTTCTGTTCGAAGCTATCAAAACACTTTCTTCTAGAAAGGTACAACAATGGGCAAAAAAAGAGGAAAACAAACCAAAAGTCCCGATGAAAAAATCGGACTCACAGCTCTGCTCTGCCTTCTCGCCGATGGTTCGATTACTGATATTGAGGATTACGTGGTCGCACGATCCTCACCATTCACCGACGATGAACGCTCGGTCTTGGGGTTCTTATACCTCAACACCGGTCTCGACCATAGAGACGAAGCGGCTAGGAAGCTTGGGGTCACTCTCACTCGACTCCGAGAAATCGAGGCGAGCGCCATCAAGAAGCTTCAAGATCGCTTCGGCGCCGCCTGACAGCTCTCTAGACAAACCAGGACTCGACGTCGCAGACTCAAAAACATGCGACGTTTTTTTATTTTTCGCCATCAAGCAAAAGTTTTAACAAAAACAATGTTTCATTTTTCAATTTTGTTTTGATCCAAACTTTTTGTTTTTCGGTCACCAAATCACCCAGACCGTCTAAAATATTTTTATCTTGAAAAGTCTTCAGGTCAGCAATAATTTTTCGTAAAAATTTTTTAAACAACAGGCCGGCCCTATTTTCAACAATCAGCTTATTTATCGGCCAGTTATTTTTGGCAAAAAAATTAACATCGTAAATATCACGATTAGTTTTTCCCAAACGTTCACTCATAGCCACTAATTTGTTGGCAAACATGTCTTCTTTAGTCATAACCAACACAGAAATACCCATATATGATTTCAATTCAAATTTTGAACCAAATTCGCGCCGATTAATTTCAATTTTTACATTTTGAGCTTTTTTTATTTTTTGATTATAAGACAAAACAAACAAAAAACAAGATTTTTTCTTGACCGCTTCTTTAACCGTGCCATATTTTTTAATTATTTTTTCTATGGCCGTAAAAATCGCTTCCTCTTTTGTTTTATCCAATAGATCAAAATCCAAATCAACCGAAAAACGATTTAAACCGTAAAAAAGATAAGCTGCTGTACCACCTTTGAAACCCAAAAACGGACCAAGCTCTTTATCGGCATAAATGTCAGCTAAAATTTGTAATAAAACTTTTTTATGAGTGGCGGCATCTAACATAAAATTATTTTTCTTTTTTAAAATTTTCATAATATTTTTTCACTCTTTGCTCCATAGCCTGACTTTTATAAATCGACAGAATCTCAAAAACCTTATCCCAATCGAGTGGCGACAAATTGTCAAAATAATAATCCTTACTCCGATAAATCGTGTCTAAAAAAGCCCGCTCTTTTGTGGCTGCCGAGTACTCGCCACCTTGATCAATCCCCAAAGGATTAATTAAAATCTCTTTTTTAATAATTCTGAAAGAATATTTTTGCTCATCACATAAAATTTCTCTTTTAACATACGAGGCAACAAAAATTTGTTCATAATATTGAAAAGTAATGCCGGCCGCACCCAAAACTGTTTCAAAACTCACATAAGCCGGCTTAAAAATTTTAGGGGCTAATTCCAACCGATCGTAATTTTGATCTTTAACATACAAACCACGACGCGGCCGAAACAATTTTTTGTTTCGAATGTAAGAATTTAACCGCACCTGAACCGCTCCAATATTTGAATCCCTCCACAACAAAACAATGTCTTGAACCGAAAAGACAGTTTTTTTTGATCTTAGCAAAATATCCAAATATTCGCCTTTTTTGACTTTTTTCATATATCTAGAACTGCGGATTAGCTTTAAACTAATGTCCAGTACTAATATATCATATTTTAAAGAAAAAAGCAAGCCTAGCGCTAATCGCCATACAATACAAAATGTATTCAAAAAAAACGGTCCGAGAGACGGACACGTTTTGACGGTTCAGAGTGCTTGAGAGAAAACCTAATGCCTCTTGGCTCGAAGATGCGGGATGAGTTGGAAACCTTCCCGACCATCTGTCAGACTGGCCGTGTCGCACGGTCGAGAGCCGCGGATCTTGGCCAATCGGTCTTTCCAGACCTCGATGACCGCATCAATGGTCTTATTGTCCGGCCACTCGTCGATAGACTTGATGAACACTACCACGCTCATCAAAGCCTCAACTCCGAGTGCTCGTTCAATCAAACCAACAAGTGCCTCCAACGAAAAAGAGACGACAGACAAGATTTCTTCCTCCAATCCGAATTTGTTGCGAGAATTGCAACGACTGAATCTAACCAAATAAACCAACTGATTGTCAACTAATTTAAAAAACGCCCGCACCAACCGTCGTGTTGGTGCGGGCACGAAAGGCTCGCGACTAACCTTCTCCTTTGAGTCGTGCGGATACCTTACCCCAATCTTTGACCCGAACGTACACTTTCACGTTTCCTCATCCTCCAAGGCACTATCGCGCCATGAAGTTATGCACACTGAAGTTTCAAAAACCGCGATGTCAAAACGATTTCGATCCTCTTCGTTCGCGTATACAAAATAGTGAACCATGCCAAGCAACTCGCCGTTAAAGTGAATCGGCCCACTGGCTACCCTTACCTCAGGGTGGCTCTGACAGACTTCGACAATGGTTGCCGCCAAATCCTTCCGATCGGCAAGAAGGTGTTTGATTCTCATGTCTCGATAGACAATTCTGGCTTTTTTTCTGCCAAGACGGACTAGCAAAACTACGATGGTGGCGACGAACGCAACGTCGATGCAGATGTCGAGAATCAGGTGCGGAACGTTCATGATTTCCTCCAGTGATAAGAACGAACGACTGTCGGCCGACAAATTTGTTTGTCGGCACACAATAATATTTCAAAAAACAATTTACATCAATCACAGAACAGCCGTTTTTGCTATCGTTTTCAATTTTAATTGACTTAAAGCCAAATAAATGATATAGAAAGAGTATATCTATGGAAACAATAAATGACCACCTCCGACAACTTGGCTTGCTTGAAAATGAGATAAAAATTTATCTCTATCTGCTTGAACAAGGTCTTTCTTCCCCGCCGCAAATAGCCCGAGGCACAAAAATGGCTCGGCCGAATTTGTATGGAATTTTACGCTCGCTGAAGGAAAAAAATTTGGTCATCGAGCAAAAACAAGGCCAACGAAAAATTTATCTGGCGGCTGATCCTGCGGTTTTGGTGCAAACACTTGAATCGCGCACGGAAACCATGAAACAAATTCTGCCGGATCTGCGAGCGCTTTTTGCTTCACAAAAAAATAAACCGACGATAAAATTTTTTGAAGGCACAGAACAGGTTAAAGAAATTTTTTACGAAATGCTCGAAGCAAAAAGCGTGCTCGGAGTTTCATCAACCAAAAAACTCTACGATACTTTTGGCTGGGAATTTTTCAAAAAATATATTCCCCAAATGCGTGAACGAGGAATTTTTCTTAAAGATATTTTGACACAAGATTCAATTGATACCAGCGCTAAAATTCCCATCGGTGTTCTAAAAAGCCTGTACGAAACCCGCCTGCTACCAAAAAACATCGGCAATGTTCCGGTTGATGTTTTAATTTGGGACGACAAAGTCGCCCTTATATCCACCGAACAACCGGTTTTTGGTACACTAATAAAAAACCCGGCCATCGCCGAAATTATGCGCATTATGTTTGATCTGTCATGGAAACAATTGTCGTAGACGATCCGTTTATTGGGACAAACGTGCTATAATTAAAATGATGATTACAGATTTTTACGGATATACGGATTTTTATTTTTTGTTGTACTCCGTATCTGTATATCAATAAAAATCCGTAATCACAAAAAACTAATTATGTCCGATCTTCCATCAATTGCCGACTTAATCAAAAAAACCAGCGCTAACACGGCTATTGGTTTACCAACTTCATCGACCAAACTTGAAGATAAAATGCTCGAGGTGCGACTTCAAGAAAAGGAAGATCAAGCCAAGGCCAAAGCGCAGTCGCTTGGTGTGCCTTATGTAAATCTTAAAGGCTTCCCTATTAGTCCGGAAGCTATTTCTTTGGTGCCGCTTGAACAAGCACAAGAATTAAAAACCGTTTGTTTTTTGCACACCGGACCGGAATTGCGTTTGGGGGCTTTGGAGCCAAAGGACGAAAAAATTCAAGAATTGCTTTTTCAACTTACCGAACGTTACAAAGCAAACGGTGAGGCTTATCAGGTATCCCAGGAAAGTCTGCGTCTGGCCATGAAGACTTACGAAACTTTGCCAAAATTCAAACTAATAATTAAAGGCGTAAAAATTACCGATACCGAACTCGATAAATTTCAATCAGCCGTTGCCACTTTTGCCGACATTCAAAAAACTATTCAAAGCGCTTCGATTACTGACGTCATGACTATCATCATTGCGGCGGCGCTTAAATTTAATTCTAGCGATATTCACATCGAAGCTGAAGAAGAAAAAATTACCATTCGTTTTCGCCTCGATGGTGTACTTCAGGACGTCGCCAACTTACCTCATGAGTCTTGGAAAAAAATCATCGCTCGCATCAAACTGATTTCCGGTTTAAAAATCAACGTTACCGAACGCCCGCAAGATGGTCGTTTTACCATTTTCATGAAAACCGGCGATACCGATGTTCGTGTTTCGACCATTCCCACCAACTGGGGCGAATCGGTGGTTATGCGTATCCTCAAAGCCTCCACCATTAACGTCCCTTTCTCCGATCTTGGTTGGCGGCCGCTCCTCGAAAAAAAGATTTTAAAAGAAATCGAAAAACCGCATGGCATGATTATCACCACCGGTCCGACCGGTTCTGGTAAAACCACCACACTTTATGCAGTTCTTAAAAAACTCAATCAACCCGATGTAAAAATTATTACGCTGGAAGATCCTATCGAATACAAAGTTGAAGGGTTGAATCAATCACAAGTCGACGCTTCCAAAAACTACACCTTTGCCGGCGGCTTGCGCTCCATTCTTCGTCAAGATCCTGATATTATCATGGTCGGCGAAATCCGCGATTTGGAAACCGCCGAAACCGCCATCAATGCCGCCCTGACCGGTCACCTTTTGTTTTCCACCATCCATACCAACTCAGCTGCCGGCGCCCTACCGCGTTTCCTCTCCATGGGCGTCAAACCGTTTCTTCTCGCCCCAGCCCTGAATGCCATTATCGGCCAACGTCTGGTTCGCAAAGTTTGTCAGCAGTGCAAAACCGATGACGTTATCGAACCGGAGAGACTCGAAGAAATCAAAAAAATTCTCGGTGGTATTTCCCCAGCTTCGGGCGAAACCGTTCCCGACCTCAACAATCTAAAATTCTACAAAGGCGCCGGTTGCGAAGTCTGCAACAAAACCGGTTTCAAAGGCCGAGTCGGCATCTACGAAGTTTTCTTAATGGACGATGTAATTCGCGCTGCCATGTCAGAAAATATTTCCGAATACGACGTGCAAAAATTGGCCATCGAGCAAGGTTTGGTGACTATGGCTCAAGATGGATTACTCAAAGCTTTGGATGGTATGACGAGTGTGGATGAGGTGTTTAGAACGGCGGGCGGGATTTAAAAAAAACCGTGTAAAGTGACCGATCGGTCACTTTACACGGTTTTTATTTTTTCTCAATCTCAATTTTCCTCTCGTCCGCCGATTCTCCCATCTCAATCCTCACCACGTAATCCGTCTTCACTTCAACCTCCTCCACCATATTCGGCCATTCGATGAGGACGAGGGAATCTGGCTGACCCAACCATTCTTCGAGTCCCAGATTTAAAATATCTTCTGAAGTTCGTAAACGATAAGCGTCCACGTGGACGATTTTTTTTATCGGCTCTCGACCGGTTGGATAAACGTTGAGAACCGTAAAAGTCGGACTACGAGCCAGACCTTCGGCACCAAGGGCGGCCGCGAGACCTTGGGTAAAAGTGGTTTTACCAGCCCCAATCTCGCCCTCAAGCGCAATAGTTTCGCCACCACGAAGAGTTGAGGCGAAGTCAGCGGCGATTTTTTTGGTTTCAGTGATTGATTTGGAGATCATAAATTTTATATTGAATCGGCCCCTCACCCCTACCCTCTCCCGCTGGAGAGGGAGATTTAATTTGGATGAGTTTTGGGTAACGAGGCCACCCTCCGCTCGCGCCGAGCTACGGAGTGGCAAACGAGATTTTTTTTTAGATTTGTTGGCCTCGCTCAGGGCTCTGAGTCCAATCGCCTTTCGATCCGACTCAAGGCGACCATGAGGCCGATCGAATGGTCGAAGAGTTGACTCGGGATGACGGCGTAAAAAAAGGTTTCTCCCTCTCCATCGGGAGAGGGTTGGGGTGAGGGGAACCTCACGCCAACCTTAAATTCGGATCCGCTTCCACCCTTAAAGAATCAACCGATTCGTTTCGAGCCGCTCGCCAGGCGCCGGCGGCGGCGATCATGGCGGCGTTGTCGCCGGTGAATTCGATGAATGGGAAGACGACAGGTAGAGATAATTTATTTTTCATTTCCTGACGCAAAAAAGTATTGGCCGAAACGCCGCCGGAAACAATAACGGATTTTGGTTGAAATTTTTCAACCGCTCGACGAGTTTTTTCGACCAGAACGTCGATGGCGGCTTGTTCGAAACTGGCGCAGATATCTTCGAGTGATGGAGTCGTGGAGTGGTGAAGTGATGGAGTGATGGGATTTTTTTTTAAATAAACCGCGACCGCAGTTTTCAAGCCGGAAAAGCTGAAATCAAAATCATAGCTGTCGAGCATTGGTCTTGGAAAATTCACGGCGGTTCGATTACCACTCAACGCTCGACGAGAAATTTCTGGACCGCCAGGATATTGTAAGCCGAGCAATTTGGCGACTTTATCAAAAGCCTCTCCAGCCGCATCGTCGCGAGTTTTTCCAAGTAATTCATACTCACAAAAATCTTTCATGAGCAAGAGCTCGGTATGCCCGCCGGAAACCAAAAGGCAAATCGCTGGCAATTCTGGCAAAATTTGCGTGGCTCCAGGTTCTTTTATGGAAGGCGAGAAAACACTAGCGAGATGTCCCTCCATATGATTCACGGCGATGAGCGGTTTTTGCCAAGCGAAAGCCAAAGCCTTAGCTGCCTCGACACCAATCCGCAGAGCCGGGACAAGACCAGGCCCAGCTGTCACAGCAATGAAATCGATACCCGAACCATCTCGAGAAACCCCAGCCGCCTCGAGGAGCGGGAACATTACTTCGACATGGCAACGAGCGGCCACTTCGGGAATCACTCCACCATACTCGGCGTGCTTGGCGGCCTGCGAAGCAATCAAACTTTTTTCAATCACAAAACTTCGGTTGTCACGGCTTTCAATGATTGCCACCGAGGTTTCATCACAACTGGTTTCCAGACCGAGGATTCGCATAAAATTTAATCTACCAACTACCTAATAATTTTTTATAATCTTCCATTGGAATGGCCGGCAAAATAGGAATTCTAATCTGTTCATTTTTTAATTTACCGTAGCCACTACTTATCAGAATGTTTTTCTTTTTTAACACTTCAATGATTTCCGAGGAATTTTTGTCTGTCTTAATAACAACGGTCGTCGGTGACCGAACTTTCTTATCATCAACAAAAAGTCGCTTATCTAAGTCAAAAAATTCGTAAACTAAAGCACTTTTTTCTTCAGTTTCCTTTCTTAACCCATCGATACCGTAATTTAACATATCTTCGCACACTTTGCCTAATAAATAAATATTCAACATATTCGGTGTTTCTACCGTCTGAAATTCGTCGCCCATTTTCTTTAAATTGAGTAAATTATGAAAACCACCAATATTTAAACCAAAGTCTTTAATTTTCTCGGCTTTCTCGAGGGCTTTTTTACTAACAACAATAACTCCCAATCCGGCTGGTAAACCAAAACCTTTTTGAACCGAAAAAAAAGCATAATCGATCAGCTGGTAATCGACATCGGCATATGGAATTGAAGAAGTTATGTCCAGAGCAAAAAGTTTGTTCGGATATTTTTCTCTCAACTTATAAATATCCTTTAAATCGAGCATAACACCAGTGCTAGTTTCGTTATGAGTCAGACAGACGAGCTCAATTTCTTCGGGCACAACATTTTCTTTAAATTCAAAACCTTGCCCCCATTCAACTTCATTTTTTTGCGGCTGTTTTTTTAATTCCAAAGCTAATTCAAAAAGCTTTCTAGAAAATGCCCCGTTAACAAAATGAAAAGATTTTTCAAGACAACAATTTTCTATCAAGATTCCCATAGCCTCTGTAGCTGAACCTAAGAAAAAAATTTCATGACCGTTGGGAATACTGAGTAACTTTCTCAAGTTATCCACGGTATTTTTGTATATTTCTTTAAAGGTTCCGCCGCGATGAGAAACAGACAAAATCTCATCTTTCAGGGCGTTGTTTATATGCTGTGCCACGGTTGGATAAAGTCGACTTGGCCCAATATTAAAATTCATATTTTTATTTTTTAATAATTCTGACATTTATAGTACCTGGAACATTTTTTAGAATCTCTCGCAGAGTTTCCATAACTTGAAAATTTTCAATTTTACAATCAGTGAGACAATAACCGACAGACTCATTAGTTTTTAAAGCTTGACTGTCAATATTAATATTGTGTAATTTGAAAATTTCATTCAAACCAGCCATTATTCCAGGTCTGTTTTCATGAACATGAATGATCCGACAATCTCCGGCCAACAAAGACTGCGTCGATAAATTTGGCAAGCTGAGGCACAGGCCAGTTTCGCCTTCTTGCAAAAATTTTCGCGCTTTGTCACACACAAATTCAGCGATATTTTTTTGTGCCTCCTCGGAATTCCCACCAACATGAGGTGTTAGAATAGTATTAGGTAAATTTCTTAATCGGCTCACAAAACCATCACTATTTTTTTCTGGTTCTTCTTGATACACATCGATGGCCACGGAAAGATTTTTTAATTTTATATATTTAGCCAAAGCAGCCTCGTCAACTACAAAGCCTCGACTCAAATTTAAGAAAATCGCACCTTTTTTCATGAGTTTAAATTGTGTCTCAGCAATTAAATTTTCATTATTTTTACAACCATCAACATGCACAGTAACAATGTCTGAAATCTTCAACAATTCTTCCATAGTCTGACACTTTCTAGCTCGACCAATCGCCAACTTATCGACAATGTCGTAAAAATAAACTTCTAAACCCAAGACTTCAGCCAAAAAAGATAACTGGGAACCGATTTTCCCATAACCAATAATGCCGAGTTTTTTACCTTTTATTTCGCGACAACCAGAAGCGCTTTTATCCCAAATACCCTGATGCAGTTTATTCGATTTTTCAAAAATCTTTCGACTAAGCATAATCATTTCACCCAAAGCTAACTCAACCACGCTCGTGGTGCTACTAAATGGCGCATTAAAAACTGCCACACCTTTCGAAGTGCAGGCGACTAAATCTATCTGGTTTGTACCGATACAAAAAGCTCCGATGGCCAATAATTCTGGGGCACTATCCAAAACTTGGCGACTAATTTTTGTTTTTGATCTGATACCAAGAAAATTCACGTCTTTGATAGCGACTCTGAGTTCGTCTTCAGCCAAAGCTTTGGGTAAAGATTCAACCTCACAACCCATTTCTTCAAATTTATTTTTGGCCTGATCACTAATATTTTCCAGCAGTAAAACCTTAGGTTTTTTCAAAGTCTTTTTTCCTTCTTGAAAAAATGCTCTAAACAAATCACCAAAATCATTAAATTCACCATCGGCTTTTTGCACCACGTTTTCCCGTCTGATATTTTCGGTAAAAGCGTAAAATTCACCGGCCCCGCCTAATAGTTTAACTTCGTAATCAGTATAACCGTCGCCGATCATACAAACCTCAGAACCAAGACCCAACATTTTGGCAGCTTGGGCTTTACCTTGATTTTTGGTCAATAAATTGTCTTTTTCATGACCACAAATCTCGCCCCGACTGTTAATCAAAAAACTGTTAGCAACGATATTTTCTTTTTTAATCCCGAATTTTTTAACCACCGGATAAATATAATCCATAAAACCGCCAGAAATAATATAAATATGATCGGCGTACTTTTTAAACAATTCTCGATTTTCCAAAACCGAGAAACTAACTTCTTGGTGTAAAACTTTAATCAGGGATAAAAGATGCTTTTTTTTCGGCTTGACCAAAACTAAACGCTTGGCCAAAGATTCCTCAAAACCGATTTCTCCATTCATACCGGCCGTGGTAATCGCCTTTATTTGATTAATTTTATTTTTATAATCATCATCGTGGGGAATGGCAATTTCGGCCAATTTATCCAAGGCCTCGATTCTTATAAAAGTGCTATCGAAATCTATAATTATTTTTTTCATACTTTTTTAAATTAGAACTTTCTCATTTGAGTGCAGAACGAGGAAGTTCTATAAACAAAAAATCCTCTGGCTGAATTAGGCCGAGGATTTTGTTTTTTAAAAAAATACTAAGTTAAACAAACATAATCCCCGGCCATCTAGATGAAGAGGCTGAAGAAGTGTAAGACGAATTAAATACGTAAATCTTCATAACTTTTGTTTAACTAAAAAACAATTTAGCAGAATAATTTACCAAAGTCAAATTTTTAAAAACAAAAATCTCTGAAAAACAGAGATTTTTGTTTTCTTTTTTTCTATTATTTCTTAGCAAACCCCTCAAAAGCCTTCAAAACTTCTAATGGCACGGCAAAGATCACAGTGTTCGAAGCATCTGAAGAAATATCATTGATGGAATTCAAAGTTCGGAGATGCAAAGCACCTGGCGCATTTGAAAGAATACCAGCAGCCTTAGCCAAATTTTCAGCCGCCGCCACTTCACCCTCAGCACTAATGATGACAGCTCGACGTTCACGCTCGGCTTCGGCTTGCTTGGCAATCGTGCGAATCATTTCCTGTGGCAGGTTGATATCTTTGAGTTCAGTAACTGTGACCTCAACGCCCCAATTGGTTGTGGCTTCGTCGACAATTTTCTCAATCTTATCAGAAATAATCTGACGTTGACTCAAAAGTTCATCAAGTGTCACTTCACCAACAATATTTCTCATGGTGGTTTGAGCCAATTGGAGAACCGCGTAATCGACATGTTCAACCTCGAGAAGCGCCTTGGCCGCATCGACAATTTTGTAATAAATCACCGCGTTAATTTTGGCCGAAACGTTATCTTTGGTAATTGCATCTTGAGACGGCACGTCGACCGCTTTCAAACGCATATCAATTTTACGAATGGATTGGAAAACCGGTACGATCGGATACCAGCCCGGATTTACAATGCCGGAAAACTTACCCATGGTGAACTTAACACCACGCTCGTATTGGTTGACCTGTTTCAAACAGGAAAAGAAAAGGATGACAAGAAATATTATCAACGGAATGAGTCCTTCCATAAAATTGTTTTTGGTTAATTATTAAATTAAATTTTATTCAAAATCTTTTTGTCGACGTGCTTGTTTTGTTCGGCCTCTTTTTTCTTTTGTCTCAAGACGTCTTACTACTGAAGATCTGGTCGGTCGAGTTGGAATGCGGTTTGGATCGGGGTTGAGAGCTTCGGTTACTCCGTCGATCAAACGGTTTAAAACTCTTTCACGATTTTCTCCAAAGTCTCGACTTCTACTAGCGACAAGATGTATTTCCCCAGAACTTCCTTTTTGACTTCTGGGAAAATATTGGTTAATCAAGTTTTTTTCCGCCTGAGAAAAAACCGTATCAGAATTAGGACCATCGACCAGCCAACGTAAATCAGCTGCCGAAGATACTTTGTTTTTATTTTGACCGCCCGCCCCGCCGCCATGTCTAAAAGAAATAACCGGAACATGCTCATTCAACCAATCTATTTGTCTTTGATTTGGTCTTTGCTCAGTTTCCGGACTTTTTGTCTCTTCTGGAACAAAAGGACTAAAACCTTCTGGATTTCTTCCCATATAAAAAAGATAAATTTTACTCTAAAAGCATAGCATAAAGGCCGGGAATCGCCAATAAATCCAAGTCTGAGACCACTGCAAAACTCATCCACAACCAGGGCTGTTTTTTAATGTCAAAAAATGCTAAAATAAGGCTAAGGAAAGAGAAAAAATAGCATTTAAAAACCTCTAAAAAACACCTTATGTCTAACTTCAGATTGGCGAATAGTTATTTATCGTCGGGCGTCTATGACTCAATTATCGATAAAAATCATTTCCTTTGCCGTTTAGACACTTTGTTTGATTGGGACGACTTAGCTTTGCCTCTTTGGGATATGGCTCGGAATGAACACGGAGGCCGACCAAGGAATAATCCGGT
The DNA here is from genome assembly GCA_020052445.1 of bacterium. Lineage (GTDB taxonomy): Bacteria > Patescibacteriota > Patescibacteriia > UBA9934 > GWF2-40-263 > UBA12403. Next base: position 17,677 of record JAGVPA010000024.1, read on the forward strand.
AGTTTTGTTAAAAATGATATTTTTAAGCTTTCTTTTGACATTTCTGACCAGGATACTGAATTTTATTCCACCACTAATTTATATTGTAAATACTTCTTGCGTCTGCCAATCAACGAGAAAGCCCCGGACACCAGTTGTTTATCGAGATTTAGAGATGAAGTTATTAAAGTTAAAGGTTTATCTTTCTTTGATTCATTGTTTAACAACGTATTAACCCAAGCTCAAGAACGAGGGGTTGTCTTTGGTACAATCCATGCCATAGATTCCACTCACACCGTTGCCAACGTTAATACTTTCAACGACAGGAAGAATCAAGACACTGAAGGCAAACCAAGAGACCCCGATGCTTCATGGGGCACCAAGAAAACCGAGATAAGAAAAACCGTTGAAGGAAAAAAGGTTAAAGTTCCTGTTCATTTCTATGGTTATAAAACTCACCTTGACGGTGAAACGGATTTTGGTTTAATCCATGGTTTCCATACAACCGATGGCGCCACGGCCGATATCGACGGTTGGGATGTACTCATCCACCGAGTGCTTTCCGAGAAACAAAGAAAAGGTATCGACGTCCTCTTGGCCGACAAAGCCGGCGGTTGTCCGGTTTGGATAAATATTCTTGAAAAATACGATGGCATATTAACCGCCTTTTCTTTGCCGGAAAATATGTTGACCAAAGGCGAACATAAAGAAAAGTGGCAGGCGTACAAAGCTGATGAAGGTAGAAAGGCTTTCAAGAAAGAACGGTATGTTATTGAAAGAATCAACGCTGATCTAAAAAACAATCATTCTCTAAGACGTTGCCGATATCTTGGCAAGATTAAATATCACCTCCAAGCCGCCATGGCGGCTATTGCCCACAACATTAAAATAATGGTCAGGTTGATAACGGGAGTTAAATTCAGAAGTATTTGATTTTCCAAGGGTGACGTGTGTCCAAAGGAACAAAAAAAGGTTAAAAATCCTCGAGAAATTAAAAAACACGACTAAAAATCGTGGTATAAAAGCTAAAAAATAGCTTTTTTTATTTTTTTGGAGTTTTGCAGTGGTACTCTCCAACCCCTTCGTCCACTCCAACCCCTTCCACCCACCAACCCACCCAACAACCAAAATGTTGACCAATCTCAGTATTTTTGCTATCATATTAAACAGAAAATATTTCCATAATTCGGAAATTCCCACCGTCGCCGGGCTATGGTGGGCAAGCAATAATTCAATAATTTGTTAATTCAAAAAATATGGGTCTTCCTGGACATCGCCGAACCAGTTCGGATAAGCGCCGTCGAGCCGCGCACTTTGCTCTTAAAGATTTGACCATTAGTAAATGCACAGCCTGCGGGGTGGCTATTATGCCGCATCGCGCTTGCAAAGCTTGTGGTTCATACAAAGGCAAAAAAGTTGTCGACACTACCCGCGCCGCCAAACGTTTGGTCAAAAAAACCACCAAGAAATAATTTTAAAAGCCGCCTCTTTTTTTGAGGGCGGCTTTTGAGTCGAAATGTCAAAAAGTGAAATGTCAAATGTCAATGTAGGGAATATTATCTATTCAAGTCACGAGGCCATCCTTCCTCCTTCGCTGGGCTGCGGAAGGACAAGTCGCTCGAGCCGAGCTACGACGTGGCAAGCGAGATCCCCCTCTGGCTCGGGATGACAGGCGGGAGAAATAAATTCCTTAATTCGGAAATTCAATAATTCGAAAATTTGGAAATTCAATAAAGTTATGTCCAATCGTCACCTCGCCCGCACTCTGGTCATGCAATCCCTCTATCAGTGGGATTTTAATGGTCAGCCTAAAGCCGATAAACTTAAGGAAATTATTTCTTATGATCGAGCTGAGTTTGCCCCGAATTTTGATGACTCGGGTTATGTTAAAGAAACCATTGAAGCGATTATAAAAAATCTGGCGGCTATCGATGCGATTATTGTACAGTACGCGCCTGAATGGCCGCTGGCCGCCATGACTTGCATGGACAGAAATATTTTACGGCTCGGAACTTACGAATTAAAATTGTCACAGATTGTCCCATCAAAAGTTGCCATCAACGAAGCTATCGAACTCGCCAAAAGTTTTGGTGGTGAGGCTTCAGGAAAATTTGTGAATGGCGTACTCGGCGCGATTTATAAAGACGTGGTGGCCAAAGGTGAAATGAAAGAAGTGGATATCAATCCGCCGAAGAAGGAAGAAGAATCTCTCGATACAGATTTGGAGGCTGAGAAGGTTGAAGAAAAATAATTTTGATCGTTTGCCCCCACCCTCCCCTTCGCCGGGCTTCGGCGGAGCAGGCCAGCCCTCCCCCACCGTGGCGGTGAAGGAGGGAGATTAAATCGATTTTTAAAAAAATGAGTCTCCCTCCCTCGATGCCGCAGCGGGGGAGGGATGGGGTGAGGGGAGTGACCCACAATGAACAAATTGAACAGTTTGAACAATTTGAATATAAAAAAACTATGAATGAATTAAAAACATTGGAACAAACCCTGGGCGTAACATTTCTAAATAAGGATATGCTACGCCAAGCGCTTGTTCATCGCTCGTATTTAAACGAGCATCCGGATTTCCGTTTGGGTCACAACGAACGCCTGGAGTTTCTCGGCGATGCCGTGCTCGAACTTGTAGTCACAGAATACCTTTATCACAATTACGAGAACCCAGAAGGTGAGCTGACTAACTGGCGGGCCGCTTTGGTTAACGCGGATATTTTGGCGGATATTTGTGAAGCTTTGGGCGTTGAAGAATATCTTTATCTTTCCAAAGGTGAGGCAAAGGACAAAGCTTCAAAAGCCCGTCATTACATTTTGGCTAATGCCTTTGAATCCATTGTTGGTTCAATTTATTTGGATTTAGGCTGGGAGGAAGCTAAAGATTTTATTCACCGCGCAGTTTTGGTGAAGTTGCCAGAGATTTTGCATAATCAATTATATATCGATCCCAAGAGTCGTTTCCAAGAAACCGCTCAAGAAAAAGTCGGAGTAACTCCATCTTATAAAGTTTTGTCCGAAGAAGGCCCGGATCACGCCAAAAAATTCGAGATCGGCGTTTACCTCGGCAAAGAATTGGTGGCGAAAGGTGAAGGTATGTCAAAGCATGAGGCCCAAGTGGCGGCGGCGGCTGAGGCGATTAAGGCCAAAGGGTGGTAAATTTTGGTTTTAAATTATAATATCGTAGAGACGCCCAATTTGGGCGTCTCTACGATTGTATTTATGAATAAACCAAAATTATTATTACACACCTGTTGCGGTATCTGTGGCGCCTGGATTCCCGAAAAATTGTCACAGGATTTTGACGTGACGATTTTTTATTTTAATCCCAACATTCATCCGCGCGAGGAATATGAAAAACGAGTTGAGGCGGTTCGTCAGATGTCAGAATTTTTAAAATTACCGATGATTGAAGGCGAATACAATCCGCCAGTTTGGTTTGATAAAGTTCGCGGACTCGCGAACGAGCGCGAGGGCGGTGCGCGCTGTGCGGTTTGTTTCGAGGTTCGTTTGCGAAAAACTGCCGAGGAAGCCAAACGGCTCGGTTTTGATTATTTCGCCACCACCCTAACCGTCGGCCGTTTCAAACCCGCCGCCATCATCAATCCCATCGGCGAAAAAATCGCCGCCGAGGTCGGAATAAAATTTTTAGCTGGTGATTTCAAAAAACAGGGCGGGGAAATGGCGTCGCAGAAGCGCGGTAAGGAACTCGGAATTTATCACCAAAATTATTGCGGGTGCGTTTATTCGAAGTTACGAATTAAAAATTAATTTTTTACCGTAGGGGCGAATGGCCATTCGCCTCTTTTGTTTGTGTGCGGAATTAATTTCAACCAAAAATAAAAAATAAAAAAACCATCCCATCCACCCACCCCGTCATATAAAGGACTCAGCCTCCAAGAAGAGGTATTCTGACTAAGGGAACGGAACTATCTTCGTCAATGGCTTCGAGCCACTCGGGATGCTCTTTC
>JAGVPA010000078.1 GCA_020052445.1 bacterium
ACCACCTGTTTTCCAGCCAAAACTTACCTTGCATTTGAGGCTCATTTTGCATTGGAATCAGGAACCCATTTGGGGCTCATCTTGCATTGTACAAGACTGTGAGTGACATAAACCACTTCAAGATATTCCGGATTTAATTTAATGTTAGCTTCTTCCAAAGCCTCGCGAATAATACACTGTTTGGTCGTTTCTCCACCATCGAGGTGACCGGCCACTAAACTATAATTGCCGTCTTGATAGCCACTGTTGGCTCGTTTGTGAAGTAAAATTTGCCCGTCTTTTATTAATACGAGATAAGCGGCCACAAAGGCTTTGAAACGTTCTTGATTTGGCATATTTTTTTAATATTTATCTTTAATAAATTTAAGAACCTCCATGTCGTGATCAACGATTTTTAAACTGTCTATTTCAGAAAGATGAAACCAACCAAAATTTTGCCCCTCGCCTAAAGTAAGCTTTTTACTCGGATCATATTCTTCTATAAAAACATATTTTTCGTTATTTTCATTTTGCCAAGAAAAATTTTGTTTCATTAACAGTTTTGGATTTTTGAGCGAGTAATTCAATTCTTCGAGTGTCTCTCGTTTCACTGCTTGCTCTGGAGTTTCACTTGCTTCAATCCCACCACCAAAAAATCCCCAATAACCAGGTAATCTTTTTGCATCTTCGGCACGGTGTTGTAACAAGATCTTTTTATCTTGATTGTAGAGGATGATAATTGATACGTTTCTTGCCATAAGGAAGTTTCAAAATTAAAAAAACTTTACTCACAATTAACTATTCCGGCAAATTTTCCTTCGAGTTTTTCGACAAGACTGACGGCGTGGTGAGTTTTTCCGCCATCCAAAGAAATTCTAACTTCCAAAGATTGGTTTTCAAAGGTTTGTAGTTCTTTGATTAATTGAGAAATTGTTTTGCCTTTTGATTTCCAAGGTATTTTTTTTATCATATAATTTATTTTTTTCTTAACTCAACTTTAACAGAAAACCTTTAAAAAACCAAAGCGTTAACAAAAACCCCAGCCTTCCAAAAATCTTCAACAAATGTTACAATTCCTTCCGATATGAAACTCAAAAAACCTGTCATAATTGGTGGAATAGTCGTTTTTCTGATCCTGATAATCGGTGGTTATTTTTTGTTTAAAAAGCCGGCCGATGCCTCCATGATTACGGCCACGGTCAAGCGGGGAACTCTAACTCAGACGGTTGATGCAACCGGGGTTTTGGAATCGCTTGATAAAGTGGATTTGGCTTTTGGTACCAGTGGCATTGTCGGCTCGGTTTTGGTTGAAGTTGGTGATGAAGTGAAAGCTGGAGATTTGCTGGTTTCGCTCGACGTGGCTGGTCTTCAAGCCGAACGAGCGGCCGCCGCTCAAGCCGTCGAGATTGCTCGGGCTAATTTGGAACAAAAAGAAGCCGGATCGACGGATGAAGTGGTAAAAGTGGCCGAGGCTCAAGTTGCTTCGGCTCAGGCGTCTTTGGACGCTGCCAGCGCTTCTTTGGTTTCAGTTACGGCAACCTCTGAGGCCAGTGTAGCCGAAGCTCAAACCAATCTTGATAATTCCAAGGAAGATTTGGAAAATGTGGAAATTGATAATGATGAAAATTTGTCTGAGTCCTATGAGGACTTGGTTCAGGTTTTGAAAAACAATACGATTGTTGTCCGCAGTGCTTTGTCTGACGCTGATGAGGTTTTGGGTATCGATAACACCATGGCCAACGATGATTTTGAAAATGTTTTGGCCGCTAACGACTCGCAGCCATTAACCAGCGCCCAAAATTCTTATCGCCAAGCTAAAATTTATCGCAACAGTTCTGAGGATTTGGTTTTTGCTTTAACTCTTGATTCCGAAGTCTCAGCTATTGAAACGGCTACTGAAGCGGTTCAATCAGCCTTATCGGAAACTGCCGACACTCTTTTGTACACTCGTCGCGCTCTTGATGGTACTAATATTGATACGGCCGATTTTTCTTCTGCCGATTTATCAGTTTTAAAAACTTCGATTGATACGGCCAGAAACAGCGTTCAAACTGACGAGGAGGCTTTGAATACTCAATTGCAAGCCGTCAGCCAATTAAAAATTTCTAATGCCTCAAGTCTTGATTCTGCAGAAAATTTGGTGACCAAATACGAAAAGATTTTGGCCAGTGCTGAAGCCAGCGCCGCTTCTTCGATTTCTTCGGCCGAGACAACTCTACTTATTCGTCAGGCAACTTTATCCGAAGCCGAAGCTAATTTGGCTCAAGTCAAAGCCACCCCGCGAGCCATTGATTTGGCGGCTTTTGAGGCAACGGTGGCTCAGGCTCAGGCTAAGCTTGCACAGGTTGGAGTCGCGGTTTCTAATGCAGAAATTTATTCACCGATTGATGGTAAGGTGACGGCGGTGGAAGTTAAAGAAGGTGAGCAAGCTTCGGCTTTGGCCGCGGTGGTAACAGTTCAAACCACCACCAATCGTTTCCAAATTGTATCTGATATTTCTGAAGCCGATATTTCCAAAATTTCCTTAAACGATTCGGTTGATATTACTTTTGATGCTTTTGGCGATGACAAAAAATTCGTTGACCAAGTTATAAAAATCGATCCGGCCGAAAAAAATATTGACGACGTGATTTATTACAAAGTTACCGTTTATCTTGATTCGGAAATTATGACTCAAGACGTCACTTCAGAATTAAAACCCGGCATGACGACTGATTTAACTATTCTGACCGCCAGAATTGATAGCACCTTAATGATTCCGCAACGAGCGATTTTGGAACACACTGATGGAACTAAGTACGTTAGATTGCCATCGGGCGATAGTTATAAAGAACAAACCGTAACCGTCGGCACTCGTGGCGATGAAGGAATGATGGAAATTCTCTCTGGTCTGTCAGAGAACGAAACGATTATCGTTAGTATTCGGAGCTAATTTTTTTCCTGTCATCCCGAGCCAAAGAGGGATCTCGCCGCGTGACTTTAAATTAAAATCACGAGGCGAGATTCTTCGCGAGGGCTCAGAATGACAGGGTTTTGGTATGTCACTAATCGAACTCAAAAACGTTGGAAAAAATTATGAAAATGATGGCGTGGTAACACCGGCTCTTTCCGGCGTTACTTTGAATATTGAAGCCAGTGAGTTTGTTTCTTTAATGGGTCCATCCGGTTCGGGGAAATCTACTCTCATGCATATTTTGGGTTTTTTGGATCATTTGACTGACGGTGAATATCGTTTCAATGGTGAGGATGTTTCTCGTCTGGAGAAAGATGCTTTAGCCTTGCGTCGGCGAAAGGACGTGGGTTTTGTTTTTCAGTTTTTTAATTTATTGGCCAAGTCATCGGTTTTGGAAAATGTCATGTTGCCTTTGGTTTATAGCGAGATACCAAAAAAAGAGAGGATTAAAAAGGCTACTGCAGCTTTGACCGCAGTTGGTCTTGGTCATCGCTTGGAACATTTATCAAACCAACTTTCCGGCGGTGAACGTCAGCGGGTGGCCATTGCTCGGGCCATTGTTAACGAGCCAGCGGTAATTTTTGCCGATGAACCAACAGGAAATTTGGATACCAAGTCGGGCGAGGCGGTTTTAAAAATTTTTCACGATCTGAATAAGGAAGGGCACACCATAGTTATGGTCACCCACGAACTCGAGGCGGCTGAAAATGCCGATCGAATCATTAAGATTCGTGATGGTGTGGTTATTAGTGATAATCGAGATCATCAAAAAAGAACCGGTGAGTATCGAAAATAAAATTATTGAATTATTTAATTATTGAATTTAAAAATTATGGAGGATTTTTTTCGATAGTTTAAGAAATAAAACTCCTTAATTAAATAATTCAGAAATTCAATAATTCAATAATTTCAACGCTATGCGTTTTCCCGACCTTTTTTCCACCGCTTCCGAATCTCTTCGCCGCAATAAATCGCGATCGCTTTTAACGATTCTTGGGGTGGTCATCGGCATTGCCTCAGTTATTTTAATGTTATCAATCGGCCAGAGTGCCGAGGGTTATATTTTAAATCAGGTGGCCGATTTGGGTTCGGATTTAATTTTTGTCGAGCCGTCGTCTGGCAGTAGCGCTGAATCCGGTCCGCCAAGTCCTTATGTCGAGCAAACTTTGACCTTGGATGACGTAAAAGCCATGGAAAAAACGGATTATTTTTTGGCGGTTTCACCAGTATTGGCCACCTCGACAACGGTTTCATACGCCGAAGAAAGTAAGTTTGCTCAAATCTATGGGGTGGATGAAAAATATCCAATAATTTTTTCTCAGGAAGTTGCAACTGGACGTTTTTTTGATCAGAGTGATATTGATTCTTATGCCCGAGTGGCCGTGCTTGGAAAAAGTATTGCTGAGAGTTTGTTTGGTGATCAGGATCCGCTGGGCCGAGAAATTAAAATTAAAAAAATGTCTTTTCGGGTGGTTGGGGTTTTTGGCGAATTAGGTTCGCAGTTTTTTCAAAATCTTGATGAACGAGTTTCGATCCCAGTTACCACGGCTCAGCGAGATATTGTTGGAGTTGATTACGTTTCTTATATTGTTGCTCGAGCCAGTGTCGATACAGAAATTGCCAAGGAGGAAGCCCAGTATACTCTGCGCGAAACTCACAAACTGGATAATCCGAATGGTGATAAAAATAAAGATGACTTTTTAGTTTCGACACAGAGTGACGCCGTGGCCATTGTCGGAACTGTCGGAAACGTCCTTTCAATTTTGTTGGCTTCGATTGCGGCCATCTCTCTTTTGGTTGGTGGCATCGGTATTATGAATATCATGTTGGTTTCAGTGACTGAACGAACAAAAGAAATCGGTTTGCGAAAAGCGGTTGGCGCCACTTATAAAGAAATTCTAAACCAATTTTTAACCGAGGCAATCATGCTCACTTCGCTAGGTGGCTTGTTGGGCATATTTTTTGGCATTACCACTTCACTAGGTTCGGCTTGGCTGATTGGCTATTTTGTTGATGGCTGGGATCCGAACATTCCATTGAATGGCGTAATCCTAGGCTTTCTGGTTTCCACGGTGGTTGGTATATTGTTCGGCATCTATCCGGCCCGCCACGCTGCTCGTCTTGATCCGATTGAGGCGTTGCGGTACGAATAACCCCCTCACCCCAACCCTCTCCCGCCGGAGAGGGAGAATGAGTTTTTTTGGAAATAAAAACCGATCTGTCAGGATCGTTTTTTTGAACCTTGAAAAATCGTGTCGATTTGTTAAGCTTGTCCGGTAAAAATAACTCAAAAATAATTCTCCCTCTCCTGTATGCCGCATACGGGGGAGGGTTGGGGTGGGGGAA
>JAGVPA010000065.1 GCA_020052445.1 bacterium
ACCACCTGTTTTCCAGCCAAAACTTACCTTGCATTTGAGGCTCATTTTGCATTGGAATCAGGAACCCATTTGGGGCTCATCTTGCATTGTACAAGACTGGGTATTGACGAGGGCAGTTTTTTTGAGTATTCTAAGCGGTGTTGGTTGTGTGTTTTGTTCAAACTGTTCAATTGTTCAATTGTTCAAGTGTTCATTATTGGAGTTGGTTTGACCATCTGTTTATAGAGGCTTAATTTATTTATATAAAATTTCAACCCAAAGCGAACAATTTGAACTCCTAAACCCAGATAATTGTACAACAAAACCAAGGTGAACAATTTGAACATTTGAACACTTTGAATCAACCTAAAAAAATGGCGGTCATAGCTCAATGGTAGAGCACCGGGTTGTGGTCCCGGCTACACGGGTTCGATCCCCGTTGATCGCCCCATCACGTTAAAGACTAATGTGTCTCTGAGGCAGTAGGTTTTGGTCGGGGCTGGTGTGACTCTTTGGTATCTTGTTTCCCAACCTTTGTCTTTAACGTGACGGGGTCAGAAAAGAACGGAAATTTTTTCCGTTCTTTTTTTGGTTTCTTTTTTAAATTAAATTTGTGCTTGCGTTTTGGCTACCTGTGCCAATTCGGACATCTCTTGTTTGAATTCGACAATAACCTCATCGACTACGGTGGCGAAATTTGGAATTTTGGTTTTTAAAAATTCCAGTGCCGCTTCGGATTCTTCTGACACTTGCAAGATTTTATTAAATTCATCCAAGTCGGTTGGTGGAAGTAACTCCACCACCTTAAGAGAAACTTTTTGGAAGATCACATCGCCCAGTTGTTTGAGAGCGATTTCTTGATCTTCTGGTGACAGTTTATCTAAACCAAATTCAGTGAGGACATTTTTGTAGAGTGAAATATTAGAATTAGACATAGATTTAATTATTATCGAGATCGTCGATGTGGGTTCCTTTAAAAATATTAAATACTTTTTTTAATAAACTAGAGGCTCGTTTGGTTACACCTTCGAATTCCGTTGTTTTTTCTATGATATCCGTGGCTGATTCGAACGAAGGAGCAAGGGCGGCGGCTACGTTTTTAAATAAAGTTTGCTCGCTCAGAATATTCAAGCCAAAACTAAAAGCTCGACCGGTTGCCACCATGGTGACAGCTGAAGCTAAAAAAGCCATTTGGCCGCGTTGGGCTTTTTTTTCTAATAAAGCATGATATTTTTCTGAAAGCTTCTCTAGATTTTCCAAAGAAATATTAGCCTCTAATTGTTCTGTTTCTTCTTTCAAACTTTTTTCTATTTTTTTAGTTAGAATTTTTTCAACACCTAGACCGAATAAACCCGAAGTTAGTTCTTGCCCAAGGTTTACAACGACGGTTTTGCTAAAAAATAAAAGAAATCCAGCCGCTTCAAGACCGGCCTGGGGGTGAGCTAGGGCCGAATTGGTTAAAGCAATACCGGTAGTTAATATACTGGTTATGAGAACTTTTTTAACTGTGCTCAAACTATCCCAACGATCGTAAAGTTTTCTTAACACGCCTTTTTCTTTTGGTGGATATTCAGCTGCTTGTTTTTCTTGTAGAATTTTTTCTTCGGCAATGACCAGTTCTTGAAAAATATTTTGACATAAAAATTCAGCTAGAGCCGATTGAATCTCTTCCGGAGATTTTTTCAGACGGACAAGTTCACTTTTTTTAGCGGCTACAAGAATTTCGGCGTAGGTTTTTTTGGCTTCGAGATATTCAGCTCGGCTTTTTTTTAAGGCTTCAGTTAAAGTAAAAAGTTCTTCAGCATAAGCTTTGTTTTCTCTAGCTAAAACCAAGGTTGTATATTTTTTAACATAACTTTCCCGGGCTGTGTTCAATCCTTCTTTTTTTTCTTTGATTAACTCAGAGTATTCGCCGGTTTCTTCCTCAGTGGTTGGTCGAATAAGTTCGTCGCAGATAATTCCTTCATCAATTTTTTCCAAATTTAAAGACTGGGTCAGAGCCTCTTTTGGTTCCGACTCTTTTTCTCTTTCTTTAATTTCAAGTTTTTCAAGGTCCGACACACTTATAATTTAATATCAGAAATTCGCGGTTGCTTGCCGTATGGCGTAAGCAAACGACTGCTGAGTTTTTCGATACCTTTTGTCCGAAAAGCCTCGAAGAAAATAATAATCAGTTTTTTTAAATTTTCGATAGCTTCCTCTAAAGAACAATCTTGATAAGTGAAAGTTTCACCGGTTTTGATTTTTAAAATTTTATTTCGAGCCTCAAAATAAGCCACGGCCAGTTTTTCTTTTAGTTCGTCGTCAAGAATCGGATAAATGATTTTTTCCAAGACCTCCAAACCGTTAAAATCGACCCAAAGACCTGGCAAGTCGGCCGAATCGATGTTTATTTCTTGGTTTTCGAAGATTTTTTTCTTGTTTTTTGGATCAGGTGTTTCGGTAAGAGCTTTGTAAAGTACAAGATAGTATTCTAGGCAGTACATCATGCCCTCGTTCTGTAAAAGACGAAGATCGTATTGGTCACGTTGTTCTTTTGAGAGGCTGTTAATAAGCTTTTCGTTTTTTTCAGCAAAAACTTTTTTTAATTTTGCTAATTTAGAAAAATCTTTGGTGGTTTGAATAAACTTTTTTTCGAGATTAGACAATTTGGCTGAAGGTTTTTCTTTTTCGACAATTTCTACCAGAGCCATTAACGATTCGGTTAGTTCAAATTCATTGGGGTTTTCCTGAGACAGAAGATCAATAAGTTTTTTTATTTTTTGTTTAGCTTTCGTTTCGTGTAGTTGCGAGAAAATTTTTTGTAATTGAGTGGCCGCCGTTGTTCTAATTCTATTATATTCTGGCAACCAAAAAGAAAGAGGTTTTTCGGCTCCAAGTTGTGATAATTTATAAAGTTCGGCGAGTAGCATAACTTTTAAAGTTTATACTATTTTTGTCTAAAGTGGAAGAAACAAAAAAAGAACGAAAATTTTTTCCGTTCTTTTTTTGTGTTTATTTTTCGGCTATTTTCCAAAGATTGTTGAAGAGATTTAATTGTCCAGAGACGAGGTTTCTGTTTTTGATGCGAATAGCTGTCACGGGTTGGTCTGGTGTTGAGTAAATAATGTTTAAAATTACACCAGCTTCGGGATAAATATGAGTGCCAGCCGGGTTTTCGATTTCGTCTGGTAGGTAACGAACCTCATAAATACCTTCTTTTTCCACATCGTTGGCGATAGCTTGACGTTGAGATTCGTAAGCGATCATTTTTATTTTTATTCCTTGATGTCTGGCGACTTGATGATATTTTTTCCAAACCGGGCGCATGGTGATGTCCATAAAATCTTCACCGCCGGTTCCAAGTACGTATTTGGTTCCGTCTTTTGGTAACATTCGAATAAGTCCGGTGAGGAGAGTGAGATATTCTTCGTTTCCTTGGTGAATGGAGATTTCCTGTGATTCAAGCTTGGCAATCGTGGAAATTTCTTTTGAAATTTCGTTGGCCACAGTTAATTTTTCTTCAAAATCACGAGTTATGATACTTGGATCGGCAACCACAAACCGTTTTTTGCCTCTTTCCTGAGTTTCTAAAACATATTTTAGATCTACAAGATGCTCGAGTGAGGTGTAGACGACATTTCTGTGAAGTTGGGTTTTGGTGATAAGTGGACCGCTGGTTGTCGCCCCAAGTCGAGCGAGCTCTAAATACACAGTACTGTCATGTTCGGACAGGCCCAGTGATAAAAGGGCGGATTTTATTGAAGAATTTAACATAATTATATTATATCACCTTTTAGGGTTGACAACAAGAGGGTTTTGTGGTATAGTGGTTTGTCGAGATGAGTATGGGTGCTTGTCTGCGATACAACAGGCCCGGATCAAAAAAGGAGTCTATCGTGAAAATCATCGTTATCGATGACTTGGAAATCAACCGTCAGTCTGCTACCACCCTTGTCGAGGCGGGTCATGAAGTTGTTGTTATTGGTGACGCAGAAGAAGGTGTCAGATACTTGGATTACCATGATCGACCGGATATGGTTCTTACAGATTTGTGGATGCCCGCACCAGACATGTTGGTGCGTCGTGAAAGAAGTGTTGGAAGCGATGGACACGAGGGAGTCCAGATGAACAGTGTGTGGTATACGCGTAAACACGATCGGTATTTCACCCCTGAGATCCCGATTGGCCTGATCGTTGCCATTATTGCCAAGAATATTGGAGTACAGTGGATTGGTATTCTTACCGATACTGACCATCATCAAGATCAGATGGTCACACTGTGCCAGAGTTTTGATCACGGGAGCGTTGCGGACTTTGAATGGACGCAAAAGAAGAACGAGTCGGCTCGCAGAAATATCGGCCTTTACGAGGCGCGATATTTCGAGAATTTAGATGGGTCAAAAAACTGGTTGAAACTCGCTCGGTTCCTGTCGGAAGGTATCGCTTCAGATTAAGGTCTCTCGCCGTTCGTCAAAGCCACCCACTTCGTTGGGCGGCTTTTCTTTTTACTTCATTTCAAATGTCTTAACCACCTGCTCAGCCACCAAAAGCAAAACCTCAGTCTTCTCTCCAGTCGGTGTGTCAGCCGTCAGCTCAAAAAAATTATCCGGTGTCTCGATGAAATATTGAACGATGGTTTTGGCTGGACCTTCGAGGTAGCAGGTTTTTAAACACTGAAAAACAATTTTTTTGGCCACGGTTTCGTTGTTTAGAGTTACGTCGCTCTGAGAAATTTTTATGTCTTCTTTGGTCAACTCGTTATAAGGCGGGTTGGCATTTTTTTGCATGAAGTCTACGAGGACTTCGGCTTCTTTTTCGTTTTTGCCAAAAGTATTTATCACGTCGGTGAGAGTTTTGTTGTTTTTCTGTAAATCGGAGATGTTAATCTGAACGACGCTGGGGTCGCCGTAGACCTCACTGGTTTTGCCGCTGGCGAGAAAATATCTGAAAGAAAAATTGTCGACGTTTAATTGATTTTTCGTGTCTTTGATAACCAACCAAGTCTGCGGCACATTAATCGTAAAATCTCCACCATCAACTTTCTGCCAACCTTCGGGCAGAGAATTATCATCGGTTTCCGACTCCAAAGAAGCCCCTCCAGCCCCTGCTTCCTCTTCAACCACCCGAAGGTCCTGAGCCGAGTCGAAGGGCGGTTTTGGTGCAAAAATTCGAAAAATAATAAAAAGACCGATTATTCCGACGATAATAATTGTTGTCCAAAACCAAGGCTGTTTCATAAAAAATATTTTTCTGGTATCCTATTTGTATTAATATCTTAGCTTAATTTTTATGAGTTCACCAGAAGTTGGATCAGGATCCGAAGGCAGGGATTTTCGAGCGCCTCGTGTGGAAGATAAAAAGAGTCTTAAAAGAGCAGAAAAAACAGACGATGAAGTCGGAAGAGCAATTTTCGATGTGCAATCTGCTGCTAAAGACGTTGAAGAAATCGATCGGCAGTTGGCGCTTGAGGCGGCGTTAAAAGAAGCAAGTATTTCCGTCGGAACTCGTGATTTAGAAAAAGTACGAGTGGCTCAGGCTGTTAGAAAAAGTGGCGGTATGGGAATGTTTGGCGAAGTGACTGGTTTCAAAAGCCAAGCCGAACGAGAATCGGAACGGGCGGCAGCCGTTAGAGACAGAGTGAATGAGAGCATAAGAAGACACGAACAAACAGCCTTTGCTCGTCATGAGGAAACGGTTGAAACTTTGACTAGTCGTTTGGATAATTTGCGAGCTCGCCGAAAGAAATTGCCTTTTTTTAATTTTGCTGCCAAAAAATCTTTTGATACACAAATTCAGGAGGCAGAGGATAAATTGAAAGCAAAAGAAGGCGAGGTTTTGCCGGATTCGGCCATTGAACAACTTCCTGATTATAAAAATGATTTAAAAATGAAGGAATTGGAACTGGCTTCTTTGCCAGTTTGGCAGCTTTGGAACATAAGTCGCCGAACAAGACTGCAAGAAGAAATAAAACTTTTAAGGCAAAGAGTTGTCAGAGAAAAAATAGCTTTAGCTGTCAGAGAATAAAAAATCAAAAAACCGTTCGAAACAATTTCGAACGGTTTTTAATAAATGAAATTCAGCTGTTTATTTAGATAATTATTTGGGAATTTATTTTTCTTCCGGAGAGTACATGTAAATTCCTACAACTATTTTTTGAAAATCTTCAGGCAGAAACGTTTCGAAATGGCGGGCTACTTTGACCGGTGTCCCTGCCAGGCTTTTTTTGCCAAAAGCAAATAAAATCAGATCTCTTCCGGCTCCATATTCATCAAATCCCGTTCTTCTGTCTTTGCCTTCTTCGTAAAGTTTTCGTTCGTTTTTGTAAAATTCAATTAATCTCCTCAGTTCATCTTCAGTCGGACCGGGTCGGGATTGCCTAATTTTTTTTGTTTCTTCCACCCAGGTTTCATAGCCTTTTTCTATTTCTCGTCTTAAAATATCAGCCGCATTGGTAAAATCCTCTGGTCTGTAGCCCGAATAAGTTCTTGATGGAGAAACTCCGGCCGGTGTGTGACCGTTGGCAATACTTTGAAGATCATTTAGTTCGATTAAAGCCTCGACCGGTGTTATAGTAAATCCTGTACTTTTTTCGTCAGATAGGCTTTGGACAGAAATAAGATAAATTTCTAAACGTTCTTTGATCTCGGCTATAGTTGGCGGCCTTCCCGTTTTTATATCTAAGAGAGCTTCTTTTCCTTTATCAAAATACTGCATCATGTCTCTTGCGTTTGGCATAATAAAAAAAAGTTATTTAATATTTGTGCATCTTACGTTAAGCCAAGTTTAATACTGGTACCCCCAGAGGGAATCGAACCCCCATCAAGGCCTTAGAAGAGCCCTGTTCTATCCTTTGAACTATGGGGGCATTTTTAATGCCCGATTTTATTTCTTGTCGTAGACAGGATATACTTTAACCGTATGGAAGAGAAAAATCAAATTTTACCAATTAAGAAATCTTTGCGCGGTATAATTTTTTTGGAAATTACTTGTTTTGTCGTTTGGTTAATTGGAATTTTTTTCTTTTATCTTCCGTTGCCAAAATCAAGTTTGGTGGTCGCTCGTTTGGCTGGCGAACCATCGCCCTACGACGCTTTGGGTATTTTATTGTCGGTGATTATCGTTTTGGTTTTGTTTTATCGCCTACGACGCAGCCAGGCTTTGGCACCGGTGGTTGCAGTTTTGTTCGGCATAATAATTTACAACACTCTATCGGTTTTTGTTGAACCTTTGGTCGCTTTAACCGTCGCCGCCCTTTTTGTTTATATCGAACGAGCTTATCGGTCTTTTGTTTCAAATAATTTATTAGTAATTTTAGGCGTCTTTGCGGCGGCTGTTTCGTTTGTTGGAACTTATAGCGTTAATTTTTTATTAATTCTTCTCGGCCTTTTTTCTTTGTACGATTTGGTTGGAGTTTTTTGGACCAAAGCTATTCCGAAAGTAGCTCAAGGTGCGGCCAAAATCGGCATGCCGCTTTTAATCTTAATGCCAAAAAAAGCAGCTTCGTGGTGGCAAGTACCAACTCCAGATACAATTGTTTCGATGATGGGTGCCGGCGATTTGTTTATTCCGCTTTTATTTTTGTCAGCCGTCTCGGCTCAAGTTGGTTGGCAAGTAGCGCTGATTTCTTTTGTTGGTGCGGTGGTCGGTAGTGGATTGAACATTTTATTTGCTAAACGAGTTAAGGGAGGAATTCCCGCCATTCCAATTTTGGCAGTTGGGTTGGTGGTTGGATATTTTGTTGGAGTTTGGTTGTTGTAAACCCCTCACCCCTTACCCTCTCCCGCCGAGAGGGAGAATGATTTGGTAAAACAAAAGTCGAGGCAACAGCCTTGACTTTTTTAATTTCTGAGGTATCCTAATTTGTCACACAAGTAGAGAAGGGAGGCTGAGATGGATCAAGGAGATCCTCGTGGCAATTCAAGGTTCAGAGTCATACTGCCTGATTCGGTTGATTTCTTCGGTGGGCTAGTTATTATCTACCTCGGATTTTGGGCTCTGACTCACCCTGTCAAAGCCACCAAATTTCTTGTCAGGAGGCCTTCGTAGAATCTTAGGAGGTTCCATGTTTTTCAGGGAAAGGAGAAGGGATTTCTTGTCGGGGGTAATCACCAGCGTCTTCTTGACGACACTGGTCAGTTACGTCGTCGTCACCGCACTTTTTCGCGGCAAAAAGTCCCAGTAGTACTTTACCGGGACTTCACAGAGTCAGCTTGGGCTGGCTTTTTTATTTTGTAAAAAAGCGCACCCAACGAATCGGAACGGCAGGTCGGGCGACTTGCTCTTGTTCCGTGTGAGTGCGTGAGACTATTCGGTTTTGGCGATCTCGGGATCAACCGCGGTGATGGAGTAAACCTTGCCACGATTGTGGGAAACTGGAATGAGAAGCATCGAAAGATCAACAGGATCCAGTTGGCTAGACATCAGATCGGTGGAAAAAACAACAATTTCCACCATATTCCGATCATCGATACGTTCCAGTTTTTCGATACGTGTACATCTCAACCGGATATCACGAAGCTCGGACAGGGCTCTCTCGGGCGATGAGGGTGGTGCGAAACTAAACTGGCCGCATTTGATAGAGTAACGGACTCTGTCTTCGAACATGACTTTCTCCCTAGGTCGCTGGAGAAGTTGCCAGCGAACGCAATACTTTATCATAATAAAAAAATATTGTCAAGCATATTTGACGACAATAAAAAAATACGGTATAATATTGTTATATGGACTTACAAAAAGACTTGCAAGAAGTTGGTCTGTCAAAAAACGAATCAGCAGTTTATCTTTCATTGTTGACGATTGGTCAAGTAACTGCTGGTCCGATTGTTCGTGATACAAAATTACATCGCCAGCTTGTTTATCAGGCTCTTGAGCAGCTTAAGGAAACTGGATTGGTTTCCGTGCTTGTAATACGTGGCCGCCAACATTTTCAAGCCGCCTCGCCACGGAATCTTCAGACTATTCTTGATCGTAAACGTGATGTGGTTAAAAATCTTGTGCTGGAATTACTTGCTCGACAAGTAAAATCTGGCGATGCTGTTGAGGCCAGGGTGCTTTATGGAGCAAAGGCTTTTTTTGACAACTTACAAGACGTTGTTGAATCAGCCGCCAAAACTGATCATCTCATGCGTATTATTGGCGGAGCAAAAGATTCGGATTTTTATCGAGCAATAGGGGATCAATATAGTGATTATGTAGCTCTTCTTAAACGAGCTCGTGTTAAAAAACATTTAATTGCGCCGGAAAATTTTTCCAAAGAATTTAAAGAAAAATTTGCCAAGGAATCCGGTAATTTGTTGCGAACTCTAACCTCTGGTCTTACCTCGCCAACTTATACTCGAATCACGCCTGAAATGATCAGTATCGAAATTTATGCCGAGGAACCAACGGTCATACAAATTTATAATAAAGCCACAGCTCGCGGGTATCTTGATCATTTCAAACTTCTCTGGAGTCAAAGTAAACCATATCGTCCATTAAAGACAGTAAAAAAATCGAGTCGTTTATCAAAATAAAAAAAATACGTAGGGAACAAAAAATTTTGTTCCCTACGTATTTTTTTATTTCTTTTTATCGTGAAACTTTTTATGCACATCTTTCAATTGCTGATTTGTGATGTGGGTGTAAACCTGCGTGGTGATAATTGAAGCGTGACCGAGGAGTGATTGGACCGAGCGAATGTCGGCGCCGTTCATGAGTAGGTCGGTGGCAAAAGTGTGGCGCAATGTGTGGGGAGTGATTCGTTTGGTGATGCCGGCTTCGTGAGCGTAGCGTTCAACTAAACGTTCGATGGAGCGTGAGGTGAGCGGACCGGAATTTTCGCGGCCGCTTTTGGCGCGGTCGTGGCAGATGAAAAAGTATGGCGAGGTATCGTGGCGTTTGTTTAGATATTTTTTTAGGGCCTCTTTGGCTGAATCAGAAAGAAAAACTATGCGGACTTTTTCGCCTTTGCCGCGAACCGTAAATTCGTCGCGTTTGAGATTTATTTGATCAATTTTTAAATTGGCGAGTTCGGAAACTCGGAGACCGGTGGAAAATAATGTTTCCAGAATCGCTTTGTCGCGCAGGGCAATAAGATCTTCGCCACCTTTGAGCGGCATCTGCAAAATTCGTTCGAGTTCGTCGGCCTCAAGAAAAGAAACGATGCGTGATGGGGCTTTTGAAAGTTCGATTTTATCCGGTGACATTGATTTAACGTCACGGCGAGCCAAGTATTTTAGAAAAGTTCGTAGAGCGATGAGATGATAATTTTGCGTATTTTTTTTGATCGTTTGTTCGAGACGTCCCGGCACCGAGCGATTGAGCCAGAGCCGAAATTTTCTGATCAAATTATTATCAATCGCCGACGGCAGCGGATTTTTTGCCCATTTAATAAAACGTCGCAAATAAAAATCATAATTGCGAATCGTTCGTTCCGAACGGCCACGTTCCACCTCGAGGTATTCGAGGAAATCGGTGAGGAGTTTGTTGATTTGGGACATAGTTTGAGTGGGGGGGGCGAATAGCGAATCGATTACGAATTTACGAATCTACGAATTTGGTTTTAAAACACCCGTCATATAAAGGACTCAGCCTCCAAGAAGAGGTATTCTGACTAAGGGAACGGAACTATCTTCGTCAATGGCTTCGAGCCACTCGGGATGCTCTTTC
>JAGVPA010000042.1 GCA_020052445.1 bacterium
GAGTGTGCTAAAGACATGCAAGAAGCTAAATTAAGCCTCTTTAAATCCTTCAGAAAATAACGACGATTTGGGGCTCATCTCTTGACTGGAAAATACTGACCTTTCTGATTTCTTTCTGTTTTAGAGACCTAGTTCCCTTGACTTTTTTGGAAAATATGCTAACTTTTACCCTCGCTCTTTTCATTGTGACCGCAACCCAAACTACGCAAAACACGCAACCGGAAAAAACATGAACGCATCACCAGTGACAAGAATCGACAAGGACATGGAAAACGACAAATTTTGGCAGTATCCAAAACTACCAATCTTGTGGGTAGCCACTTTGGCAATGATGGTAATCCAAAAAACCGGATTGGTGAAAATAATATGGCGAACAGTCGCCAAGAATCTTCCGGCAGTAAGCGAAGTGGCAAAAAAAGCCAAAACTTCCAGAGCCCTGGATATTATTTACGATTACGAAAGAAAACCGCTGCCAGAATTAAAAATACCGTCGTTAAAAAGTTGGCGAAAATTTATAGTAGAGACGGTTATGAGATTTCTCTTCGAAATTCGTCATTGCCAGGGAGCGAGAAACCGCCTAAAAATCGTCAAATGGCTGATAGGAAAGGAAGGCCGACGAATTCCTCTTGAAAAAACCTGGAAACTTCTGGTAATCGCTTGCGGATCATCCAGAGCTTCCCTCGAGGCGGTAGCTGAACGAAAAAAAATAGGCGGGCAGTCTACAGTAATTCTGGTCGACAAAAGTCCAAGGGCTCTCGCAAAAGCCATGGCTTTGGCCACTTCTCTTGGCATTGCGGATATGGTGGTCGCCATTCGTGGAGACGCCATGAAGATCGCCGATTTGGTCAAAGATTTTCAACCAGATACAGTTGAGGCGGTCGGCCTCACCGACTATCTTACAGACAAGGACACGATCGCCCTCATCAATGCAATAAACGGTTTGTTGGTTGAAGGAGGAAAATTGATAACAGGCAACATTGCCCCCAACACAGAAAAACCGTTTGTCAAAATAGTATTTTGTTGGTCGATGATCTACCGGACATTGACCGAACTCAGGAGGATTGCCTTGGCCAGCAAATTCCCCCAGCATGGAATAGAAATCTTTACCGAACCGCTCGGTATGTTCTATCTGCTGGTTCTGAGCAAATAAAGATCTCCGGGAAACTCGAATCCGGCTTTCGAAAAAAAATGAAAGCCGGCTTTTTTATTTTCATTTTTCAAAACCCAACCAAACACTAACTAGATGTCAACTCCAACAATCATTAAAAACCCCTCAGCCTCTTCCGCCCCCTCAACCTCCTATGCTCCTTCAGCTTTTTTATCCACAACAAAGTTGACGCATTTTTTCAGTTCACTATAATTTGCTAAGTAATAAAAATTAATTTATCCAACTATGGAAATTGGAACATGTACCATGTGCGGTGGCGAAGCTCTCGACATTAACGACGACGGCGTTTGTGCCGGTTGTCTGGAACTCGAAGGCGGTGCCCTTGAAGGTGAGGAAACCCTCGGCGAAGGACTCGGAACCGACGAAGAAGAGGTTTAATTAAAATCAAAAAACACCCCGAAATTTTTTCGAGGTGTTTTTTAATTAGCGAATTCGTTTGGCGAAAAAGAAAACCGGGTGACCAAGTTGCCATTGAGCTTCGGCTTTTTGAAAAACCAAAACTCCATCAGCTTCGGCCAGCTCTGGTGTTTCACCATGATAACCAAGAACTTGATCTTTTTTAACTTCGGCAAAAGAGGCCAAACTGACCGAGTCAGAATAACGAAATCCGACTTCGGTTAGAATAACCTTTCTCACCACCTCAAAAATCTTATAATCATTTTTCGGCGGCTCAACTGATTCTGATAACTCAATCATTTCTTGATCGACTAAAACTGACAAAACACTTTTTAAAGTTGTCGGAATCAAACTTAAATCTTTTTGCCAACCAGCTTCAAAGCAAATACCAATTCCCCCATGGCCGTCAACCAATTCATCGGTCGTCACCGCCTCGCCACCGGTCACGTAGTTTGGATCGGTCAGGACAAGGTCAGTATCAAACCAACGAAAAACTTTTTCGTGGCGAGACGAGGCAGCACAAGCCAAAAAAGATTTTGACGGACAATAAGTGGCGTGCAAGTCGAGCAAGATATCGGCCGAATTCAAAAACGGTGCCAAGGTCTGAGCTCGCTTTGATTCATAAAAATCTTCGGCTGGCTCGGCTAAAAGTTTTTTGGAAAAAAGGCGATTCAAATTACGACCGTCGGTTCCTCGAACGCCAGACTTTATAGCGGCCTCGTTCCCCAAAGCCAGAGTCAAAGTTCCCTTCTTCAAAACCAACTCACCAGACAAAAATTTATCGCGCAAAATTTTTACGACTTCGATGCCGGTAAGTTCATCGCCATGGATGCCACCAAGAACAACAAGCTGAGGACCAGGTAATGATCCTTCGACCTGCCAAACATTGCTAATTATTTCTTTCATACACAGAAACCTTACCACGCTCTTGTCTACTTTTTCAAACCATGTTATAAAAATAAAAGTATGACATCTGTTTTGAATTGCAAACAAGCCAAAAAGACTTCCCTCGAAGGGCGGCTCGTTTTGGCTAACTAGTTTCAAAATAGTTCATACCAAACAAGACCTACCTTCGAGTGGGTCTTGTTTGTTTTTTATCTCAAAAACCTACAACCGATCCTTTCGAGGTGTATCATTCCACACATCGTGTACCTAAGCGGTTCCTCTCTCGGTCGCCTTCCGGGCTGGCCAGAAACCGTCACCTCTGTCACCCAACACGAACCACACCTTCTGCCCCAGCAAACCGAAGCCATCCGCGCCGCTGGTTTCGACAATCGCCTGGTGGTGGCGGTAGACACAGAAGCCAACAATACTTTCGTCGGCAGCATCGCCCTGTGGCCGCTTGGTGTGGCCACGAACGGCGTGGAGTGGCAGGAACTCGGGACAGTCTTTGTCACCGAGGCCTACCGCTTCAGGCAAAGCCACCTGGGCGTAGCTGATGAACTTCATCGTCAGATTATCGTCATTGCTAACGGCCACGACATCCTGGCCACAACGACCAATGACAAAGAGAGAAAGGTCTGGCAGAGGATTGGTCTAATCCTCGTACCCTTCTCCGGTCTACCCGACGGTGTCCTGCCGGCGACCTGCGTCTGCCCATTCCACAAAATCGGCGTCGCCAATCCGCTCGACTGCCCGTACCGCGACCGAGCCTGCACGGCCGCCATCGCACCGGAAACTCGAGACCGAATCAGCTTGATTTAAAACCCAAGCCCCTCAAAAGCCGCTGCTTCCAGCGGCCTTTTTTTATCACTTTATTGGACTAAAGTCAATACTTTATTCAACTAAAGTTAATACCCTTGACAAAATGGTCAAAATGTGATAAATTAATAGTTGTCAGAGGCAGAAATCTACAACCAAATCGACCGCTTCCGGTCGAAAGGAGGAGCTATGTCTCGCAAGGATCTCGGAGAACTCATGGTGAAACTATTCGCGACTTTCGTCGCCGAATTCGGTGACGAAAAAGTCGCGGCCGTCGCAACCGCCGCGACGATCAACGACCTCCTCGCCGACTTCGCTGTCGGCTCGGATTCCATGGCGGCCGCCTAGCGACCGCACCTTTTCACCCCGCCAGCCATGCAGCTGAGCGGGGATTCACTTTTTTCCCCCACCCCAGCCCTCCCCCGCATGAGGCATGCGAAGGAGGGAGACTAATTTTTTACAAAAATAACCAATCAAAAAAAACGTATAGTGACCGATCCCACTTCGCCGGGCTTCAAGGAACACAGCCGGCTACTATACGTTTTTTTAATTTACATTAACTTTTCTGCCACCTCCACCATTTCAAACGCCACGTCGGTTCTTAAAAGTTTACTCAAATTTTCTCCCAATTCAACCCGAGTCGACTCGTTGTCCAAAAGACGATTAATTTCTTTTAATAAATCTGTCGAAACAGTTTCTGACTGTTTCGAAACCACCGCTGCGCCGGCAAGCACGACGGCGTTATCTTCCTGTGGCGAATTTGGTAATGGGACAATTATCGCCGGCTTTTTGGTGGCGGCGAGTTCGGTAATTGTGGCCATGCCAGCTCGACAGACAACAAGGTCGGCGGCGGCGAAAGCTAGTGGCATTTCATCGGTCAACAATTCAAAGGCACGATAATCATCAGTGGCTTTGACATCGACTATCTTCCCTTTGCCTGTTAGGTGGATGACATTGGACCTTTTCAAAAGTTCGCTGGTAATTTCTGAAATATTTTTATTTAACCAGAGTGAACCGGTACCGCCGCCAAGAATTAAAACCGTTGGTTTTTTTTCATTCAAACCAAAATGTTTTATGGCCGCAATTTTATTAGCCGACAAAAAAGCCGAACGAACCGGATTACCGATTAATTTACCTTTTGGAAAATCGACCAACAATTTTTTCCAAGCAACTGTCACAACCGAGGCGAATGGGGCGGTTAATTTATTTGATAAAAGCGGACGAACGTCTTGCTGATGAATCATTGAAGGCACTCGTTTCAACCAACCAATAATAATTATCGGCACCGCTGTGTAACCGCCAGCCGAAATGATGAGACTGGGTTTTTCTTTTTTTAAAATAAGCCAAGCGGCATAAAAAGCGGTTAGCAATCTAAGCGGTAGCCACAACCATTCAAGACTTGGATAGCGAACCAGTTTGGCCACCGGCAAACAATGAAACCTAATGCCTTCTTTTTCCATAAGCTCGCGTTCCGGCCCATGTGGTGTGCCAACAAAAACCAACTCAACCGAAGAATCTTTTCTTCGCCAAGCTTCAATTATCGCCAGCAACGGCGTGACCGGTCCAAGTGTGCCACCACCGCAGAAGAGGATTTTTTTTGTCATAAATATTGGTTGTTGAAAATATCCACAATCCGTCATCCCGAGCCAGAGAGGGATCTCGCCACGTTATAATTACAGTGACGAGGCGAGATCCCTCTCGACTCGGGATGACAGGTGGTGTTAAGGCCACCTCGACGACAACGGCTGCACGCCATATCTTGAAACGTTCAAGACCACACCAACGGCTGCCAAAATAATAGCCAGCGAAGTGCCGCCGTAACTGACAAAAGGCAGCGTAACACCGGTCATGGGCATAATGCAAACCATGGAACCAATGTTGACGAAAGCCTGAATGGTAATCCAGGCGGCTACACCAATAACCACGTATTTACCAAAAGCATCCGGTGCGTTCATGGCGATTTTCATAGCTCGACGAAAGAAAAATAAAAAACCTAGAATTAAAAGCACCCCAAAAACCATACCCATTTCTTCAGCCATGACCGCAAAAACCGAATCACCAGCCACCTCGGGCAAATATTCAAATTTCTGACGCGAGTTGCCGTAACCGAGGCCAAAGAAACCGCCCGAACCGATGGCCAGTAAAGCTTGGTTGATATGGTAACCAACACCTTGCGGATCAAGCTCAGGATAAAGAAAGGTGGTTAAACGAGCCGCTCGGTAAGGTGCCACGGCGATAAGCAGACCAAACGAAGCGATACCGCCAAGGATTAAAACCCCGATGTGAGCGAGTGAGGCGCCGGCGGCAAAATAGACGCTCACGGCCGTCACAACAATAATGAATAATGTTCCAACGTCTGGCTGAAGAGCCACCAGCAAGGCAATTAAACCCAACACGGAAATGAAAGGTATAAAACCGTTTTGAAAATCCTTAACACCGTGAGTGCCTCGTTTTTCCAGCCAGGCCGCCAGATAAAATAAAAAAGTCAGTTTAACGATTTCGGCCGGCTGAAGCGAGAATAAACCAAAAACATTTAGCCAACTGTGCGAGGTTCCAAAGTCAGAACCAATGCCTGGTATAAAAACCAAAACCAGCAGTATTAAACTGCCGATTAAAATTTGCCAGGAAAACTTTTTCCAAAAAGTGTAAGGAATTCGGCTCATGACATACATGGCAAACAGACCCGGTACCAAACCGAAAAATAATTGATGTTTGACATAATAAAAACTGTCACCGCCCTGCCTGGTATAACCAAGCGGCCCGGAAGCTGAAGTCAACATTACAAAACCAAAAAGCAAAAGCGCTCCGACAATAACCAGCAGGCGATAATCAATAGCGTGAGCATTTTTACTCGTAACCATATTTGTTAAGCCAGCGCGTCGAGTAAGGCAATAGCCACGCCAAGTGAAGACGTGACAATCGAAATGACCCAAAAACGCATGACAATTTTTGGTTCAGACCAACCATTGGCTTCCAGGTGATGGTGAATGGGGGCGGAAAGAAAAAGTTTGTGCTGAAAAACTCGACGCCAAAAAAGTTGAAGAATTACCGAAAAAGTCTCAATAACAAAAACCAAACCGATTACCGGTAACAATAAAGCCGAATTCGTAAGCAGGGCTACTAAAGCCAGAGTTACACCAAGCGACATGGCTCCGGTATCGCCCATAATAAATCGGGCTGGATTAATATTGAACCACAAGAAAGCCAAAAGTGCGCCAATTATTACACCGCAAAAAACCGCTAAATCATATTTACCTTGGGAAAAAGAAATGATGGCCAAAGCACCAAACGAAGTTAGTAAAGTACCGCCGGCCAAGCCATCTAAACCATCAGTCTCATTTACCGAAAAGGCCGTAGCCACCACCACCAACACAAAAAATGGCAAGTACCACCAACCGATATTGAAATCGCCAAGGAACGGAACGTGAAGCAAATCCCAATCGAGCTTGAGAGCGAACCAGAGGGCGCCAATAATCGCGATGGCCGTATAAATAATTAAACGATAGCGCATACTGAGACCACCACCTTTTGGCCCAACGCCCCGAATGTTCATATAATCATCAATGAGTCCAACCAAAGCCGAAGCCATTAAAACTCCGAGTGGCAGAAGAGTTTGCGACCGCGTCAAAAAGCTAAACTTACTCAACCAAAAATCTGGAAATATTTGGGAAAGATAAAGTAAACCGACGGCTAAAACAAACACCACGCCCCAAATTAAAACTCCACCCATGGTTGGCGTACCGGCTTTTTTGGCGTGCATCATGGAGAAAATTGGCGTATCGCTGCCACTTCTGATTCTTTTACCGAGTTTGTATTTATACAAAATATGCGTCCAGAAAGGTGTCAAAGCCATGGCTAAAATAAAAGCCAAAGTTGTTAGGACAAGAATACGAACGATTTCAAATGATTCTAAATTCATATAAAATTACATGTTTAAAAGAACGGTAAAATACATGGCCGCCAAAAGCATTATTTGGATTAGCAAAGCCAGAAAAATAAAAAACTTTGACAAAACCAGTTCCTGTTCAAAAAATCTGATCGACAGGTAAATATTGAAAAATAGAACCATTAGACCAAAGGCCGGTAACTGAAAAACCGAATACCATGGACCAAATTTATCCACCCCAAAAAAAACATTGTAATGAAGTGGAATGTACAAACCCTGTTCAGCACCTGGCAGCAGACGCAACAAAGGCGTAACCAAAACCATGAGCCAAAAAACCCAAGCCAAAATAAAACTCAGCCGAAAAAATTTGGAATTTTTCCAAGCCATTTTCATGAGCTCGCGATTAACTCTTTGAATACGAAAAAACCTTGACATAAACTTTTTAGAATTTCCAAATCTTTACTGCCATTTTAGCCAATCTTTCTCCTCTCTCCTTAATTTCCTCCACTCCCCATTTTTCGTACTTAGATAATTCATTCGTCATAAGCATCTCGGTACTACTCTCTGCATAAAATTCTTTTTTTACCTCAAAAGAATTATTTGAAGCTTTGATATTGGGTTTCTTTTCCAAAAGTGTTAAGTTCCCAATACTTGTTATACATTCTCGTTGTTCGTCAGAATCAAGTTCGGCAAAACCATCCCAAAGCGAAGGATCCTTCATTGTTTGTGGCGCAATATGTTCAATATGCACACTAAAACTATTTCCTACCCGTTTACCCTTATTACCTGCCCCAAACTCACTTTCAAGTTTATCTAAAATATATTTAGTTTGATCGTTTTGTTGTAATTGAACAACCTTAAATTTACTTTCAAATTCAAGATCGGTGGGCATATTTTTTCCAAGATATTCTTTTATAAATTCATACCAATCAGTACCTTCACTAAACGAATCGAGTGCTAATTTGTTATAAATCAAATCAAGATCTGAAGTTGAAGTCCCTACTATATTTCTACGAATCGCGAATGTTTCCAAAAGTTCTATCAACTTCAAAATATCTTCTGGTCTTTTTAATTCAACAAAAGCTCTCAAAAGCAATGTGTAACTAGTGGTTGCTTTAATAGCTTCAATATTCCTAAGATGAATATTAATTTCTTCGTCCTTTGATCGATCAAAATCATCGATAGACGAGTTTTCGATTTTATTGTAAAGGAGTGATTGTTTTTTTACATCGTCAATAAATTTGGGGATATTATCTATTTTTTTTAATATTTCGGAAAACTTATCATAAAGTCCTTCTTTAGTAACCTTTCCTCTAGTTTCAACAATTTTTGAAGAAAGTAAATATTGTCTAAAATAACGCACCTTGTCTATATCTTCCAGGTTATCGATTATTCCTTCCCACAAATTTTTAATTTCATCAAGATTCAAACCTTTTTCAGAAGCTTGTCTTAAAAGATTATTTTTAACAAGATCTACAGCAGACAAATCAAGTCCACGATCGTTTAGTGTCTCAAAAAGACGGTACGCTGATTTATCACTATCAGTAACTATTGTGACAAAGCTCAATCTGTAAACTATTTTATCAAAAATATTATGAAGTTGTTCCAACGATTCAAGCTTCTTTTTGAAAAAAACGTAAGCGTCACCAATACAGGTACCGGTTATTCGATCGATATTCCCACCAATCAAGTTATCAAAAATTTCACGATCGCTTTTTCCTGGTTGTAGTTTGACCAACTTTCCTCTTCTGTGAACTTCACTATAAAAATATCCGTCCATGCTCTTCGCATCGTCATCTTCTCCTAATTCTGTATATTTATCCTGAATAGCTTTCATTAAAATTGAAATTGTGGTTAAACGCTGTTGACCATCTACAACTTCGAGCTTGTTAAAATTACCCGGAATGTGAGATTCTGATATCAAAACGATGGAACCAATAAAATGAATATCGTCAGAATCTAAAGTATCAAGATCATTCCAAAAATCTTCAAGCTGACCATTTTCCCAAGAATATGGCCGTTGATAATCAGGAACGACTAAAAGTGTTGAACCTCCTTTAAGAAACTGCTCAACTGTTTGTTCGTCAACATCTATTTTCATAAAAATATAATTTTAAACACTTACGTACGTATTAACCAAATTCTTAAATACTAGTTTATTCAACAGACACAACATTTATAACCCCTGGAACTTTTTGTTTTAGTAATGCTTCAACTCGAGTTTTTAGAGTAATCGAGGCAAACGGGCAGCCATGGCAAGCACCGATTAATTTAACCTTAACTTCCCCGGTTGATTCGTCAACTTCGACAAGATCAATACCACCACCATCCTGTTCCAGCATGGGACGAATTTCGGTGGCCAAAATTTTTTCAATTTGTTCACGCATAGATGGTGTTTATTATAGCTTAGTTGAGTAAAAGTGTAAAAACTTAAAATTATAAAAATACATTGTCATTCTGAACCCTCGCCTGCCCGTCCGTAGCCCGGCGAAGGCGGGTGAAGAATCTCGCCGCGTGATTTTAAATTAATGTCACGCGGCGAGATCCTTCCACCTTCGCTTGGTGGCTACGGTGGACAGGTCTCTGGCTCAGGATGACAGGATAAAAAAACCACCGATTTAAACCCGGTGGTCTTTTACATTTTGACGTTTTTACACTTTTACTTTCCCGTTACTACACGAACGTAGGTGCGATGCTGAAGTTTACCAGTAAAATCTTTAGCCTGCTTTTTCATGAACTTAACAATACCGTCGGCCACAGCGTAAAGGGTATCATCCTTACCGCGACGAACATTGGCACCAGGGTGAATTTTGGTCCCGCGTTGACGAACAATAATTTGACCGGTTTTGGTGGCTTGACCATCACCGATTTTAGTACCTAAACGTTGACCTTGTGAATCTCGACCTAGCGAGGTAGATCCAGCTGCTTTTTTATGAGCCATAACTTATGGAAATTACAAATTACAAATACCAAATTCCAAAATTCCAAAATGGTTGTTGTTATTTCTTTTGAAATTAGGAAATTCTGAAAATAAATATTAAATTCAGGACGCGAATAATATAGCGGTTTGGGGTTAAAATGTCAAGAACCTTGGACGAATTTTACTCCACAGGCGATTAGCCAGCCGCCAGATACTAGCAAAACCACAAAAATTACAGCAAAAAACAAATCTTTTAGAGCTTTGGGGCGGGTTTTTGGATCTAGTAACCTTTTAAAGAGATTAAAAATCGGCCAGCGAGTTCCATACAAACTTTTTCTAAATTCGAGCTTAATAACTATGACCAAAAACAAAACCAACAAACAGCCGATTACCACCTCCAATTTTTGACCGAGGTTTTCCATAAAATCACCCTAACTTATTTACCTATACTCACCTTCATGAATTCTCTAAATAAAGGGTGCGGAACTAAAGGACGAGATTTGAATTCTGGATGGAATTGGACACCGACAAAAAATGGGTGTTTTTCGAGTTCAACTATTTCCACTAAATCAGCTTCCGGATTTATCCCAACAATTTTTAGACCAGCTTTTTCCATCATTTCTCGATAATCATTATTGAATTCATAACGATGACGATGACGTTCACTTATTTCTTTTGTATCATAAGCGATTTGAGTTTTTGCGCCCAACTTAAGTTCGCAAGGATAAGCCCCGAGTCGCAAGGTACCGCCATAACGATTGTGTTTGACGTTTTCCGCCTGACGTTTATTGATACCAATAATCGGATCAGGAGTTTTAGGATTAACTTCAACTGTATGGGCTTCTTTTTTATTCAAAACATCACGAGCAAATTCCACACAAGCGAGTTGCATGCCAAGGCACAAACCCAAAAACGGTTTTTTGTGTTCACGGGCAAATTTTATGGCCAAAATAATTCCCTCCACGCCACGCGATCCCCAACCGCCCGGCACTACGATACCGTCGACGTCAGACAATTGATTGAGTTTTTTTGGATCTTTTTCAAACTCTTCCGAGTCCAACCAAAGAATTTTTGGCGCGCGATTATTAAACCAAGCGGCGTGATTAATCGACTCGATAACCGAAATGTAAGTGTCGCGACAGGATTTAAAATTAAAATATTTACCGACAATCGCAATTTTGACTTCTTTTTTTAAACCTTTAATTTTTTGCGACAATTCTTGCCAGTCCTTCAATTCATTTTTTCTCGAACGCAAACCAAAGGCTTTCAAAAAAGTCGCACCTAATTTTTCAGCCTCAAAATTTACTGGTACATCGTAAATCGAATTGACGTCGGGCGCGGAAATAATTCTTTCTTTTGGTAAACTGCAGACATTACTGATGGTATTTTTTATGGAATCGGTAACCGGCCGATCGCTGCGGCACATGATAAAATCCGGATTCAAACCGGCCGAATTTAATGTCCGGATAGCATACTGAGTCGGTTTGGATTTTGGCTCGCCAAGCAAACTCGGCGTTGGTAAATAGCTGACCATGATCGAAAAAACATTTTCCGGATCTTTCATTTTCATCATGCGGGCCGCCTCAAGAAAAAGCAGCACTTGATATTCACCAACCGTACCGCCAAATTCCACAATCACAATCTCGGCTTTATTTTTTTGTTGGCAAAGTTTAATGCGACGGATTATTTCATTGGGGATATCCGGCACCACTTCAACATCCTCGCCATTAAATTCCAAGTTCCGCTCGCGACGAATCACTTCCAAATAAACCTGACCGGTAGTGATGTAATTATCACGCGTGCAAATTTGATCAGTGAATCTTTCATAATTTCCCAAATCTTGATCAGCTTCGACACCGTCCTCGCCGACAAACACCTCACCGTGTTCAGCCGGACGAATGGTACCCGCATCAATATTGACATACATGTCACATTTAATATTGGCGACTCGGTAACCTTTTGACTGCAAAATTTTCCCAATCGAAGCCGCCGCCACGCCTTTACCGACCGATGACATGACGCCGCCGACCACAAAAACATATTTAGTATTTGGATTTTTTTTGGTCATACGAAATAAAAATTTTAAAATTTTCTAATTATCGAATTTTTAATTTATCTTGCTACCAAAATCCCGTTTACCCGATCACCCTCATGAGGACTACGATCATTGGATTTAACATAAAATATTTTTCCATCTTTTACATAAATTTCATTTGGTGATGCAAAATCTCCGAGAATTCTTTCCTGATTAAGCAGATCATAAAATTCTTTTGAACGATATTCAGTAACCCGACTGCCAACCAAAGGCTCAGTCACACTTAACCCTGAATCTGGCAACCCAAAAATAATTTTTTCAAAAAACGGTTGAATCACAGTTCCTAAACCTTCCTCGCTTATTGAACGTTTGAGACGAAGTGAAATTCCACTACGAGTTATATAATAGACCGAATCAACGTCAGAAAACTCCAGCGCCGGACCCAACGGAATTCCACTAACATTTTCCGTCGTAAACTTATAGGCCCAGAAATTTTCTCGATCAAGACCTTGCATTACGCGTTTTATATATTGTTCACACAAACCTCGATATGCCGGTGATCCCTCAGAAAGGCGACTGGCCGCTCGATCAAAATCTTCCACCATAGCCTGCAATTTTTTCTTAACTCCAAGAACATTTTCAAGTTCCTGTCTTCGAAAAGTTTCTCGATGATGTGGCAGTTTTTCTAGTTCTCTAATAAACCGTTCCCTTCTTTGTGTTAAGTGTCTGATAAGATCAAAATCTTTGCCAGAGGCGTCATGTTGAATCTGCTCGTCAGGACTTAAATCCGCCGGAGGTTCGGTCTTCGGTGATCGTGGCCCGTATTTTTCTGCCAAATCTGCCAATACACCAGCTGTACCCATGGCTTCGTGACGAGCCTGAACACTAGGATCTTCACTAAACATTCTTTTGTTTCCCATAAAAAATAAATTCCGGAGACAAAGCTCCGGAGTTTTTTATAATGACTCGACGCGAAGATTTATTTTAGCTTCAAAACCGTGCGGCAAGTTTATTTCAACTTCATAAGTTCCGGTTTCTTTGATTGGTTCGGAAAACTTGATCCATTCCGGATCGATTTTTACACCTTCTT
Source organism: bacterium (assembly GCA_020052445.1). GTDB lineage: Bacteria > Patescibacteriota > Patescibacteriia > UBA9934 > GWF2-40-263 > UBA12403. The sequence continues at coordinate 13,197 of JAGVPA010000042.1, forward strand.
TTTTAACGGCCGTGGCCACATCCTTACTCGAAACCGCCGCGTAAAGTTTTCCGCCTTCACTGACCTTGGCTAAAACCTCAACCTCAAGGTCATCAAGCGCCGAGGCTAATTTTCCAGCTTCCTTTAAACCCTTCTTTTCCTCTCGCTGTTTCTTTTCGATTTTAGCCTTAGCCAAATTCAAAGTCTCCGGCGTGGCTTGAACCGCCAGATTTTGCGGAAACAAAAAGTTTCGAGCATAACCATCGGAAACTTCGACCGTCTCGCCTTCTTTGCCGTATGACGGAACGTCTTTTAGGAGAACTATTTTCATATATTATTGTGATTACGGATTTTTACAGATATACAGATTTTGTGTTTGAACCAAAAAAACCAAATCCGTATATCTCCGATAATCCGTAATCACACTATTTAAGCGAATATACGAATTATCGTTAAAGATTACAAACGTTTAATAAAGAGAATCGATAAAAACATCGGGCTTAATCAAATTGAACGAATTTTTTCCGTACAATTTACTCCACTCGCTGGGCACAGAAGGTGTGGCCAAATTATTCCATTTGCATTCAAAACCGGAAATTTTGGCGTTTTCCTCTTCAACAAAATCAACTTCTTGATGCGAATAGGTTCGCCAAAAAAAAGTATTGATGTCGCGTCCGGCAAAGGAATTATTTTTTATTCTTTCGCTGATCCAAAAATTTTCCCACAAAGAACCAACGTCGTTTCGTAAATTCAATGGATTCAAATTATTTATTAAAGCGTTTCTGATTCCGGTATCAACAAAATAAATTTTATGAAGCTTACCCAGTTCTTTTCTGGGATTGCGACTAAGCGGCCGCAATTTAAAAATTATAAAAGCTTGTTCCAAAATTTTGACATAACTTTGAACCGTTAAACGATTGATGCCAATCAAACGCCCAAGCTCATTATACGAAACTTCATTGCCTACCTGCAAGGCCAATGCTTGCAATAATTTTTCCAGCACTTCAGGATTTCTGATGTCTTGATAATTTAAAACATCTTTATAAGAATAACTGCGAGCTAAATTTTTTAATATTTCCGCAGCCTCTTGGCCGCTATTAATAACCGCTGGATACATGCCAAAGACAATCCGCTGTTCTAAAAGTCGTTTCAATTCAATCGAACTGTAAATTTGTGACAATTCTTTCATGGCTAAAGGATAAAGAAAAAATTCATACTTGCGGCCGGTTAACGGTTCAATAATCTTGTTGGATAAATCAAAAGAGGAAGAACCGGTGGCTATGATCTGAATTTCCGGAAAATTATCCACAATAAGTTTAAGAGTTAAACCGATATTTTCCACTCTTTGCGCTTCATCCAAAAAAATCAATTTTTTGTTTCCTAAAAAATGTTTTATGGCCGTTGACGAGGTATTGGAAAAAGCTTCTCGAATATCCGATTCATCACAATTAAAATAAGCCGAAATCTCCGAATTTTTTGCCTGAATTTGTCTAATTAAGGTTGTCTTTCCAACCTGTCTGGCTCCGTAAATTACAATAACTTTGCCTTTAAACATTTTTTTTTCAATTTTAGGTTGAATCAATCGATTAATTAGCATAATTAAGTATAAATTAGGATATTATAACATCCTAATTATATCAAATCCGGATATTTTTGTAAACAGCTCTAAAACCTGGGAATGAAATTGCGAATCTCAACGAATATATCCCGCCGACGGAAGCCTTCCTCCTTCGCAGGGCTTCGGAAGGACAGGTTGACGGGATCCCGTCCGGGCATAAGAGGCGGGACGAACATGCGAATTATCGCTAAACCGAGTTTTATCGGACGTGACCAACTTAACACTGGCGATGCTTCGCATATTCGCCGTGCCCTTCCGAAGCCCAGCGAAGAAGGGTATATTCGAAACAATTCGTATTCATGCTATTATTTCATTTTTTGTAACGCAATTTCTAATCCATCTCTCCTTTCAGTAAGATTCTGAATTAGTCGCGTTGTTAAATCTTTAAGACCACTACCGGTTTTTCCATCCATTAAAACAATGTCACTTAATGTAATTTCTGGATGTTCTTTCTGCACCAACAAAGCGACAAGAACTGCGATTGCTGGATTTTCAGGATGAGTAATTAATACCAGACAATCATCGATTGCCTTAATTAATTTTTTAACTTCCTCCACAGTGCCTTCTTTATCGGGATTAGACGAGCCTTGTTCTTGATAATAATTTTCTTGTAAATCTGTCATATTTTTAGTTGAAATTAAAAAATAGATTCTCCCTCTCCGGCCTGCCCCTCGAAGCCCGAGCGAAGTGGGGCGGGAGAGGGTTGGCCTGCTCCGCCGAAGCCCGGCGAAGGGGAGAGTGAGGGGTTTACTTAACTCTTGTAACTAAACTCAACGCTTTTTCAATAATTGGCACCAAGTCATCGTAAGAGGATTTTTTCATGACTTGATTTGCTGGTATCCATTCCGCCCCCAGAGCGTGTTCGGAAATTTGCGGATCGAGTACCGCTTTTTCCGGTGTCGAAAACAGGAAGTAGAAAATATCTTTGTGAATCACCGAGCCCTTAACCACGTGCTGATCACGAAACCAAATGTCAATTTTCCCAAGTTGTTCCAGAAGACGAATTTCTTCCAAACCTAATTCTTCAATAGTTTCTCGGGCCGCCGCCTCCTCCACCGTCTCGTTTTTTTCCACATGACCCTTAGGAAAAGTCCATTTGTCGTATGAATCTTTCATCATGGCAAAAAACAAACCCTTAGGTGTCCGCTTAAAAACCAAACCACCCGCCGAAACCTCGTGGCGGGCTTGAGTTTTGTTGGGGAGGTTTTTTATTGTTTTGGGCATATTTGGCTTTAGGGGCTTAAGGGGTTGAAGGGAGTTTTTAGGTTGGATTGGAAGGTGAAAAAAAATGATTCTCCCTCCTTCGCATGCCACATGCGGGGGAGGGTTGGCCTGCTCCGCCGAAGCCCGGCGAAGGGGAGGGTGGGGGAAGTAACGTGGCCCTCCTTCGCTCGCGTCGAGCTACGGAAGGGTGAACGAGATCCCTCTCTGGCTCGGGATGACAGATGGAGACGAATCCATCACTCCATCACTCCATCACTCCATCACTCCATCACTCCATCACTCCATCACTCCATCACTCCATCACTCCATCACTCCATCACTCCATCACTCC
>JAGVPA010000035.1 GCA_020052445.1 bacterium
ACCACCTGTTTTCCAGCCAAAACTTACCTTGCATTTGAGGCTCATTTTGCATTGGAATCAGGAACCCATTTGGGGCTCATCTTGCATTGTACAAGACTAATCCTTGACAAGATTTTAAAAATAGTGTATGCTTTTTTCTTGTTCTTTTGCCGTAAACCTGAAACGGGGCGTGTGCCCAAAGGAGAAAAGACCTATCCTGTCTGGTTGGTCACCAGAGTTGGTACTCCTCTTGAGAGGAGAGGGTTTCGGCCAGCCAGTTCGATGTTCATACCCAGTTCAATGGAGCTGTGGTCACTGATTCGAACCTCCGCCCACCCTCTCATCTCCGTGAGGACCTCGCGGCTCCGATTTTCGAGGCGTTCCTCTTACTTAGCCTCGAGGCGTCACCCGGTCAGTTTAGGCTCGAGATTCCGCCTACTGTCCACCGGGTTGATCCGCCTTTCGACGGAGACCGCGCCCAGAATTCCTCGTGTCCACCCCCCCCACACATCACGTCGGAAAGGAGAAAACTGGCCGTACCCCCCTCGTCTGCCAACGAGGAACTGGCCGGCCACCAGCACGGTGAGTAAACTTTGGAGTAAATCAAAAGTTGAAAGTTCGTGAAAGGGAAGAAACAATCATCCACTCGATTCTCGGAGACAGACTGTATGTGTTTACATTCTCCGAGAGTCTTGCTCTACGCTGTTCCAAACCCGAGATCCTGCCTTTCCAACCTCGTTCAAATAAGGAGAAAAAAGACTTCCGTGCCCCGACTAGTCATCGGTACGTTAAGTAAGCTGGTTTAGCTGAAAGACGTGTAAGCGGAGAAAGAAAATTTTTTTGGATCCTCCACAATTCAGAACAAGAGGCCCGCCCGCACGACTTCGCGGCGGTGCCTCGGTACGCGACCGGGTCAATACACCGACCCAAAAGGAGAAAGACCTACCCCACCTGGCTGGTCACCAACTGCAGAGATTTGTCAATCCAACGGAGATCGACGAAAATCTGCAGGCGAGGGGAAAAACTTTATCCGACTTCATGGCCCTGGTTTTCAACACCGGGGCCGCTTTTTTTATAGGAGCTTTTTGTTTATTATATGGCTTAAAAATGGAAAATGTGTTAGTTTTAAAGAAGTTACGAATCACGAATTTTGACACTAATCAACGAATATTAATCAATATCACGTGGCGAGATCCCTCTCTGGCTCGGGATGACAAGGGGGGGGCAGGATCCAAAATTCGTTGATTCGTGATTTTGGCAAGATTCGTGATTCGTAACAAACAATAATATGCTTCAGTCATTCAAAAAAATTCACATTATCGGTATCGGTGGTATTGGTGTTTCAGCACTGGCCAAACTTTTGTCGCGTCGAGGGGCCGAGGTTTCCGGTTCTGATTTGGTGGTTTCAGATATTACCAAAGAATTGGAATTCGACGGCAAGAGAATTTTTATCGGACATTCGACTGAGAATGTATCGGCTGATTGTGATTTAGTTATTTATTCGCCGGCGGTTCCAATGGATAATCCGGAACGAGCGGTGGCTCGTGAGCGCGGAATTCTGGAAATGTCGTATCCCGAAGCATTGGGGGAATTAACAAAAGAATTTCGAACCATTGCCGTGGCCGGAACAAATGGTAAAAGCACCACTACCGCCATGCTCGGTTTGATTCTCGAGGAAGCGGGTTTTGATCCGACCGTGATAGTTGGCACAAAAGTCCCATCTTTTAAACACGGTAACATGCGAGTCGGTAAGGGTGGTTCTTGGCTAGTGGTCGAGGCTTGCGAATACCGTGAACATTTTTTACATCTTCAGCCGGAGTTTGCCGTCATCACTAATATTGAAGAAGATCATCTGGATTATTATCGTGACCTGGCTCATATCAAGGAAGCTTTTCAAAAGTTCGTCGATAAGGTGCCGGAAATCGGTCGAGTGATTTTTAATGCCGACGATGTTTCTTGTCGCGAGTTGGTTTATAAAAATAGCACTTCGTTCGGCATAGAGAACGGTGAGTATCGCGCTATCAATCGAATTTCCGGTTTGGGTCAGCAAACTTTTGAACTTTGGCAGGACAATAATCATCTCGGTGACATTGTTTTGCAAATCCCCGGCAGTTTTAATGTTATGAATGCCATGGCCGCCGCGGTTACCGCCTTGTCGGTCGCAGTTCCGTTTGGTGCCGTTCAAGCCGGCCTCGAAAAATTTTTTGGTGTCTGGCGACGTTTTGAACGGGTTGGAAAATTTAAAGGAGCCGACGTTTTTTCGGATTACGGTCATCACCCAACCGCCATCAAAGGTACACTCGAGGCAGCCCGAGAATTTTTTCCCGACCGTCGTCTGGTCCTGTGTTTCCAACCACATCAACACGAACGCACAAAAACCTTATTCAACGATTTTGTTGATTCATTTACCGGAGCCGATGTTCTGATTATCCCAGAGATTTTTGCAGTCGCCGGGAGAACCGAAGATCTCGATATTTCAGCTCGAGATTTAGTGAACGCGATAAAAGAAAAATATCCCACCAAAGAAATTGTTTACGCCGAAAATTTGAGTGCCGCCGAAAAACTTTTGCACGAGTTTATTCAACCCGGTGATGTCTTGATTATTCAAGGTGCCGGCGATGTTGATTCGTTAGCGAGGAAAATTACCAGTGTTCAGGGTTCGGTTTTATGAGTAAAAAAGAATTGCAAAAAGGCAATATCGTTATTTATAAATCTTCGGATGGACCGGAGATTCAGGTTAAGTTTGAACAAGACACTGTTTGGTTGGACGCTCATTTAATTGCGAAAATTTTCGGTGTCCAACGGCCGGCTGTCGTAAAACATATTAGGAATATTTATAAAACAGGTGAATTGAATGAAAAATTAACCTGTTCCATTTTGGAACAGGTTGCGAACGATGGCAAGATTAGAAAAATGAGTTTGTATAATTTGGACACGATTATTTCCGTTGGTTATCGAGTGAATTCTCAAAAAGCGACCCAATTTCGTATTTGGGCAAGTAAAATCCTGAAGCAATATTTGACAAGGGGTTATACTATAAACAAAAAAAGATTATCGGAAGCGCAAAATAAATTCTTTGAATTACAGGCAGCGATTTTGTTTTTGCAAAAACAGTCAAAGAAAGAATTGTTGGCCGGACAAGAAACTGAAGTCTTAAGCTTGCTGGCCGATTATTCAAAAACTTTTTCATTACTCGAACAATATGATAATGAACGTTTGGTGAATAAGAAGGGTCAAAAAACTGGATTTATTTTGGATTATAAAATTTGTAATAATATCGTTATTGAACTCAAAAAAGAATTGGTGACCAGAAAAGAAGCCAGTGATTTGTTTGGCCAAGAAAAGGACAAGAGTTTCGAAGGAATTATCAAGGGGCTTTATCAAACTTTTGCTAAAAAAGAATTATATTTAACCATTGAAGATAAGGCTTCCCATTTATTTTATTTGGTTATTAAAGACCATCCGTTTTTAGATGGAAATAAAAGAACCGCCTCATTTTTGTTTATTTATTTTTTAAATAAATCCAATTATCTTTTTAAAAAAACCGGCGAACGGAAAATTAACGATAATGCTTTAACCGCTCTGGCTTTGCTTATTGCTACCAGTGATCCTAAGGACAAGGAAACAATGATAAAAATTATCAAAAATTTGATTGCTGAATAATTTATGGACGAAAATATTACACCAGAAGCAAATGTTGATTTTGTGGCTCCGACCGAAAGGCGTGGCTTTCGAACCTTTCGTCGAATTTTTTCTGGTCAGGAACTTCAGGTTTCGTTTGCTAAATTGTTAGCTGAGTCAGGAGGTCGAGAGGCCTTTGTTCAGAAAATTGTCGAAGCCTCTTTACCAAGGTTTGGTGAGGTGCTTAGACAGTTTCCATCAGAGGTTCAAAAAATTTGTGAAGACACTTCACTTGATGAAAAAACTTTTTTAAATAAATTTCAAGACTTGTTAATAGATTTTTTGGATAAAAATTTCGATGCTCGAGAATATGAAGTCAAGATTGGTTTAGCCGATGCCGAAACTTACGGTTTTATTCCGCTCAACGAGATTATTTATTTTGGTGCCGATGATAACTTGGCTCATATTCATTTGGGATCGGCCCGAACTTTTGGTCCAAAAGAAATTATTTCTTTGTTTAATGACGGTTTGGAAAAGCTGGCTAAGGAATTGATAAAACCGAAATTTGCTGGAATAAAAAAAGTCACGGCCACTTCTTGGATTGTGGCTCAAAAACCAGATTTTTTTGCTGATGCTGGTTTTACAATAGATGGTTTGGTTGATGAAGAAATGAGACAAAGACATTTTTCTACGGAAACCAGACCGGTGGTCGCCAGTCATATCGATCGTGAAGATTTTTTGCAACGTTATTTGAAATAATTATGAACAATAAAAAACAAAACTCACTAGCGGTTTTTGAGAATTTTAAAATTCGGCGTTATTACGATGAAAAGACCGAGACTTGGTTTTTTTCGGTTATTGATATTGTGGCCATGTTGACTGAGCAACTGGATTATAAAAAAGCTAAGACTTATTGGACAACCCTTAAAAATCGTTTAAAAAATGAGGGAAGCGAACTGGTCACAAAATGTGACCAGTTGAAAATGTTGGCTCAAGACGGAAAAATGCGTGAAACCGATGCGGCAAACGTTGAAACAGTTTTGCGATTGGTCCAATCGATTCCAAGCAAAAAAGCTGAACCAATCAAACTTTGGTTAGCCAAAGTTGGTTACGAAAGAATGCAAGAAATGTCTGATCCGGAAAAAGCTCTGAATCGTTCGAGGGACTACTGGTTGCGATTGGGTCGAAATGAAAAATGGATTCAGCAGCGCATGTTTGGTCAGGAAACCAGGAATAAATTAACTGATTATTGGAGTGGACACGGAGTAAAAAAAGCGACGAGTTTGCTGTTTTAACTAATATTATCCATGAAGAATGGAGCGACTTGTCGGTAAAAAGTCATAAAAATTTGAAGGGATTAAAAACACAAAATTTGCGGGATCACATGAGCGAAGAAGAATTACTTTTTTCGGCATTAGCTGAACTCTCCACCAGAAGAATTGCCGAAACCGAAAAAACCGAGGGTTTGGAAGAAAATAAAATTCCGGCCAAAAAAGGCGGAAAAATTGCTAAAGATGCGCGGTTGGCGTTGGAACAAAAAATCGGTAAAAGTATTATTACCGGTGAAAATTTTTTGCCTTTAGAAAAATAAAATTTATGCTAGAATCGAAGCCAGAATTAAAACTATCGGCCGAAAGTCGTGAAGAAAAATTTGAAAAAGCCATGCAAATACGTCATAAAATTGCCATGACTGGTTATAATTTAGAAAAGATGATTTTTGAGGATGAAGCCGATTCGGAAAAAATAAAAGATTTTTTACGTCGATCAGATATTCCTGAAACTGTTCGTGTCAAACTCGAGGCAGTTTATGAACAATTTTTTATAACAAACAAAAGACTCGATGAAGCACAGGCGCAGTTGGAAAAAATTATTGGTTTTAGTTTGACTGATGGTCCGGAGCGTTTTGGTTCAGCTGTGTTTTTAAGCAGAACAGGGGATCAGCCAAAAGGTGTGGTTCGTTTAAGTAGAAAATTGGGTTTTTTTCTTTTGGAATTTGTTGAGGTGGCCGATTTTGCCAAATACGGAGAACATGAAACCGAATTTGATTCTTTTGGAAAATTGATTTCATCGACCCGCGGTTCTTTTAGCAGTCAAGATTTTCTTGTTTTAACAAGAGAAGGGGCGGATCCGGATTCTCGTAAAAAAAATGAAGACCGCAGACAAATGAAAAAAAATTTAGAATATCAAATTAGACAAGCTTGCCGTTTGGAAGACTACGAAGAAGAAATAAGGCTCAGGCAAAAACAAGAAGAAATGGAAATTATCGAAAATCCTTTTGAGGAAATATTTAGTTTTCGCGGTCTTCCGATTATGGAATTAAACGGACAGGCAAATGATCGGTTGTTAAGAAATACCATAAATCACGAAAGGCAACATGCGGTTTTTAGTTTTTTTAAAGACGAAAAAGATCCTTTCGATCGAGTAAAAAATGAACTTTTGGCCAGAATTCGGGGTGGTGGAAATCATGGCGTTGACGCTTTAGATTTTTTGAATTTCGAGAATTCGTATTGGAATCTGACGACTAAATTGACTGAAGAGCAAGTTAGTGAGGCTAAGAGAAAGCTGAAAGAAATGACAAATAAATTAAATTTTTTGGCTGAGAAGTTTTTTCCCGGGTCTTTGTGTTCAATTTTGGTTTTTCATCTCATGGATATTCCGTTTACTAAAATTCCTCAACGTCTGGAATCCATCCAGTTTTTTTACGGGAAATTTCTTGAACCATTGTCTGAATTCGCTCCACCAGATGAAACTGATTTTTCCGATGAGTATGTCGGGAATCTTTCAGATATTTTATACGGTTTTGTGAAGTACGAGAGCCAACCTCAAGTTTCGGCCGATGAAGCTTTGCGTCTTTTTAAAGAATGGCAAAAAGTTTATGTCGAAGTCTGTAACCAATTGATTTTGCAACCCGACGAGAAATATTTTCAAGCGGTAAAATCTCGTTTGACCATTGCACGCGAACAGGCTCTTCAAGCTTATTCTGATTATAAGATTGCCACCAAAGATGCGGTTAATATCTCCAATCTTCAATAAAATTTTATGCCCGACATCACAAACGAATTAAAAACAATTTTCCATGACCGTCTCAAAGAAAACGAACCACTGGCCAAACACACCACTTGGCGGATTGGCGGACCGGCGCGTTGGTTGGTTGAGGCCAAGAGCGCTGAAGAGATTCGATCGGCAGTTCAGATAGCTGAAACTGCCGGAGTTAAGTATTTGATTCTTGGTGGTGGTTCGAATGTCTTGGTAAGCGATGCCGGTTTTGACGGTTTGGTAATTCGTCCGGCTTTGCGAGAAATTAAAGTTGAAGGAAATTTGTTGACGGCCGAAGCTGGCGCGCCGGTTTCTTTGGTGTCTCGAGCGGCTTTGGAAAATAATCTTTCAGGTTTGGAATGGATGATTACTCTGCCTGGAACCATTGGTGGAGCCGTGCGTGGCAATGCTGGTTGTTTTGGTTGCGAGACAGGGAATTTAATCAAAACCGTAAAATTATTGCGTGACGGAAAAATTGTTGAAGTTACTGATTTGGAAATGAATTTTGATTATCGTAATTCTTTAGTCAAACAAAATAAAAAAGAAATAATTTTATCCACAACTTTCGAACTCGCGCCGAGTGATCCGATAGCCATTAAATCAAAAATGGATGAACTGTTAGCCAAGCGTTTAGCCAGCCAACCACCGGCTGGTGGCACCGCCGGTTGTGTTTTCAAAAATTATGTTGTCAAAAATGACGAATTTGATCGTTTGAAAAATGAAACGGACATTCCCAACGAAATGTTGGAAAAGAAAATTATTTCCGCCGGTTGGCTCATCGATCAAATGGATTTGAAAGGCAAACAAATTGGCGGAGCAAAAATAAGTGAAAAGCACGCCAATTTTATCGAGAACGTTTCAAACGCCACCGCCAGTGACATGGTTCAGCTGATCGCTTTGGTTAAAATGAACGCTCGGGATCGCTTCGGGATTCAGTTGGCGGAAGAAGTGGAATATATTGGTTTTTAAAAAAAACACCCGCCGGGAAGGCTGGCGGGCAGGGTGGTGACGTGTTCGTCGACGTCGGCTAGGAGACGCGGTTCATGATGTCGTTGACGGCTTCTTGGACGGTGCTGATCTTCTCAGCGTCCTCGTCGGGGATCTCGATGTCGAATTCCTTCTCGGCGGCCATGATGAGCTCGATGATGTCGAGACTGTCGGCTCCGAGATCGTCGGTGAAGGAGGCGTCGAGGCGGATCTCCTCGATCTTTACTCCGAGGTTTTCGAAGATCAGACGCTTGACCGTTGCGATGACTTCATCTTGGGTTTTGGGCTGAGGCATGGGTGTTCTCCCTTGGTTGATGCCGAGGATTTCTTACAGCTTTTCCTTTTATTTGTCAATAACCCGATTTCAGGCTAAACTTAAATCAGATCATTAATCAATTAATTTTCTACTTATGCAAATTACCGCGATTAAAGCGACCAATATGGAAATGACCCAGGCAATCGAGGGTTATGTTAAAGAAAAGCTGGAAATGGTGGAAAAGCTGATGGGTGATTTTCGGCCAGAACCGACCGTTGATGTTGAACTTGGTAAAACTTCGCTTCATCACAATAACGGACCATTTTATTTCACTGAAATAAATTTGACCGTGCCAGGTAATTTGTTGCGAGCCAGAACCGAGGCTGAAGATTTGTACGAAGCTATCGATTTGGCTAAGGACGACCTTCGCCGCCGGGTAGCTGATTTGAAAGATAAAATGATTGAAGCTAATCGTGAACCACGGCCGGATAAAGTTTGATTTAAGGTTTAAGTAAATCAAGGGGTTAGGGGAAAGGGGACAGGGAAGGAATTATCAATTCTTTTAAAAATAGATAATAACTAACATCCATCCCTATCCCCTAACCCCTTTCCCCTCCAAGCGCGTACGTAATAAAATTATGCAATTCACCCCTCGGGATTTTGATGAAGTCCGGAAACAAGGCTTCCGACCACAAGTGGTCGGCTGCTTTGTTAACGAGGGGAAAATTCTTTTTGTTTTTAAAAAAGCCCACGAGCTTTGGCAATTTCCTCAGGGTGGCATAAATAATCACGAAACTTTGGATCAGGCTTTCAGAAGGGAAATGACCGAAGAACTTGGGGCGATTTTTATGGCCGGGGTAAACAAAGAAATAAATGTTTTTTACGAAGACCAAATGGAATTTCCTTCGGTCAAACAAGGCAACATCGGTTTGCAAACCGATGCCGGTGAAGAAGTTTTCATGAAAGGTAAAAAATATTTTTTTGTGGTGGTGGCGGCCGACCAAACATTAGTTGAATTAGCCGAAACCGAGTTCGACGAATATCGCTGGACCAATTTTAATCAAAGTTTGGCTTTGGCTGATACCATTTATCAAACCGGTAAACAAAGAATAACTATTAAGGCCTTAGGCCTGTTAAAAGAAGACGGTTATGTATCCTAAAATTGTGCTCGATCCAAAAAAAGCGGCTAATGTAATTTATCGTCATCCTTGGATTTTTTCCGGGGCGATTGTTTCCATGGACGAAAACGTGACCCACGGTTCTTTAATTCAGGTGGAAGATCCAACCGGTCGAATTTTAGGCACCGGAACTTTTTCCGCCACCTCGTCAATCGCGGTTCGGGTTTTGGATTTTACCGGTCAAGTTATAAACAAAGCTTGGTTGGTCGAGCGTTTGCAAGCGGCCGATGAAAAGCGTCAACTTTTGGGTTTTGGTAAAGGTACCGACACAACTGGTTATCGTGTGGCCTTTGGTGAATCAGATGGTTTGCCGGGTTTAATCGTCGACCGTTTTGATGATGTTTTGGTTTTTCAAATTTCGACAGCTGGTCTGGATGCCTTGCGTAAAGAAATCGTCGAGGCGCTTGAGGAAGTTTTTGATCCGCGTTCAATTTACGAACGCAGTGACATGCCTTCTCGCCGCGAAGAAAAACTTGAGGATGAAGTCGGTTTGCGATTTGGTGAGGAAGTAACTGAGGTGAATTTCAAGGAAAACGGTCTTAAGTTTGTCGCCGACATTGTCAACGGACAAAAGACCGGCTTTTTCTTTGACCAACGAGACACCCGAACGGTTATTCAAATTTTGGCCGACGGTCGCAAGGTTTTGAATATTTTTTCTTACACCGGCGCGGCTTCGGTGGCGGCAGTTATGGGCGGGGCTTTGTCGGTTCATAATATCGACGGTTCGGCTGAAGCTTTGGAAATGATTGCCAAGAATTCCAAATTAAATAAAATCGTGGCTACCAAAATGACCACCGAGGACGCCGATGCTTTTGCTTGGTTGGGTGAACATAAGGAAGCTGAATACGACATGGTCATTGTCGATCCACCAGCCCTTATTAAATCTCGTCGCGATATCGAGGAAGGGAAGAAGGCTTATCATTTTGTAAATCGAGCGGCCATGCGTCTGGTGAAAGATGGGGGAATTTTTGTTACTTCCAGCTGTTCCCATTATTTTGACGAAGAAGATTTTGCTTTCACTCTCCGTCGCGCTTCGGTGCAGAATGAAATTAATCTTTCAATTTTACAAACTATAAGGCAAGCTCCGGATCATCCGTTATCAGTTTATTTTCCGGAGGCGGCTTATTTGAAGACATTTGTTTGTCAGGTGGAGAGAAAATAGAAATTATTAAAGACCACGCAAGGGCCGATC
>JAGVPA010000073.1 GCA_020052445.1 bacterium
CATCTCATTAAGCCACCTGCAAGCAAGTTTACTATGTTTTTTATTTTTCTGCGTTAAGGTCAAACCTTTTGAGTCCACTGGTCGAACCAGTGGTTTACCAGGTGGAGTGGAAATTAAAAAGGAATCAAAAATTTATCGTTTAAAGACTGAAACTGGGAAGGTGCTTTATTGCCGTCAGCTTATTTTGGCCACACCACCACAGGTTTCTAAAAAATTGATTAAATTAAAGCAACCGCTGAGAGAGCCGGCCGTGGCTTATATGTTTAATTTAACGGGAAAAATAAAACCGCTTTGGAAAAAGGGTTCTGAAGATGTTTTTGATGAAAAAAATGCCACCCTGGCCATTGCTGTACAAACCGATAAATCATTCCTTTTTTATAGTAAAGAAGCTCGACCGGATTTTAATAAATATTTTTTTAATCATAAAATTGTTTACAAAAAATATTGGCAGCCGGCTTTTCATATTGGTGGCAGTAATCTTGTGGATTTTGAACAGGGGGAAAATTTGTATATGATTGGCACTCGTGTCCGGTTAATTTTTAATCAATGATTAAATTGATTGTTTGTTAAGCCACAATCTGAGAAAAATATATTTTTCGATTTGAATTTATCATGGTGGGATAATTGATACCTAAATTATCAATTATCACTTATGCACCAAGGAAAATATGTCTTTTCTCAGATTATGGATTTCGTTGCTCGTTATCAATTTGATCAATGTGTGGCTCGATATAATGGCAACCACTGGGTTAAAAACTTTTCTTGTTGGGAACAGTTTTTGGCTTTAGTTTTTGGACAACTCTCGTGTCGTGAAAGTTTGCGTGATATCGTTGTTTGTCTCGGAGCTCATCGTGAAAAATTATATCATCTCGGTTTTCGTTCAACGATCGCTCGAACAACTTTAGCCGATGCTAATGAAAAACGTGATTGGCGTATCTTTCGAGACTTCGCAGAAATCCTGATTAAAGAAACACACGAGCTGTATGTTGACGATCGATCTTCTGATTTCGATTTTTCCGAGCCGATTTATATCATCGATTCGACAACGATCGAGCTGTGTCTGAATCTTTTTCCGTGGGCTAAACTCAAGACCGTCAGGGCAGCGATTAAAGTTAATTTGGGTTTAAACTTATTTGGCAATATCCCTTCGTTTTTCGACTTTTCCAGTGGAAAAACTCTTGATGTGTTCTTTTTCGACCGAATAACTTTTGAACCGGGAGCTCATTATGTTTTTGATCGTGGCTATCTTGATTTCAAAAGATTATTTTCCATTCACCAAGCCGGAGCTTTCTTTGTCACTCGTGCTAAAGATAATATGTCGTTCCGACGCCTGTATTCTCATCCAGTGGATAAGAAGACGGGTGTCAGATGTGACCAGACAATTGTTCTCAAGAATTATCAGGCAATCAAGAATTACCCCGATCATTTACGTCGCATAAAATTCTATGATTCTGAGACCAATCTTTATTATGTTTTTTTGACCAACAATTTTGATCTCGAAGCGACAACGGTTGCTGATTTATACAAGCACCGTTGGCAGATTGAATTATTCTTCAAATGGCTCAAACAACATTTGAAGATTAAAATCTTTTGGGGTCGTTCGGAGAATGCTGTTAAGACGCAGATCTGCGTGGCGATGTGTGCCTTTCTCATTGTTGCCATTATGAAGAAAAAACTTAAGATCAAAAGAAATTCCTACGAAATTCTACAAATATTGAGTATGTCCATTGTTGATAAAAATCCCTTAACTAAGCTAATTTCTGAATTTGACTTACAAGAAACAGACGAGCCTCTCGAAAAACAGGCTAGGTTGT
Organism: bacterium; assembly: GCA_020052445.1. Taxonomy (GTDB): domain Bacteria; phylum Patescibacteriota; class Patescibacteriia; order UBA9934; family GWF2-40-263; genus UBA12403. The sequence goes on from JAGVPA010000073.1 coordinate 1,815, forward strand.
GGGATTATTAACCGGACACGAGTGATATGATTGGTGATAATAATATTTGCGGTTTAGAGGATTCGTGCATTTATGGAATTTATGCCGCTAATAAAATTTTAGGTAATACTAAAGATTAAAAATATGTTCAAAAATTTGATTTTATTACTGTTTTTTCCATTTTATCCAGATAATTTTTTTGGACCATTATTGTTTTTAGTTTTAATTTTTTCGATGGTTTTATTTTTTTGTAAAAGAGAAAAAATAATATTAAAATTATTTTCTTTATCCTATGTTTTTTCTTTTTTAGGCCTTTGTTTAACAACTTTTTTTGTAAAGTCTCAAACACTTGGAACAAACCCAGTCTTCCGCGACCAATTTGTTGACGCAAAAGGTTTTCCGTTAGCAGTTTTAACTTACGATGCCGGCATGACCGATCCGAATTTTCATCCAGCCGTTTTAGTTATGAATTTAGTTTTTTATTTTATTATTTTTACCACGCTGCTTCTTGTTATTTTTAGAAAAAAATTAAAAAAATAATTCTCTATGTCCAAAAAGATTTTTTTGCCAGTAGCGCTCGCAGTAGTACTCCTTGTCGGCCTCATCATCCTTCGTTTCTCCACTCCCGAAGATACCTGGCTTTGTTCAAACGGTGCCTGGACCCAACACGGAAATCCAAGTGCGGCGATGCCAACAACTGCTTGCCCCGGAGCCGCCACAAACGAAAGTCAGAATAATCCTATCGGCCTAGCTAATCCAGCCTCGGTAAACTGCACCGACAAAGGCGGAACCCTGGCTATTGAGAAACGTCCGGACGGCGGGGAATTCGGGGTTTGTTATTTTGAAGATAATCGTTAGTGTGAAGAATGGGCTTTATTTCGCGGCGACTGTCCGGTTGGTGGATTAAAAATTACCGGGTATGACACGCAAGCGGCTCGTTACTGTGTTATTACTGGTGGCAATTATATTGTCGCAGTTGGAGTTTTTGACGGCCTAGAAAAAGGCGGTTGTGTTTTATCGGATGATACCGAATGTCAGGCTCTTGATTATTACGAAGGCCGTTGTCCGATTGCCGATTAATCAAAACAAAAACTATCGACGAGAATTCAATGGTTTTTGTTTTGATTTATTTTTCTCCTAAAAAAAGAGACGCCCGCTAACAAGGAGTCAGTGGGGTCGAGGGGTGGCCTGTTGATAAGGCTGAGGTGAGTTGTAGTTTGTCCTGTGGTGAGGACTGGAAGTCGGGTGTGAGCGAAAGCGAAGACTTTCGCGACGGACTCCCTTGTAGCACGAACTTTTGTCGTGCGATGAAAAAAAGAACGAAGTGCGATAGCGGACGCGAGCCTCCTGAGTCCTTGCGGCAAGCGTAAGGGGTAGAGGCTCGCGCCGCCGTCGCTAGAACGTTCCGGATTCCTCTGGCCAGATTCCTCCGGGGGTAGGAACCCAAGATCGTTCTAGCTGTCGTTGGTGTGGGTGTCGTCGGACTCCTGGTTGGCTGCGTCGTTGGGGAAGGACTGCTGGGTCGCCTGGCCGGTGTCGATGTCTACGCGGGTGACGGGGCTATCCATGGGGAAGGCCTCCTTTGGTTTCGGTGGATCTCGTACTCGTCTTGCGACAAGCACACGGTGGCGCATGAGCGTCCGGAATCATGTCTTCTGGTTGCTCAGCGAGAATTTTTTGCCATATCATATAAAACAAAACAAGCCTTTTATCCACAGCTAATCAAAAATCCATCGGAATTTAACCGATGGATTTTTTTAAAAAAATAATCACCCTCAATCACCCAAACAATCACCCGCCGATAATCACCCAAAAAATCCAAGCCTACCAACCCAACCCTCTAAAGCCCTTTAACGCCCGTTAGCGCCCTTCAATGCCCAAAAAAACACTACCCCGTCAACCCCTCAACCCAATGTTTATCCGTCTCCACCGTCAAATCCAGAAACACCGGCACGCACATAACCGTCTGAAGTTCTCGACGAGTTGATTGACCGATTTCTTTGATGCCTTGAGCCTTGGCCCCGATGATCATGCGTTTGTAGCGTTCCTCGGAAGTTTGGACCCGAGCTTTGATGTAAACAACACCATTTTCGCGACGAGTGACTTCATCGACAACGACGTTAACGCTGTACGGAACTTCTTGACGCAGGCGAAGAAAAAGTTTTTCGCGGATTAGTTCGGCTACCCATTCTTCAGTTGGCATGTTGGTCATTTGACCGTCTGGATAATAAGCTTCGCCTGCTGGTAAATTTTCAAAAATCGCCTCCCGTAAAACATCAACATTTTTTCCGGTTTTGGCTGAGAGTTCGATAGTCTTATCAAAACGATCGGCCAGAGCTCGCATGCTTTCGAGGTACGGTGTGTCCATTAAATCGGTTTTGTTGATAACCAGAATTTTTGGTTGATCGAGTTTTTCGATTAAACTCAAGGCAAATTTTTCTTCAGTGCCAATGGCGCGAGTCGGATCGGTGACGTAGATAATGACCTCGATATCTCGTAAAGCATTTTTTACAAATTTGAGGAGAATTTTGGAAAGTGAATCTTTGGTATCTTTAAAAACTCCTGGCGTGTCCACAAAAACCACCTGACCTTCTGGGGTGGTAAGGATACCCTGAACCGGTTTGCGAGTGGTTTGCGGTTTTGGTGTGGTGATGGCGATTTTGCTGCCGACGAGCGCGTTTAAAAGCGTGGATTTACCCACGTTACTGCGGCCAACCAGGACGGCAAAACCGGCTTTCTTTTTGGTTTTTGGGGTTTTTTCTACCATAATGGATACAGGAAACCATATTTTGGCTAAAAAAGCAAGAATTTTTGATTCGGATGAGATAGTTTGTTCGTTTAAAAATCGCAGAATAACGGCGATCGCCGTTATTCTGCGATTGATTTTCAACTGATCGAAAAGGCTGGAAATAAAAAACAACCGACGAAACACTGATTGCTCAAAAAACTTTTTTAAAACTTAATCTCAAAATAATACCCCAAAAACACCCCGGCCGTCAAGGATATTAGTCTTGACCAAGTCAGCCAAAAAACTATTATTTAGTTGGTTCTTTCACAACTGAACAAAAAGAGGCGAAGTCATGTCAGAGACAAAAACTACTGTCGTCGAATTGGGGAATCCTGATCCATCGTCTGGTCGCCGGCCCGGCGTTTATCGCTTAGTCGTCGATTTAACCCTGGAACTTTCGAGCGGCCTGGCTTATGGCGAGGAAGAGTCGGACGAAAATCTTAAAATAATCAAAAAAGATTTTTTGTCGGCTTTATCCGGCTTAACCAACGGTTCGATCGACGAAATAAGTTCGATCATGGCCGTGGGCTATTATTCTAATTCCGGCGGCGGCGTTAAGTTTCGTGGTTACGAAGAACATACCCGAAAAGTTTTGCGAGCCGTCTTTCGAAAACTGAAACCGAATGGTCTTTTGCGACTGGTGGTGGCTCAAGATGTCCTCGGTTTAGTTATGGAAGCGGTCATCGGCGCCGGTTTCGAAAAAAGCGCCATCAGTCTTCGTGAACTTACGGTCAGCAGCGGTTTAAACGAAACCGTTTGGACCAGTGAGTTCGGAAAAAGAGGTTTGAGAGTCCTAGAAATTTTGGTTAGAAAAAAACAAGACGCCTGAAGCATCTTGAATCAAAATTTTTTGGTCTTATTTTTTTTAAAAAAAAATCGTCCCGAGGCGAGGCTGGGGACGGATTTGTAGTGACTAGTCATCAAGAGTCTCCACGAGTGACAAAATGCAGCGGAGAGCTTCGACATCATTAATGAGTCTGTCGAGTTCGGTTGGTTTTATTGCCGTGAGGTCCATTCGAGCCATTTTTCTGAGTAGTCTGGACCAACGTTTAACGTCTGGTCGGGATCTGGATATAACTGGCGTCGAAGGACGAAAATCGAAATATTCAAGTCCGGGCCAAGACAAAATCCAGACTATTTGGCCGTCGATTTCTGCCTGAAAGAGAATGCTGTCAAATTCCGTTTCCTGGAGATTGAGTGATGATCCAGAAATCATCTCCTTAAGTTGAAGAAAAGGAACTTCGTGTTTTCTGGCCACAACTTGAATCAGCTCAGATCTTCTTCTGTTGGTGTTGATGGTTAGTGTCTGGCTGGATGTCTGGATTTCTCTAACCGCTTCGAACATTTCTCTTGAGCAGTTTTTTTCCTTCCTTCCAGTAATTTTACAAACAACCAGGTCGTTTGGATCAGCCAGAAAAAAGAAAAGTCCAGAGGTGTCTGACTCGATCCGGCTTTTGAGTGTCCGAGGAGCTAATTTTATAAGACCGGCGGAGGTGAACCTTTTAACGGCATACCGACGGCTGTCCTTCGTCCAGCCAAACGTCAGTGTTGTGAGAAGTCTCTTGTCTTCATTAACTCGGATATTGGTAATCAGACTATAGTAAACTTCCAGTTCTTTTTCGGTTAGACAAAGAAGTCTTTTCATGTTTTTTTTCCTGAGAGAAACGAGGTTTGGGAAAGAGCAAAAGGTTAAGATTAAACCAAAAAACAGCCCTGTTGTCAAAAGCTGTTTCTGTTTTGCTAAAAATCAAACCGTTTTTCTTTTAAAAATTGCGGCCAAGCAAAAAATTGCCGTACCCGTCAAAACGATTGAGGCGGCGGAGAATTTGAAACCGACTGATCAAAATCAATAACATAAACTAAAGGTGGTCGACTAAGGTCAATTTGATTGTCGGCGGTGCGATGAAAATAAAGAACAAAATTACCATCATGTAAATGTCCGTGTTCGATATTTAGTTCTTCTAACCCAGCAATAATTTTGTTTTTTTGTTCCTCGATTTCATGAAACCAGAGTCCGGTTTTTTCTTCCCAGGAACCTATAGACGGACCAGGAATAACTCGTGTAAAAACATCTGTCTTATAAGTACCTGACTTTGAAGGTCTGACTGCAACAATTGGTTCTACTGGTACATAATTAAAACCTTTTTTTAACCAAAAATCTTTGTTTTCAAAAGCCTCTTTCCATGGAAATATTGTTGCCGAATCGACTGTCCGTATTATCACTTTGTCCTTTAAAGCACCGCCTAGTAAAACGGTTCTGGAGCCGGTTTTAGAAAAATCCTTACGAAAAAAAGCTTCACTATTTTCATCATATAAAGGACTTTCAGCAGCCACTGCTTGTAAATCGTATGTTTTAATATCTTTTTCGAAAGCTATGTCTAATAATTCTTTACGTCTATCTTCTGGAACTAATGGAGTGAAGACATCAATGTATTTGGCAACAAATTCACGAACAGGTTCGAGGGCGTTGTTTAAACCAGCTGAAATAAGATCAAATCTGAAATTTTCCGGAACATACGGAATCATTTTTAAAGCAGCAAGACAAACATCTTCGTCTTCATCTTTTAATCCAGTTTCCGCTAAACCAGCCCTGTCAATCGCAGAAGCATAGCGGATCATTCCAACAGAAAGTCCACGAACATGAGGATTTTCATTTTTTAAACCCATGATAATTAATTTTTTTCGGTCCTCTTCTGGAGCGTATTGAATCATTTCAGCAGATTCTGCCGGAGCTAAACCAGAATATTGTGTTAATCCTTTTTCAATTAGTCCGCTACGACTATCTTCCGGAACATGCTTAATCATTCCAAAAATATCCGGATCATAGGAAAGATCATCTTCGCTAAGAAAAGCAGCGTTTAATCTTTTTAAAAGCATTTGTCTTAAAGTGTTTTGCTGTTCCTGGTCGGGAACGGACTGGATTATTTCAGCAGCAAGCAAGCAATTTTTTTTATTTTTTTCGTGTAAAACTTTTTCGATCAATTTAGCCCGATCATTTTCGTGAGCAAAACGAATATTATTTATAAATTCGACTTTTGAGTTTTGTTCGTCTCCTTCAAGGCCGAGTAAAATTAGATTAGTACGTTGTTCCTCTGGGACATATCGAATCATCCGAGCAGAATTCTTGTCGTTTTTCAAATCGGAATTAATTCTGGATAATAATAACTGTTCTAACTCCTCTCGATCACCATCTGGGACAAATGGAATCAGTCTGGCCGCACTAAAACAATTTTCAGGGTTACTATCCTTTAAACCTTTTTCCACCAATTTTGGCAGGCCTTTGATGTATTCGGAAAAACTTTGTTCGTACCGCTGGAAATCTTTCTCGGTTAAGTTTGGACTTTCTGGAAAAATTTTTTCTGGACGCTGAGATGGTGAATACTGGTTAAATTTTTCAGACATATAAAAAAGTTTTTAAACAGTCTTTCTTTTAAAAATGGCGGCCAGACAAAAAATTGCGGTGCCGGTTAAAACAATCGAGGCACCAGATGGTAAATCGAATTGAAACGAAGCCAACAAACCGGCGAGAATGGTAATCTCAGCAATGATGATTGATAGGATGAAATATTGTTGAAAATTTCTAGCCAGTAGTCGGCTGGTGGCTGAAGGTAAAATCAAGAGAGCGGAGACCAGAACGATGCCGAGCATTTTTACGCCGAGCACGGTGGCGAGCGCCAAGGAAACGTAAAGTAAAAAAGTTTGGAGGGAAACTCGAACCCCGGAGACTTTGGCGTTTTCTTCGGCCAGTGAGGAGTAGGTTAAACTTTTAAAGGAAGAAAAAAGCCAGACCAGAATTACCAAGGTGATACCAGCCGTGATCCAAAGATCGATATTTTGGATGGAAAGGATGCTGCCAAAAAGATAGGAAACCAAATCGGGTTGATAGCCTGGTGTAAAACGCATGAGGATAACACCGAGAGCCATGCTGGCCGTAAACAGAATTCCGATGAGCGAATCGGTTGGCAGTTTGACTTTACGTTCTAAGAAAAAAATAAAAGCCGCTACAAAAATGGCCCAGATTAAAGCCACTGGCAACGGAGCGACTCCGGCCAAAATAGCGATGGCAATGCCGGCCAGCGAAGCGTGAGCAATACCGTCACCAAAAAAAGCCATGCGTCGCAGGGTAACGTAGACCCCAAGACAAGCCAAAAGTAGCCCGAGTAATAATCCGGCTAGTAGAGCGCGCTGCAGGAATGGGAAAGCGAGGAGGTCGAGAAGGGGCATAGTGTTGGAAATGTCTAATATCAAATTGATCGAATGTCAAATGATGGAGTTTTTATTCTCCCTCCTTCGCATGCCGCATGCGGGGGAGGGTTGGGGTGGGGGAAGTGACGTGGTTGGAACGACGGATAAAAAATCCCCTCCAACCCCTTAAACCCCTTCCGCCCCCTCCAACCATCCGATCAATGTTGATGGTGCTCGTAAAACGAATGATGTGAACCAAAAAGATCGCCTAAAGATTTTTGGGTTAGGGCTTTTTTAGGTGGACCGGAGCAGAGGAGTTTTTTGTTTAAGCAGAGAACTTGGTCGACCAAGCTGGAAATCATGGCGATGTCATGGGAAACCATGAGGACAGTGGTGCCGTGTTCTTTGTTAAGGTGTTCGATGACATCGTGAATGGCGGTTTCACCAACTACGTCGATACCGGTAGCTGGTTCGTCCAAAAATAAAATGGCTGGATCGTGAAGGATGGCTTGGGCAATTAAAATTCTTTGCAGCTGACCGCCTGAAAGGTTGCCCAGATGTTTATGAAGAATGAGTGGGGTTAAACCAACTTCTTTAACCACCGTTGTAATTCTTGAGGAAGCACATTTGCTGCTGCGAGCCAGATTCAAAAATTCTTCGACTGTGATAGGAAAATCGCGATCAAAAGTAAAACGTTGCGGCACATAGCCGACACGAGAGCGAACATCGTGCAAGTGTTGTCCAAGAACAATAATTTCGCCTCGTGATGGTACTAATCCGAGGATAGCTTTCATGAGCGTGGTTTTGCCCGAACCGTTTGGACCGACAATGGCGGCGATTTTTCCTTGTTCGATAGAAAACGAAACATTATCAACTACAGCATGTTCGCCATATTTGACGGAAAGGTTTTCGACAAAAATTGCCGGTTCGTTATTGGTTGTTTTGGAGAGTGGAGACATTTGTTTTCATTAAGTTCATGTAAGAATCGTAAGGCGCTTTGCCACCGATATCATCCAAGACGGCTAAATTGATATTGTAATCTCTGGCAAAAGTTTCTAAATTATTGATGCTCATTTGCGGTTCGTAATACATGGTTTTCACATCAGCTGTACCAAGGACCGAAACCAAATTTGCCAGATACTGCGGAGTTGGCTCACGACCGGCTGTTGGTTCGAAAGTTCCAGCTATCGTCAAACCATATGCCTCAGCAAAATAATACCATGCATCGTGAAAAGTGACGAGATTTTTTTGGGGAAGATTTTGTAAAGTCGTGCGAATTTCTTGATCGAGAGCTTCAAGTTGTTTTAAATAGTCGTTAGTGTTGATAATAATTTGCTCTTTTTTTTCTGGAAAGCGAGAAATTAAATCGGCTGAAATATTCGCAGTAATAATTTTGGTGTTTTTAACTGAGAGCCAATAATGAGGATCAAACGAACCATCTTCTTCATCGTTTGGCAAGCGAAGTTTTATGTCAGTTGAAACAATCACAGTTTCTGCTCCAACATTGCTCGCCAAAACCGACGACCAAGCGTCCAAAGGTCCGCCGATAGTGTAGACAACTTTGGCCCCCGAGATTTCTTTTATAAGAGATGGTGAAGGTTCGAAAGAATGAGCATCGGCGCCGGCTGGAAGAATTAAGGTTACTTTGACAGCGTCACCGGCCACGTTTTTGGCAATGTCATAAATTGGAAAAATTGTGGCCGCGACCGAGGGTTCATTAGTTTGTCCGGAAGTGAGTTGAGGATAAATTTTAATTAGAACCACCGCGAGACCGGTGATTAAAATTACTGCCAAAAAAGTGAGGAGAGATTTTAGGTGGTTTACTTGGCGCATAATTGGCACAGATTAAAAAATTCTAAGTTATGTTCGGTTTTAGATTTTATGGGGCAGGGTACACAAATCGCCGTTTGGCATTTGGAACAAATTTGATGAGCGTGGTGTGATCGGCCAGCCAATTCGAACAAAGTTTCCCCGGCATGAGCATGAATAGGTGTGATAATGTTTTTTTTCTGTAGAGTTTTGAGATTTCGAAAAATAGTTGCTCGATCCACATCATTAAAACAGGCCTGAATTTGTTTGGCTGACCAGGTACGTTTTTCGCTAAAAAGTTCGACAAGTTTTTCTCGAGCTGAAGTCTGACGCAAACCGGTTTTTTTAAACTCCTGTTGAGTCATAGGTTATTAACATTATGCGACCAAAGTCGCATTTAGGTCAAATTGAAAAGTGGATAATTTTTTATCGTTACTGATTGTTTGAATTACAACGACCCGAGTTCTTTACATAATATTCTCTTTATGCTAAGCTCTTTTTATTAAATAATCTTTTTCCTTTCTAGACTTTAAAAACAAATTCTTTTTTGGGATTTGGCATTTGAAGCTTGGAATTTCCAATAAATATGGGCATGAGAAAAAAGTCTCGCAATCTTTGGAAAGCAAAACGCAAGGTTGACGCGGGTAAAATCCGTAAAGCCAAAGCGATCAGAATTACCAAAGCTAAAGCGGCTATCAAAAAATAAAAGCAAAACACTTCCCAACCGGAGGTGTTTTTCTTGTTTAAAAAACATGGCAGTCGTGGAGTATTTAAAGTCATGGAGTCTTGGAGTTATGGAAGATTATTTATTAGAATGAGGGCTTCCTTCACTCCACGACTCCATCACTCCATCACTTCAAACCAAAACAAAAATTCCTCGATTGCTCGAGGAATTTTTGTCGCTTGGTTAGAAGCGTGGTTTGCGCTTGCGATTGCACTCGCGGCAATAAATTTTGCCGTAAGTACCATCTTCCTTGATGGAAGGCTGAAACGGGAGCTCTGTGATAGCAACACCGCAATCAGCGCAGGTCAGGTTCAACGCCGTGACATCGTTCATCTGGCGAGGACCTCTGTTTTGGAAGTCGTTCATAATGGTATGACCTCAATGAATTAGAGGTTATCTTGGTTGAAGCGAACGACCTTTTGGGTTGGCGCCTAACTTGGGATAACTTGCTATGATAATAGCACGGATAGCCTTTTTTGTCAATAGCCAGAGGTGGATTTGTGGCCAAAAACTGTTGAAAAGAAGGAGAAAAAGTCGTCAATAAAATTTGGTTTAGAAACGAGGCTTTTTGGTTAATTCTAACAAGCGGTTATCGTCGATAAATTGATTGTCTGCTATAATGTCGTTATATGTTTCAAAATGATCTTTTGTTCCTGGCTCATCTGGCCGATCCTAATATGGTTATATTTTTTGGTTTTGGTTCGGTTATTACTTTACTTTTTTTGTTACGAAAAACTCCGTATATCAAAGCTTTAATTTCTGTCTTAGGGTTACTCGAGGCAGCTTTTGTTTGGAAAGTCATTATCGACCTGGTAGCACCAAGTCTTCATTTAGTTCCAGAAAGATTTGAACAATTAGCCGTTCTATTCGTCTGGCATCGTTGGCTTTTGATTATACCAATCCCTTTGCTCCTGGCCGCCGCCATAATTATTCTAGCCGTCTATCGAGACCGAATAAATGAGACGCATTCCATCGTTTATAGAAGAATGACAATTTTTTCCGTGATAGCCGCTGGAGTGTTGTTTCTTTTATCAGTTTTTGAAAGTGCGTTTTAAATTGGTAGAAGGGGTTGAAGGGAGAGTCGTCTGTCATCCCGAGCCAGAGAGGGATCTCGCCGCGTGACTCCAAATAAAAAATCACGAGACGAGATTCTTCACGAGGGTTCAGAATGACAGATTAGAGTGTTCCAAAAATTCCCTCCAACCCCTTAAACCCCTTCCGTCCCCTTTAACCCACCAACTACTATGTTCTTCAAACCAAGAATCCACGAATCCGTTGCCATTGCCGCAGTTCTTTCCGTCGCCCTGACTCTCCATGGTCTTTGGATAATCAATCTGCTTATAACTCGCCTGCCAAGCGTGAGTGGTTTTTTTGAAGGTCTGACTGAACAGGGTATGGTGCCGAGTTTGTATTTGTTTGGGACACTTTTATTTTTGGCCGTCTGGTGTATTTTAGCCTTGTTTTTTAAAGGCCGAGATTGTTCACATCATCGTGAAAGCACCTTTTGGTTTTTAGTGGCCAGCGTGGTGATATTTTTCGTTATGACGCTGCCAGTGGTATTTGGGTTTGTGATGTAGAGTTTTATGTCGGAAAAATTTCGAGATAAATTCCGAGTTTCATCAACAAGATTGCTAAAATGGGATTATTCGAAAAACGGTTATTATTTTATAACAATTTGTTTGGCCGATCGACAGTGTATTTTTGGTGAAATAAAAGACGGACGTTCGTTTTTAAATAAAATTGGAAATTTAGTAAAAGGTTTTTGGTTAGAAATTCCACACCATTTTCCGTTTGTTACATTGGATGAATTTGTGATTATGCCAAATCACGTTCATGGAATTTTGATCATCGATCGTGAATTCGTCTCCGATTCGGCTGACGATTATTTATTATTCCCCGATAGGCCAATGGTGGATTATTTGGGACCGATCGCATCGAAATCGTCCGAACCCGCGGCGGCGACCGCAACCCTAGAGAAAGGGCAATGCCCTGTCTCTACGAACCCGGCGGTGACCGATTCCGAATTAAAACCGATTAATCGATTTCGCAATCAAGGTAAAAACACCATTTCATCGATTGTTGGTTCCTTTAAATCCATTTGTACCAAAACAATAAACAAAATGGATAATAAAATAAATTTTGCCTGGCAGGAACGATTTTTTGATGAAATTTTACGCGACGAAACGGCCTTGTTTCAAATCCGAAATTATATAAAAGATAATCCGGCTAAATGGCAATATGATAAAAACAATCCAATTAAATTGTGAATTAATTTTTTCTGGTCTATAATTTCTTTTATATGAAAATTCAAATTAAAAAAGGCAATTTGGCCGAAGTTAAAACTGATTTACTCGTCGTAAATATTTTTGAGGGCGTAAAAGTCACTCATGCGGCCACAGCGGCTGTTGATCAGGTGCTTGGCGGTTTAATAAATAAAACCATCAAGGAAGAAAAATTCGATGGTGCGCTTGGGGCCATGCTTTTATTTAGACCAATAGGTGTTCCGGCTAAAAAAGTTTTGCTCATCGGTCTGGGAAAAAAAGAAAATTTTTCTGAGGAGACTGTGCGCCAGGTCGCAGCCGTCTCGACGAACGTGGCCAAACAGTTGTCAGCTAAACACGTTGTTTCGGTTTTGCATGGAGCCGGCTATGGTAATTTGCCAGCCAAGATTTGTGGTAAAGTTATGGCCGAGGGAACAATTTTGGCCGCCTATGAATTTAAAAAATATAAAAGTGAAAAGAAAACAAATTTTCAGTTGGAAACTTTCTTAATTGTTTCCAATGTCGAAGCTCACGTTCGTGAAGCTGAGAAGGGAATTGCTCTTGGTGAAATTTATGCCAACGCGACCGTACAAGCTCGCGAATTGGTGAATGAGCCAGCCTCACATATGCGACCGATCGATTTGGTCAACGCCGCGAAAATTGTCGCGGCTGGTAGCAAGGGTCAAATCAAAATCAAAATTTTCAATCGGGCCGCTCTCGCGCGCTTGGGCGCCGGTGGAATTCTATCGGTAGCTCGCGGTTCGGATCATGAACCGTTTATGGTGCATATGGTTTATAAACCGACTGGTGCGAAAAAGAAAATCGCTCTCGTTGGTAAGGGTATAACTTTCGATTCCGGTGGTATTTCACTTAAACCGAGCGACTCGATGATAACGATGAAATGCGATATGTCTGGTGCGGCCGCAATCATCGGCGCTTTTTCCGCGCTCAAATCTTTAAAACCAAAAACTGAAATTCATGGCATTTTTGCCGCTTGCGAAAACATGCCTTCAGGTAAAGCCCTGGTGCCGGGCGACATTGTTCACACCATGAGCAAAAAAACCATTGAGATTTTGAATACTGACGCCGAGGGTCGAGTGACGCTGGCTGACACGCTTTTTTATGCCTCAAAATTAAAACCGGCGATGATTATTGATCTTGCAACTTTGACCGGCGCTTGTGTAGTGGCCCTTGGTGAAGAAGTAGCTGGTGTCATGTCGAATAAATCCGAGCTGGCCCAGAAAGTTTTGATGGCGGCCAAAGAGGCTGGTGAAAAAATGTGGGAGTTGCCGCTGGAAGCCAGTTATAAACCACTGATCAAGTCCGAAGTGGCTGACGTCAAAAATATCGGTGGCAAATACGGCGGTACTTTGACAGCGGGATTGTTCCTCCAAGAATTCGTTGGTGAAATTCCTTGGGCTCACATCGACATCGCAGGTCCGGCTTATGCCGAGCGACCCTTGAATGCTTACACCAGGTTGGGAGGAACCGGCTTTGGAGTGAGGACAATTTTGGAAATTATAAAAGAATAAAATATGAATGAAAGATTGAGAGCTGATTACGAAGCTGCTTCCATGCAAGCTGCCGGTGACACGATTTTAGTTTTGCTTAAAGGCGGAAAAGAAAAAGAAGCTAAGGATTTTGCTTTACAAGCGATTGAAAATTGGCGAGCGGAGGAAAAAGAAGGAATAATCAAAAATTTTTCTGAGTGGTTGGCGGGGAAAGGAATTGTGATTGGGGAATAGCTTGGTGTGAACGAAATTTTTATGCGACAAGCCATCGAAGAAGCCAAAAAGTCTTCTGAATAGTTAAAGTGTGGAGTGGCTATTGTAAAAGATAATCAGATTTTAATTTCCACCCACAATACTCAGAGAGCCGAAAACAATGCTTGTGCTCATGCCGAGATAAATGCCATAATTGTCGCCGGTAAATTATTGGCTGATAAAAATTTAACCGGTTGTGAAATTTATTGCACCTGTGAACCTTGCATAATGTGTTTATCAGCCATCGCTTACGCTAAAATTGAGAAATTATATTTTGGTGTAAATTTAAAAGTCGTTTCGCCAAAGGAGAAGATTATTGATATCAGTCTCGAAACATTTTTAGAAAAATCACCGTGGAAAATCAAGGTGGTTAGGAATTTTTTAGCTGATGAGTGTTCAAAGATTTATTTGGGGTTATGAATATTTATCTAGACGAATCATATAATCTTCAAAAAGAAAAAGGGAAAATGTTTATAAGTATTAATGGTTTTGCTGTTCTTGATGACAAGATACTTCGAAAGCGTTGGAAAAATATAAGAAAGCCTTTTATAAAATTTAAACGTCGGATTCATGCCACCGATTCGTGCTTTGAAAAATTGCGAGAAAAAAGTATAAAAATGCTTGGCCGGCATGACGTAAATATTATTTCAATGTTTCAGCTATCTAGGGAAATTCCTCACAGTTATTTTAAAAGTGGTATCAAATTCGATCAAGTTTATTTAGAACTTTTAAAAAAGTTGTTTGACGAATTATCTTTCAATGAATTTAAACAAGTAAAAATAGTTATTGACGCTAGAAAAATAAAGGGTGGTATTTTGGGTGAAAAGAAATTTCGAAAAGACATGGAATTTTTTCTTAGCAATAAATTTCCGACAACTCATTGTGAGTTTAAGCCAACGCCTTCGTATTTTGATACCTTGCTTGAGTTAGCCGATTTTATCTCCAATACTTTCTATAAAGAATATCAGCAAGATTCTGGCCATGTGTTTGAAAAATTAGGCTTTAGATTAATCCAAATCAAAAATCCGCTTTGAGGCGGATTTCTGTAAGAGCCTTTTAGGAATATCTCTGTTTCAACGGGTGGTTCCGAATGAGAATACCCTCGACAAAGCTTTACCTTAAGGACTTATCTTGTAACCCCACTTTCTCATAAAAGAGAGGTTTTGTCAATTTGTTTGGATTTATGTGGATAAGTCGTGTATTCTTGTAGAAATAATAAACCTCCTTCATTTGTCATTAGGCATTGGAAATTAGACATTTAAAAAACCTATGTCCCAAACCATCTTCCCGCCAAAATTAAAAAAAGGCGATAAAATAAAAATTATTGCGCCGTCGCGAGCTTTGTCTGGCATGAAGCTTTCTAAGGCTTCTTTGAGTCGGATCATTAAGCATTGGGAAGGTTTGGGCTTGCGAGTTGAGTTGGCTAAGCATGTCAACGAACGGTCGCATTTTTCGGCCGCTTCGATTGAATCAAAACTTTCAGATTTTCACGAAGCGCTTCGGGACGACGAGACCAAAATGATTATCGCCGCCGTTGGCGGTTTTAGTTCCAATCAAATGCTGAATGGTATTGATTACGAACTCATTAAAAAACATCCGAAAATTCTTTGTGGTTATTCGGATTTCACCGCTCTGGCCAATGCGGTTTATGCCAAAACCGGACTCGTTACTTATTATGGTCCTTTTTTTGTAACTTTCGAAGTCAAAAAATGTGCCGATTACACCAAAGAGTTTTTTAAAAAATGTCTTTTCCACGAACGACCTTTTTCTGTCGAACCGTCGGTCAAATGGTCGAACGATGATAAAAAGTTTGATTGGATTAGTGTCCGAAAAAATCTCGGGCCTTGGATTATCAATTCCGGCGAGGCTAAGGGAAAAATTATCGGTGGAAATTTGTGTACACTCAATTTGCTTCAAGGTACGGAATTCATGCCGTCGTTAAAAGATGTAATTTTGTTTATCGAAGATGACGACCTGGCTAAGCAATATTCAGCCGTCGAGTTTGATCGAAACCTGCAGTCGCTTTTGCACCAACCAGAGGCCGATAAAATCCGCGGTATCGTCATCGGTCGTTTTCAACCAGCTTCGGGAATAACTCACAAAATTTTGGACACGATTATTAAAAATAAAAAAGAATTAAAAAATATTCCGGTTATTGCCAACGTTGATTTTGGTCACACACTGCCGATGATTACTTTCCCAATTGGTGGGGAGGCGGAGATTAAGGCGGGCGAGATTGCGGTAGAGATTGGGATTGAGAAGCATTAGAAAATTTATTCAGTATGCACAAATTTATCAACTTCAACATCAACCATCTCGCCGGCGATGAAGTGAAGGAAATTGAGATCGGCGATTATAATATTCTTTTTACTTTTGTCTCAGAAAATTTCATAAATATTTTTGGTAAATGGGCCGTACTTAATCCAGACGGTTCGATATTAAATAACGGCAACGCCGAGAAACCGGATCCAGCCGTTAATTTCGATAATTTTCTCCACTGCAAATTCGAAAAATACTCTATTCCAAACCCCGGAGAATTACACATAAAATTTTCTAATGGCTTAACATTGGTAATTTACGACAACGATCCGGAGTTTGAGTGCTGCGCAATAAGTCCGGATATTTATATTTAATTTATGAAAAAACATTTAATCATCGCTGCGATAATTTTCATCGTGACTGTTATTCTGTCGCTGGCCACGAATTTTATTTCTTGGGACGAAACTCGGCTTGAACAAACTGTTTGGGGCTTGTTGTCAGCAATTGGAATTTTTTTAGAATTGCCGTTTCTTTTTATTGCGAGTTGGCTAATACCAAACAATCTGGCTAATTTTGCAAAATATCATTTATTTTTAGATTTACTGACGCCTTTTATTGCCGGATTTTTTTATGCTGGTTTATATTATTTTATCGTGGCAATAATTAAAAAATTACGTCGACGTTTTGTTGATATTATTAACTCACCTTACGCACCAGGGCAAACGCACCAACTATTTGTGTCCACAAGGCAGTCTCACTTAAATCCCCAATAAAAATGGAATTTATAATTCAAATGAGAGAAAGTCGTATA
>JAGVPA010000099.1 GCA_020052445.1 bacterium
TCATATTGGAATATTTTCGGGCTCATCTTGCATTGGAAACAACCGAATTGAACTTAGGTTTATGATATCATGGATGGGGTGGTGCGTAAGGTGAGTTAACAGATGACTGGACCAAGGTTTCGATATATGATGAAAATACCGGCCGACGTTTTTCATTTTTAAAAAGCGAGTTAGAACATTATCGAAAACTTCACATCGCTCCACCTGACCGCCATTTTATTTGGCGAGTTTGTGATTTGTTTCGTACTGCCAGATCTGCGGTTTTTGAGAATAAAAATTGTTATAAGTGCGGTAATCAAATTGTGACAACGGTTAACGTTAAATATCCTGATAGAAAAATTTACTGCCAAACCTGTTACCTCAAATATCTCGAAGAAAATAATTAATCTTATGTCCAAAACCCCGAATTACGACGCCGCGGTTAAAAAGATTCTTGATGCCACTGAGCCTGGTGAGCGGATTTGTGTTTTGACGGGTGAAAAGTGGTTAATGGACGAGGAAGAATTAGCCTGGTACCGGCGTTTTAATGTTCCGCCGTCAAAATACAGCCCAACGAGTCGCATGATTTATCTTTTAAGCTTTTTCACCGGTTATCAGTGGTGGTACAACAAGCACGCCGAAACCGGCGCGCCGGTTATAACCGCGGTTCATCCAGCAACTGGTTACAAAGTTTTGCCAGACAAAGAATGGTTTGCCAAGGATTTTCAAGTTATCAATACCGAAATCAAGCCTGATCAAAATTTTTTCGAGCAGCTTTATTCTCTTTCGTTAAAAATTCCACTTAACGCCAGCCGTAATTATGTTGAGCCGGAGAATTCCGTAGCTTTGGCTTCTCTTGGCGACATTAACAGCTATTTTGTCCTGGCTTGTCAATCAAAAAATACTCTTTTTAGTATTTCTGCCAGAAAAACCGAAGACAGCTGCG
This sequence comes from bacterium, assembly GCA_020052445.1. Lineage (GTDB taxonomy): Bacteria > Patescibacteriota > Patescibacteriia > UBA9934 > GWF2-40-263 > UBA12403. The sequence continues at coordinate 926 of JAGVPA010000099.1, forward strand.
AGATTTTTAACTGTGACGCAGTTAGTCGCTCTTATCAAATTGTCCACTCACAAAGAATTCATAACTGCCGCTATGTCATGGAATCGGCCGATTGTGTTAATAGTTACTTTTTGTTTGATTGTCGCAACTGCGAGAATTGTTTTGGAGCCACTAACCAGCGTAATAAAAAATATTTATGGTTTAACGAGCAGTTGAACCGAGAAGAGTATGAGGGTCGCCTTTCTGAAGTTGATTTTGGTTCGCGTCAACAAATGCAGGAACACACCAAACGCTTTGAAATGTTTTTGAAAGAAAAATCAATCTGGCCAGAAAACTTTAATGAAAAAACTGAAAACTGTATTGGCGAGTACCTCAATGGTTGCCACGACTGTAAATATTCGTTTTCTATTTCTAAGCCGTCGCAAAACATGTACTGGACGGCTTTCAACAGTGGTGGGGAAGAAAATGTGGTTTTTACCTGTGGTGGCTACGGCTCGCATGATGTTTATTACAACGCAGCTGTCGGTGGTTCATTTAATACGCTTTTCTCGCTATTTAGTTCTCGTTTACAAAGCTGTGAATTTTGCGTTAGTTGTTATGACAGTGAATTCTGTTTCGGCTGTGTCGGTTTGAATAAAAAGAAATATTGTATTTTGAATCAGCAGTATACCGAAGAAGAATATTGGAAAAAAGTCGATGAAATCAAAACCAAAATGCTCGTTCGTGGCGAGTATGGTGAATTTTTACCGGGCAAGTTTTCAAGTTCGTATTACAGCGAGTCTGGAGCTACGATTTACTATTTGTCCGATGATGAATTCGGAAAAAAGATGGGGGCTCACTTTTTCGATCCAGAGTCCGAAGGAGCGATTGGTCGCGAACTCTCTGATTCGACTACAATTAAAGATGCTTCTTTGGTTCCTGATAATATTAAAGATCTTGAAGTTGAAGCTTGGGCCAAAATACCACTTTATGACGCGGTCTATGATCGCCGTTTTGCTTTCTTGAAACCAGAGCTTGAATTCTACAAACAAGAAGGCATTGCTCCGCCAAACAACCATTTCATGCCACGTGTTCGTTCACTCCTTTGGCACGCCAACTCTAGCGTTATCGAAAAACAAAATTGCACAAAATGCCAAAAGGAAATTCTTGTCGCTATAAACAAAACTTTTAAAAATCGCAAAATCTACTGCCACGCCTGTTATCTTAAACATCTCGAAGAAAATAATTAGTCTTTCACACTCCATCATTTAATTTCCAAACTTAAACCCTAATAAAAAAATATTCGTTGATTCGTGTCACAATTCGTGATTCGTAACCCTATGCCTATAAGAACTCGCTTCGCTCCATCACCAACCGGTTATCTTCATATCGGCGGTTTACGTTCCGCTTTATACAGTTATTTTTTTGCCAGAAAACATCATGGTCAGTTTCTTTTGAGAATCGAGGATACCGATCAAAATCGTTATGTGCCGGGATCTGTGGAAAATTTAATAAAAGTTTTGGCACAAGTTGGAGTTGATTATGACGAAGGTCCAATAATTAATACTGACGGCAGCCTTGGAGAAAAAGGCGAATTTGGTCCATATGCTCAATCTGGACGTCTGGCTTTATATCAAGAACATGTTCGGATTTTGGTAGAAAAAGGCTCGGCTTATTATTGTTTTTGTAGTGAAGAAAGGCTCGAAACCATGCATAAAGAATTAGCTCTAGCCAAACTTTCGCCGAAATACGATCGTGCTTGTTTAAAACTTTCTCCGGAAGAAATTCAAACAAAACTAGCCGCTGGTGAAAAATACGTTATCCGTTTACAAATTCCCGACGGCATTTCGGAATTCGATGATTTGATTCGCGGTCATATTAAATTTAATAATGCCGACTCTGATGATCCGATCATTTTAAAATCCGATGGCTTTCCGACTTATCACTTGGCTGTGGTGGTTGACGATCACTTCATGAACATTACTCACGCCTTCCGGGGCGAAGAATGGTTACCATCAACGCCAAAACATTTAATTTTATACAAAGCCTTTGGTTGGGAAATTCCCAAGTTTGCCCATTTGCCACAGGTTTTAAATAAAGATAAGAAAAAACTTTCCAAACGCCAGGGTGATGTCGTAGTTGAAGATTTCCTTAAAAAAGGTTATTTACCAGAAGCGCTCAATAATTACATGGCTCTTTGTGGTTTTAATCCTAAAGCCGATCAAGAAATCTACACTCAGCAGGAATTTATTGAACTTTTTGACATTGAAAAAGTTAACAAAGCTGGCGCAGTTTTTGATGTCGAAAAGCTTAACTGGATGAACAGTCAATATATCCACAAGCTGTCGGTCGATGATTTGACAGCTCTCTGTTTGCCATATGTAACCGAGGCGGGGAAGACTATCGAGGAAAGTTTGCTTAAAAAAATCTGTACCGTCGAACGCGAACGTTTGGTTTTGCTTTCTGACATCGTAGAAAAAATTGATTCTTATATAAAACTTCCTGATTACGAGGCTGAAATTTTGGTTTGGAAAAAATCGAGCAGAGAAGAGGCCTTGGTTCAGTTAGAAAATACCCGAACCTTCATCGAATCACAAAATGAAGAAAATTTATCCTCCACCGAGCTGGTCGAAAAGGTCATTCGGGGGTATATTGAAAGCAATGGTTTACAAAACGGCGCCGTCCTCTGGCCCCTCCGCGCTGCATTATCCGGCTCCGCCACTTCACCAAGCCCATTCGAACTCATTTGGGTTTTAGGCAAAGATGAATCGTTGAGTCGCATAAAACAAGCGATCGAAAAACTCCCTTCAACCCCTTCGTCCCCTTAAACCCCTTCCAACCACTATGCCAACCTGGAGGAAAACAATAATTCTTTCGCTCGCTTGTCTGCTAGTCCTGCAATCAAGCCCGATTTTAGTTTCTGCCGAAACTGTCGTTGATGACAACCTCCAAGCTATAAACGACGAAATCGATGCTCGTAAAATTAAAATTGATCAAATAAATAATAAAATCGAGGAATATCAAAAAAAAATCGATCAAGCCGAAGCTAAGCAGTCTTCACTCGCAAATGAAATCGAGTTATTAGATAATCGAGCGGCCCAAACCGAACTAGAAATCGAAGCGACCAATGAAGAAATTTCTACTATCGATGCCGAAATGAGAGTTACCGATAAATCCATTGCCGAGGCCACGGCCGCTTTGGATCGCGAACGCGAAATGATTGCTTCGGTCTTGCGAGAAATGCGCGTGGCCGACAATGTCTCGCCGGTCGAATGGTTTTTTGGCAGCGAATCTTTTTCCGATCTTTTTGGTCGCATCGAGGATTTGGAAACCCTTCATTCTAATTTAGACAAATCACTTGCCGAGGCCCAGGAAACCAAGACATCACTTCAGGCTTATAAAGAGGAACAGGAAACACGCTTAACCTCACTCGAGGAATTACAGAAAAATTTAGAAAAAGAGATTGCCTTACTTGATAGTCAAAGAGAATCAAAAATTGTTCTAATTGCCGAAACTGCCGAGTCTGAAGATGAATTTCAGGCTTTGTTAAACGAACTGCTGGCCGAAGAACAATACGTCAATCGTCAAATCGCCAGCTTACAATCCGGGATCGAAGAAAAATTAAAAGAAAACGACATCGTTGGTGATAGTTCGGTTCTATCCTGGCCAACACCACCCCTTAAGGGCATCTCGGCCACCTTTCATGATCCCACCTATCCTTTCCGTCACCTTTTTCAACACCCGGGCATCGATTTACCAGCTCCAGTCGGAACGCCAATCAAATCAGTGGCTCCGGGCTATGTCGCTTGGGTTAAACAGGGAAGAAGTTATGGTAATTACGTCCTAATCATCCACGCAAACGGTGTGGCCACCCTTTACGCTCACTTATCAAAAATTTTAGTTGAAACCGATCAATTCGTAGTTCGCGGCGAAACCATCGGCCTATCTGGCGGCCGCCCCGGCGATCCAGGCGCCGGTCTTTCCACTGGTCCGCACTTACACTTTGAGGTTCGCAAAGACGGCGTACCAACTAATCCAATGGATTATTTGATGGCGTATTAGACGGTTTTAAATTATTGAATTATTGAATTTTCAAATTATTTAATTAAGGAAGATTTTTCTCAAGTCTGTCGTCCTGAGCCAAAGAGGGATCTCGCTTGCCACGCCGTAGCTCGACGCGAGCGTAGGGTGGCCGCGTGACCTAAAAAAAGACAAACGAGCTTCCATCCCTATCCCCTATTCCCTCGATTCCAAATAAATCCTATAACCCATCCACCCGATATGAATTGGCTCAAAATAATAGGTTGGTTTTTTTTCATCGTACCGATATTTGGTCTTTTCGGTTTTTCGATTTGGATGATTATGGAAGTAATGCACGATGACGACAACGTTAAAGCTTTTGTTTTAATCATGATAGCGGCTTGGGTTATTGGTTTAGTTCTTTTACTGCTTTCGTATCTTACCGACATATCAATATTAACCAGCGGCCTTTAAAAAATTCACGAACAAAAATAAATAAGTCTCATAATCCTCCAGCTCTGCTGGAGAGACATCAATAGGCTCTGCCGTTCCTGCGAGAAGACAACGAACACACGGAAAGATAAAAACA
>JAGVPA010000064.1 GCA_020052445.1 bacterium
CGGTTACCAAAAGACCATCTCGCTCCGCGGTTGCCAGCATTTCTTTAACTTGCGATTCGATCGAAAGGGCTTGGAGTTCGTCTTGCTCGGTGCTTTTTCTTGAATACAGGCAGTATCGGATTGGTTGGGGTGGCAGAGGTTGGATTCCTTGGATTACGTCTCTTTGGGCCTCGAAAGGTGTTGTGTTGTCCATAGTTTTGCCGTTATGTGGCATGGACATTAATGACGCGAATGTCTGGGGTTGTCTAGGCGAGATTGTAGGTAACTTTGTTGAGTAAGAATTCGAAAATGAAGACAAATTAAACAAAATATGATAAAATTTTGTTGTACAAAATATTTTTTTAATCCTAAACTTAGGGTAACTGTATGGCAAATATAATCAAAAATTTTAAACCATTTAATGGTCAACATTGCGAAACCACGGCAACGGGTTCACTTCTTAATCATCTTGGAATTGAACTTTCAGAACCAATGCTTTTTGGCTTGGGTGAAGGACTAGGTTTTATTTTCTGGAATATGAAAATAATGGATTTTCCTTTTATTGGCGGAAGAATAAAACCAGATGAGTTAACCAAAAATCTTGCTCGAAATTTAAATTTAAAATTGGAGGTTAAAGAAACATCATCAATAAAAACGGCTTGGGAAAATATTAAAAACAATCTTGATAAAAATATTGCCGTTGGCTTAAAGCTGGATTGTTATCATTTAGACTATTTTACAAACAAAATACATTTTGCCGGTCATTATGTGGCTATGTATGGATATGATAATGATTTTGCATATTTAATTGATACCAAATCACAGGGCGGTAAGGTAAAAACATCTTTAAAAAATCTTGAATTAGCCAGAAGCGAAACGGGTCCGATGTCGTCGAAAAATTTAAGTTATACAATTCAAGATCTTAAAAAAGGCTTTGATCTTAAGAAAGCTATAGTTATTGCTATAAAAAATAACGCTAAAGATTATCTAAATCCGCCAATCAAAAATATTGGTTACAAAGGCATATTGAAGGCAAGCGAAGAAATAAAAAAATGGTTTAAAAATAGTAAGGACATTCCCGGTGATTTTAAAACAACAGCCATGTTAATGGAAAAAGCTGGGACGGGCGGGGCGATTTTTAGAAATCTGTACCGAGATTTTTTAAAAGAAAGTTACGGATTATTAAAAATAGAAAAATTAAACGAAGCTTATAAGATGTTTGCTGAAATAGCGATTTTATGGACAAGGGTCGCAAACTTATTTGAAAAAACAGCCGAAACTAAAAATATTGAATATATAAACCAAGCCTCTGAAATTTTGGTTGACTTATCAAAAAAAGAAAAAACCGCAATGGAGTTACTGTTAAAAATATAAAGTGAGGTAAACAAAAAATACGTCTAATTGTATGAATATAATAACTATATTTTACATAATTAACACCACCCTTCTGCTTTTACACGAAATCGAATCTGCTTTTCAAAAAGAATGGGAATTATTAAAATTACCAGGAAAAATAACCGGATTTTTATTTTTTCATATTCCAATAATTTTATTACTTTTGTATGGATTAGTAAAAACCCTAGATGGTTCGTTGCTCGGATTAATTTTCGGGATATTGGCGGGTGTTGGTGGCTTAATGCCTTTTATAATTCATAAAATATTTTTTAAAAATGACACTTTTTTTAATCTCCTTATTTCGAATAGCATTATTTATCTGAACGCTATTTTCGGAATTATTTTAATAATTTTGTGCGTGCGTTTTATTATTTAACGGATTTTTGTGGTGGCCAAAACCCACGTAGTATCTAGTGGAGCAGAAAATATTTCTTACTCAAAAGATCGTTTTTGATAGAAAGTCAAAAAGTTGACAAATTTTTTATTTGTGGTAATATCTTTTTATTCAAATTTTGTTATGAATTTAACTCAAAAACAATCATTCGCTACCACTTCAAAAATGATGATGGTTATGATGAACCTTTTGGCGAAGGATTGTTTTGCGATATTATAAATTTAAACCGTAATTGCAAACCTTCGCCTCAAACGCGGAGGTTTTTTAATTATTTATGTTACCACTAGCAGCAAAATTATTCGTACAATTAACAAAAATTCCAAGTCCTTCGGGTAAAGAAGTTTTACTTCGGAATTTTTTGTTGATCTATTTTAGAAAATATTCAATCACCTGTCGTACAGACCGTGTTGGAAATTTAATTGCCAAACTACCAGGTCGGGGTCGGCCATTAATTTTGAATTCTCATCTTGATACTGTAAATCCTTGTGTTGGAATTAAAACGCAAATAAAAAACGGCATCATTCGTTCAAAAGGAGATACTATTCTGGGAGCGGATGATAAAGCCGGCGTCGCCAGTATTCTGGCTTTGATAACAAAATTAATAGAAGAAAAGTTACAGCATCGTCCTTTGGAATTAATTTTTTCTGTACAAGAAGAAGTTGGTTGTTTGGGTACAAAGCGCTTGGAATACAAATTAATACGCGGACGTCAGGCGGTCGTTATCGATCGCTCCGCTTCCGTGAACTCAATAACTTTATCAGCCTCATTTATTAATAGAGTAGAAATTATTTGTCGTGGTCGAGCCGCGCATATAGTTAGATCAAACGAAGGTATAAATGCGATTACAATTTTGGCAAGTTTTATCAACCAAATAAATAAAAAAATAACAAAAGGAAGTATTAGCAGTATTGGATTGATAAATGGCGGCAGTGTCTTTAATGTTGTTCCGGAAAAAGCAATGGCTGTTGGTGAGATTCGGGCTTTAAAGAGAATGAATTTAAAAAAAGAATTAAAGCGTTGGCAAAGTTTAGCTAATCAAATAGCAAAAAAACAAGGCGGAAAAATAATTTTGAAAAGCGAGTTATTGATTCAAGGATATTCAATTAAAAAAGACAATGCCTTTGTAAAAACTGTTAGTAAATCAATTATGCGTGCTGGTTTTAGTACGGTTTATTCCGCCGCCTTGGGAGCAAGTGATGCCAATGTGTTTAATCAGCATGGAATAGTTGCTATCCCTATCGGACAAGGAAGAACCGGAGCTCATAGTTTGAAAGAAGCGATACCTATTCAAGCGTTTATTGATACAGAAAAAATTTTAATTAATTTAGTTACCAATATTCAATGAGAAATTAAAACGTTTCCGGACAAACAAATGGGTCAGCTCACACTGGAAGATTCCTTCGAAGGTCTTTCATTATGGCAACTTTTGCTGACCCATTTGTTCGCTATTAATTTGAAAGATCTTCCAAGGAGCCTTCTCATGGTGAGGAGGCTCCTTGTGCGAAAAACCGTAGGAGAACAAAAATGGATAGCGGCATCAAGGCGATTCAAGTTGGTCCGTGGAATTTCAATAAATCAGAGCAGACGGAGGTAATGTCGATAGGCACGCAAGAATACCTCTGCGGGGTTATTGAAAACTGGGCAAGTGTCTTCATTTGGGAGGAAACATACGTACGTCGCCACTGTCACGTTCCTTCACTTCTTATCCGAGTGGATTGTGTTCCTACATCAAATGGAGTAGGAATTTATGAAATTGAGGAGCGGCCAGGCGGGGTTGGTCTAACACAAGCGGTCAATTCTCAGTTTACTGGTCTGCTCACAAAAGTGGAGTCCAATTGGCCAGAATTTGGAATCGTTGTGAGTCCTCGTCGCAAGGATGGCACAGATGATTTCTTGTGGCGACCAACTGTAAATCCGGAAACATACCAAGGAGCTCTTCTTATTCGAGCCGATCCTGACGAACAAGAATTTCATATTCTGGCTCGCCGTAGCGTCTCGTCGCTTTGTTCTAAAGGCGACAAGAGTTACGGTATCGAGTTGGGATGGTGGAAATCTGTGGAGCGCCAAGAGGAACTTCCGTGGGACGAAGGTTTTTGTCTCAAACCTCTTCAGTCGTCCAAGTGTGAAGGGGTTCACATTTTTCCGCCAAAAGGAGCGCGATCCTCGCTTGGCGGATCAACACGTGGACAAATTCGTCAAGAACTCAAGCAGAGACACGAAATGTACTGCCAGCCGTATATTCATCCCAAGCTTTGGGATAATTCAGACGGGGTTCAGCTTTTTGGAATCTGGCGGGCTTTTTTCGGATACGATCTTGTTCGCCGCTCTTGGGTGCCATTAGGCGGTGTTTGGAACGCAGTTCCGAATTCCTTGCGAGTACACGGAGGAAAGCACGCTATTTTTGGTCCACTCGTTCTCGCGAGCCGCTGACCAATTCGTCACCCAAATAACTCCGTTTCTTGAAGACCGTACCTCGCACACATGGTTGTGCGAGGTTTTCTTTTTTTAAAAAACAATTAAAAATTAATTAATGGATATCTAACCCACAGAATACGTAATTCCAACTAAACGAAATGAGACACTCGAAAAATACCACAAAACATTGATATCTTCTCTATAATAAGCAAAAAATGATTCAAAAATGAGACAGTCCAAAAACCCGTTAAAAGTGTCTCATTTGTCTCATTTCGAAAGTTCTATACGACCGGAATAGGGGTGGGTGACTGGTTGAAAACTGCTTGAAATTGCCCCAAAAAGGGCAAGCGAGACCGGATCGTAGAACCAACAAAAATCCTCAGCTGACGCTGGGGATTTTTGTTATAAAAAAAGAAGTCCCCGAGCACAGGAACTTCGACCAAGACGAACCAGAAGGAATTCAGAGGCCCATAGGCGTACACGTCTCTTCTACTGCCTCGAGGGCCTCCTTGAACCTTCTATGACTCATGAAAGCGCCGACTGCACACCGGCCAAGAAAGATACTCCGATGACCAGTCCGGTCACACACAGACTGCGAAAACCCATTTCCGACATCTTGTCCTCCACGAAATAATAGACCTTCGAATGACTCGAAAAATCTATCATCAAAAAACCAAGACGTCAAGAATTGACCCTGAAATTGATTTTGAAATAAAAAAACGACCAGTTTTTTCTTGAAGGTCGTTTTTTTATTTTTAACGTTCGGCCGCCATCGCCCCATAAACCTCTTTCTGACTTGCCCATTTAACGATTCCTTGTTCCTCCAATTTTTGTGTTTCCGAAAAAAACTTTTTTAAAACTTCTTCGTTTTCTGGCACAAATAAACTGGCGGGAAAATAAACATTGTATTTGGCGATTTTGGTTAGATCTCTGGTCGCTGAAAAATCTTTTATATCGTTAATAATGGTCGTTACATCATCCATTGTCAGAGGGCAACTATTATTCGAAGCACATTCCGGACGATCACTGTTGCGTCCACCGGCTTCGGCAAACATTGCCAAACTCATTGTCTCGCCAGAACTCAACAGCATGTCGCCACCAACATCTTCAGAAAAGTCTTGAGAATCACTGATCCAGAAAGGATAAAAACGAACATCGCCGACCGGTGCCGCATAATGAAACTTTTCTTTGATAATAGCTGTATCTGTCCAACCGGCGGGACGATTTTCCATAGGCATTGATAAGTAAGCAAAACCAACAATCCCGTCGATTAATTTGCAACCGCTGTTTTTAGAAGCCGCATACCAATCAGTATTACCATTAACCCCGGAACAAGAAAAATTATTTTCCCCACCGACAAGAACATCAACCGCTTCCTTGTGTTCTTTGATTATTTGAGTAGCCGTTTCAACCGACATTTTTTGTTTAGCTGATAAATCTACGTGAGTTCCAACCCCAAAACCGCGATCCAAAACTTCTTTCATGACATTATCGCCAAAATTAAGATTTCCCTCCGCAAAATCCAAACCGCTTTCAAAAGTCATTATGGCTTTATATGGTTCAGCTAAATCCATACCATATCGCATTTGCCCGGCAACTTTTTTAAAATAAATTTCATTGGTGTCAAAATTCAAATTATTTTCCAAGTGAGTCATGGTGGTTAAATAAAGAATGGTCGGTGTGGTATTTCCAATCAAATCAGTGGCTGGATTAGCACTAATATTAGCAGAAATAAGGTAACCAACTAACACCAGTCCACCAACAAAAAACAGACTACCAAGAGCAATAAAAATTTTATTAATTTTTTTCATATTTTAAATAACAAACAACTCCTTAGCGTATTCAACAACTTTTTCTAAGGTTCTTTTATCCAAACTGTCTGACAGCATTTCTGGCGGGCTGGCTTCGCTAAAAGTCTGGTTGATGGCGTAATCATTCAAACGAACCCAAGGGACGCCGCCATTCACAGCCGCATTAACTATCCGCACGGCTGAAAGGACATCGGGCTGTCCATGATCGGTTACTGATTCCAGACGCTGATAAGGAATTTTTAATTTTGGTACAAAATTTATAGCTTCACGTTCGACCATAAATTCCTCGTCATCACAAGCCACCTGGCCTTTTAGATGACCGGTCAAATCCGCGTCGCAACCGGCAAAATCGTTTCTATCAATTGGTCCTTCCCAATCGGTTAAAAAACTAACCGGTAATTCCGGATAACGAACCAGAGTGCCACTCGCCATAACTAAACCGAAGGAAGATGAAGAGACACCAATTTTTTCCACTTTGGCATCAGGTAATTCACTATCGACAAATCTAATAATCGTAGCCAAGCCATCTTGTTGATTATAGCCAGCTTGATTTTCCTCGCCTTCGCTTTTACCTCGACCGTCTGGATCAAAAACCACGGCAATAAAACCAGCCTCAGTAATAATATTCAAACCTTTTTTCCCAGTAAAAGAACTGGAATCGCCGGTGCCGCCTGGGACAAAGACCAAAGCGTTGACGGCAGTATTTTCAAAATTGGTTGGATAAAAAACTTTTACATACAATTTGGCTTTGGTGGTTGGATTTGTCACCCAAAATTCATTCTCGCCGCTACCGCGCGACCAACTTACTTCTTCGTTCGGTGGAATAACAGTGGTGGCAGAAGAAGAAACAGCTGATGAAGAATTTACTACCAAATTTGCGCCAGCCGTCGGTTTGGGTTTAAGCTCACTAAAATAAAAGTAAACACCAGCCACCATTGAAAGAAGCAGAAGATCGACCGAGATGATTAAAAAAATTTTAGATTTATTCGACATATCTTTTAAATTTCCTTTATTTTACATAATAATAGCATCTTTTTTAAAAAACCACTATAATCTAAAGACTTATGAGAACAGTAACTTTACCACCAAAATTTCTTGAACGCCTGGAAAAACAATTCGGTTCAAGCGGCATGAAAAACATTGTCTTGGCTTTTGGCGAAAAACGCCGGCCGACTTTTCGTGCTAATACCTTAAAAACCACTGATGAAGAGGTTATGGCGGTTTTACGCGAGGAAAATATTGCTTTTGAACGAGTCAAAAATATCCCGCACGCCTTTCGAATCAAAAACCGAACTGACAGAGAACTCCTTGAACACCAACTTTGTACAAGCGGAAAAATTTATCTTCAGGGCATTGCCTCGATGCTACCTCCACTGATTCTCGACCCAAAACCAGGCGAAACAGTCTTGGATCTCTGTGCTGCACCAGGCAGCAAAACCTCGCAGATGGCGGCAATGATGGCCCTCTCTCCACCCCTCCCCCACCGAGGCGTTGAGGGAGGGAGATTAATTGCCTGCGATGATAATTCTGTCCGTTTTCAAAAACTCGAAAACACGCTCAAAATTCAAGGGGCAACTTTTGTCGAAACCAAAGAAATCGATGCTTCTCTGCTCCACAAAGAACTGCCGGCAACTTTTGATAAAATTCTAACCGATGTTCCCTGCTCGGCCGAGGGCCGAATCTCAACCAATGATCCGCGGTCATTCAGTTTTTGGAACGAAAAAAACATTATCGCTCACGCCAAACTTCAACGCCGTCTCCTGCGCTCGGCCGCCGTCTGCCTCAAACCCGGTGGCACCTTAGTCTACTCAACCTGCACTTTGGCTCCTGAAGAAGATGAACAAATGATCGAATGGCTACTCCAAGAATTTCCAGAATTAAAAGCCATGGCTTTCGAACTACCAGTTTCAACGATTCGCAAAGGGACGAATAATACGGTTTATGTTTTGCCGAGTAAGGAGTATGAGGGACTTTTTGTGGCCAAGGTGGTGAAACGATCTGATTTGGTAAAGTAAAAAATGTAAAAGCGTAAAAACGTAAAAATGCAAACTTTAGACCGGACCACACAAGGGCCGATCGGCCCTTGTGTGGTCCGATGGCTAATTAG
>JAGVPA010000103.1 GCA_020052445.1 bacterium
TTCATATTGGAATATTTTCGGGCTCATCTTGCATTGGAAACAACCGAATTGAACTTAGGTTTATGATATCATGGATGGGGTGGTGCGTAAGGTGAGTGAGTAGTTACAAACGGAACTCTTTTTATTTTAGCACAGATTGAAGATTTCAAAAACCGGCCAGTGGCCGGTTTTTGATTTTGAGTAATTTGGTTTGGATCGATTCGATTCAGAGACAGGTCTGTGCCCTGTCTCTACGTTTTTACCGAACAACGAAATTCATCAACTTCCCTTTTACAAAAACCACCTTAATAATTTCCTTACCTTCAAGATTTTTCTTCACATTTTCTTCAGCCATAGCTGTCGTTTTTACCTCATCTTCCACGGCTTCGTTAGGCACAGTTATTGTTCCCCGGAGTTTTCCATTAACCTGGATGGCCAGAGTAACCTCGTCAGATTTTAACATCTCCGGATCGTAAGTTGGCCACGCCCCAGTTTCTAAAATCTCGACTTCGCCGAGCTCGTTGGCGATTTCGTTGGTTATATGTGGAGCGAACGGACAGAGTACGCGCAAAAATTTCAGAAAACTGTCTCGGGTGATGCCCTTCACTTCGGAAACGGTGTTTACAAAAGTCATCATTTGAGAAACCGCCGTATTGAAACGAAAATCGTTAATATCGTCACCAACTTTTTTAATTGTTTGGTGTAAAGCACGAGTGACATTTTCGTTTTCTTTTTCTGATACCAACTGAACGAGACCGTTCACTTTCTCCAAAAACCGCCTCGTCCCAACTAAACCATTTGTACTCCAAGCACATGGTTGATTGAATGGCGCCATAAACATTTCGTAAACTCGGAGGGCGTCGGCGCCATATTCTTTCACCACATCATCAGGATTAATGACATTTCCCCAACGCTTACTCATTTTTCGACCATCTTCGGCCATAATCAAACCAACGTTTTGCAAACGAGTGAATGGCTCCTCATAATTAACCACGCCGATGTCGAATAAAAACTTATGCCAAAAACGCGCGTAGATTAAATGACGAGTCGCATGCTCGGCTCCGCCAACATACAAATCCACCGGCGACCAATATTTTTCTTTTGCCAAGTCGACCAAAGCCGTCTCGTTTTTTGAATCGATGTATCGCAAATAATACCAACACGAACCAGCCCACTGCGGCATGGTGTTGGTTTCACGTTTGGCCGAGCCGTCACAAACCGGACAAGTCGTATTTACCCAATCGGTGATGGTGGCAAGTGGTGATTCGCCGGTACCAGACGGTTCGTAGTGCTCAACTTGCGGCAGTTCAAGTGGTAAGTCTTCCTCCTTCATCGGCACAACTCCGCACTTTTCACAATGAACTAAAGGCATCGGTTCACCCCAATAACGCTGACGAGAAAAAACCCAGTCGCGGAGTTTGTATTGAATTTTTTTGTGACCAAAACCTTTTTCTTCGAGCCAAGAAGTCATGTCATCTTTGGCTTTCCAGGTTGGCAAGTCGTTGAAAAATTCGGAATTGATGGCCACGCCATATTCGCAATCTGCGGCCTCGCCATTATTTAAACGTTTGAACCACAAATCCAATTCAGCACAAGTAAAATTATCTTGATTTAAAGTTTTTGGCTCGAGCCAAATTGGTTCGTGTTTGGAAAACTCTTCATCGCCGACTATCTCGCGCTCATCATTTTCTAATTCAAATAAAATTGCATTCGAATAAGCGATACGATTTTCATCTTTATGAGCAGCAAAATATTCGCCGCGCACCACACCGCCTAATACTCGAATAAATTTCAAATTAACATAACCGGTCTCTTCTTTAATTTCTCGTCTGGCCGCTGCAACAATATCCTCGCCTTCGTCCACTCCGCCGACTACAAAACCGGTCCAAGGTTGCTGTTTCCATTTTAAGCAGAGAATTTTTCCCGTTTTAGGATCGATAACCAAACCATGAATCGTCTTACGAGTAACAGTTGGTTTGTCAGCGACCGGTGGATTTTTGCTATCGATTCTAACTGGTGCCACAACTTGTTTGATTGGCAGATTAAACTTCTGAGCAAAAGCAAAATCACGATCATCATGAGCCGGCACGGCCATAATTGCCCCGGTACCATAACCGGCCAGCACATAATCGGCCACCCAAATTGGGATCTGTTCATTGTTCACCGGATTGATGGCGTAAGCACCAGTAAAGACACCAGTTTTTTCGCGAGTGTCATCGCCACGCTCAATAACCGTTTTATTTTTCGCGGCCGAAACATAAGCCTCAACCGCCGATTGCTGTTCCGGTGCAGTAATTTCTGAAACCAAAGAATGTTCTGGTGAGAGAACCAGGTAAGTGGCCCCGAATAAAGTGTCTGGACGAGTGGTAAAAACTGTAACTTGAAAATTTGGAAATTCGAAAATTCGAAAATTCACCTCTGCTCCTTCACTTTTTCCAATCCATTCTCGTTGCATTTGTTTAATTGAATCTGGCCAATCGGGAAGTTTGTCCAAATCATTCAAAAGTCGTTCGGCATAATCGGTAATTTTCAAAACCCACTGGCGCATTGGTTTTTGTTCGACCAAACTGCCACAACGTTCGCATTTGTCGCCATCCAAATCCTCATTAGCCAAACCAGTCTGACAACCCGGGCACCAGTTGATTGGTTCGAATGATTCAAAAGCCAAACCGCTTTTAAACATTTGCAAAAAAGCCCACTGCGTCCATTTGTAATATTTTGGCTCAGTTGTGTTTACTTCCCTTTCCCAATCATAAGTGAAACCAAGAAGACTTAATTGTTTTTTGAAGACGGCAATATTTTCTTCAGTGGCGACCGAGGGATGAACTTTATTTTTGATGGCGTAATTTTCGGCTGGCAAACCAAAAGCATCCCAACCCATAGGATGAAGAACATTAAAACCCTGCATCATTTTCATTCGTGAAACGACGTCGGTGGCAATATAACCTTTAGGATGACCAACATGCAGTCCGGCCCCAGATGGATAAGGAAACATGTCGAGAGCGTAGAATTTTTTCTTGTCCGGAGATTCTTTAGTTTTAAAAATTCCTGACTCAACCCATTTTTCCTGCCATTTTTTTTCGATTTCTTGATGATTGTAGGGCATAAATTTTATGCAGGCAGTGTATCAAATATGGTCGAACTGTTCAATTTTGTTCAAATTGTTCAAGTGTTCAAAACGTTCACTGACGGATCGGGATGACGACTAATTAAAACCTGAACAAATTGAACAATTGAACACTTGAACATTTAAACCCAAAAAAAATTCCCGCCAGATTCTGGGCGGGAGACGAAGCCTCCTTCTACTACCTTATTTCGACGGAGTGTGCATTGGGGGCAGACCCTGATGACCAGGCAGGCACAGCAGTGATGAAGTACCGGAAACTTACAATCCCTTCCGGAATCGTAATCGTCACCCGCCACACACCGTCTTCTCCAACTGTCATGTTGGAGATTGTCCATTTCCCATTCAAAAGGAGATGAACCTTTACCTCCTTGTGTTGACCGCGCACCACTGGCGAGAAGGACTGACCAGCCTTCAGCGCGGTTATCACGTTGTGACTCGGAGTGGTGCTCACAGCCTCGGCCACCGGAGCCGTACTTGGTTCAACTGGTTGTGACGGAACCACGACAGGTCGTTCTTCGACCTTGGGCGGAGGCACAACCTCTGTTCGAACCACTTCTGGCTTGGACTCGGGTTCTGGAGTGACAGTCGGTTCTTCTGGGACGACCTCGACAACAGGTTCGACAGTGACAGGTTCGGGCATCGGATCCTGAACCTCGGGCAGCGGCGTCTCGATCTCGGTCGAAACTACGATCGGTTCTTCGATGAGTTCGTCAGAGTGGCCGAGCCACTTGATTCCGACGAACGAGACCAGGAGGACGAGGACGATCGCTGCTGCAATCATGATTCGGATAGGCAGGCGTCGACGAGGCGGCGACAAGACATCGTCGATAGATGTCAGACCAGTCGAATCCTGAAAGACACTGTCTGCATCAGCCCAAGTACCTTCGGCACGAGCGACTTCGGGAGGTGGGACGATTGTCAATGATTCACTGTCTCTGGGCTGACCTGGATCTGTAGCCCGATCACAGTCTTCTTCGTTGGGTTCCTCGAAGGTCTCTTCGACAGCCCTCCATCCAACTGGCAGGGCCAATGGGAGATCATCATCAGGCGACGAAGGGAGAAGTTCGTAGACTTCCTCCAAAGCCGCGATCATTTCTCCGGCCGAGGAGAAACGATCATCTCGTTCATATCGAGTCGCCCTTACAAGGATGGGGCGCAAAAACTCGGGAATTTTCTCCAGCCATTGTGGATGCTGTTCTGCAACAAACAGGTCAGGAGGAACTCCGACGACCATACAGCAATAGAACAGAGCTCCAGTGGCATAAATGTCAGCCCGTTTATCAACCAGACTGGCATCAGCCTTTTGCTCCGGAGCCATAAAGAAAAAGGTCCCCATCGTTGTCCCTTGCCGGGTCTCCAAGTCGACTGAATCCGACTGGGCGATCCCGAAGTCAACGACTTTGACCTGACTATCCCAAGTAAAGAGAATGTTGTGTGGCTTAATGTCTCGGTGAACGACTCCGCGTTCATGAGCAAAAGCCAGAGCTCTCAGTACAGCGAGACAAACTCTGACCGCCTGACGTGGTGTAAGTTGTCCGTGTTCCAATCGATCCAAGAGTGAGCCACCTTCGGCCAACTCCATAAGAATCCAAGGAGGTCCTCCATTCTGATCGTAGTCTATAACTCTGATAAAACCAGGATTTTCGACCCTGGCCATATCTAAAGCTTCTTTTACAAACCGCCTGTGAGCGTCTGACGTTGCTCCCATATTAGCTCTTAACACCTTGAGAGCCCGAAGGACACCACCGAACTTCTTGTCCTTTACCTTGTAGACGATCGCTGTGGCTCCTTCTCCGAGCGTTTCAACGACTTCAAACCGTCCATCTCCAAAGGACGTCGGTTCAATTACGTTTACTTGAGACATGCCGTCCTCCGTTGAACGAAAGTGAAAGGAACTAAACCGGCTCGGTACTATAAACCAAAAGAAGAAAAATGACAAGACTTAAAAAACGATGGCTGAGCCATCGTTTTTTAAATATTCGAATAAAATCGAGGATTTTAGGCAATCATCGCCTTTTCAATTCGTTCCATAGCGACAATAAAAGCCGCTTCGCGAACGGTGCAGTTTAAAGCCATTTTCTTATTCCAAACGGCATCAAGAGCCGCCTGCATGGTGCTTCTTAATTTTTCACCAACCTGCTCCTCGGTCCAAACTTCGTCCTTCAGATTCTGCTCCCATTCAAAACAACTGACTGTGACACCACCAGCATTGGCCAAAACGTCTGGGACAACCGGGATGCCACGGCTTTTGAAAACCTCGTCAGCTTCCGGTGTGGTTGGACCATTAGCTACCTCGAGAATCGCCTTGGCTTTAACTCGAGAAGCATTGTCGGCAAAGAATTGGTTTTCCAAAGCCGCAGGAACCAAAACCACGCACTCGAGTTCGAGGAGTTCGGCATTAGTAACATTTTGGGCGCCAGGAAAATTCTGAACTGAGCCATTATTTTTTTTATGTTCATCGACCGCGCGCACATCCAAACCTTCTGGATTATAAATGCCGCCTTTGGAATCAGACAAACCAACCACTTTATAACCATTCTGAAAAAAGAGTTCGGCCATTTGGTGACCAGCGTTGCCAAAACCTTGAACCACAACTGTGCAAGCATCTTTGCTGACATTTAATTTTTCGCGCAAACCTTCGAAAACAAAATATCCGCCATCACCGGTCGCCGTACCGCGACCAAGTGAACCGCCAGCCGGAATAGTTTTACCGGTTACGACCGCTTTATATTTTGGATCTTGAGTAGCTTTCTGATATTCATCGGCAATCCAATCCATTTCACGCGGTGTGGTATTAACATCTGGAGCTGGGACATCTTTTTCTGATCCGATCACATCAGACATAGCTTTGGTCCAACCACGAGTCAAACGTTCAAGTTCACCAACCGAAAGAGTTTTTGGATCAACCGTAACCCCCCCCTTGCCACCACCCATAGGAATTCCGACCACTGAACATTTGATGGCCATCCAAAGCGCCAAAGCCCGAACTTCATCAATATTGGTTTCAGCATGATAACGAATTCCACCTTTGTATGGGCCGCAAGCATTGTTGTGCTGAACCCGATAACCGGTAAAAATTCGAAGTTCACCGTTATCCATCTTCACCGGAATCGAGATTTGAATTTCACGATTCGGTTGACGCATGCGCAACAAAAAATCAGGATTGAAAGTTTGCAGAGCGGCCGCACGATCGAGTTGTTTAAGGGCGTTTTCGAAAGGGTTTTGCATATTCTTGACAAATTAATTATTTTATGTTATTCTAATTTTAGAATCACCAAGGAAAAGCATCTCCGACTGTTCTGTCTTTCGGCGGTGCTTTTTCATTTATATTCCAATTTATTTCGTAAATTATCCAAAAAATAAATCTTTTCTTTAGCTGCGTGTTTTAATAATTTTGAACACTTTTCTCGAACCGGACTCAGTACTGTTGCCAATTTATTATTTTCTCTTAAATAGTCAACCAAACAATAAAAATCACCGTCACTGGTGACAATTACAGCTTGCTCAAAATCTTTAAAATCAATCATTGCTCTAAGCACCAAATCTGCATCAACATTTCCTTTGCAAGTTCCATCATGGTATTCCAACATTGGCTTAAAAATCAAAACATAACCAGACTCTTGAAGCGAACGATACAACTCCTGTTGATCTTTACTGTAACCAATAAAAACGTAAGCTTTTTCCACCCCCCAAGTTTCGCGTAAATAAACGCGAAATTTTTTATAACTTAATTTCCAACCCAAATATCTAATACCCAAATTTAAATTTTGGCTATCAATAAAAGCAAAATTTTTCTCAACCGTTTTCATAAAGCTTATACAGCTTAATACTTTCACGGGTCATGAGCAAACGGGGTTCGTGTATAATTTTATTGTAAAAACGTAAAAACGTAAAATTTTGTTGACTTGAATCGAAGTTCCCTAATAAAAAACCACCGATTAATTTCAATCCCGGTGGTCTTTTACATTTTTACCAAAACTCTATCAATTACCGTCCATCACCTTTCAACCACCGCTCCGCATCAATCGCCGCCATGCAACCAGCTCCAGCCGAAGTAATAGCCTGACGATAACGAGCATCCTCGACATCACCAGCCACAAATACACCAACCACGCTCGTCTCCGAAGTTCGATTTTTACAAACTACAAAACCTCGTTCGTTGAGTTCAACTTGTCCCTTGAACAAATCTGAATTTGGTTTATGACCAATGGCTAAAAATACACCATCGACTTTTATTTCACTCTCTTCGCCACCAACCACATTTTTTAATTTCAACCCGGTCATTTTTAAACCATCGCCGACAACTTCTGAAACTTGTGTGTTCCAAACAAAACTAATTTTCGGTTCAGCCTCGGCCCGCTCCTGCATGATTTTGGAAGCTTTAAGTTTTTCGCTGCGAACGAGCACTGTAATTTTACTGGCAAACTTTGCGAGATCGAGAGCTTCCTCCATAGCGGCATCACCACCGCCGACGACCGCGACTTCTTTGTTTCGAAAAAAGAAACCGTCGCAAGTCGCGCAAACCGAAACACCCTTACCTTTATATTCCGCTTCGCCGGGCACCTTCATCCACATTGGCGAAGCACCGGTGGCGATGATTACCGCTTCAGCTTCAGTTACTTGGCCATCAGAAGTTGTAACCTTGAATGGCTTGGTTGAAAAATCAACAGCTGTAACCACCTTATCCAAAATTTTTGCCCCAAACCGTTCAGCTTGTTTGCGCATGCGCACACCCATGAGGTCCTGGCCATCAACACCTTCCGGAAAACCGGGGAAATTTTCGACAATCGTGGTCCACATAAGCTGACCACCGGGTTGCTCGCCGGTAAAAACAGCCGGCGAGAGCTCCGCTCGAGCCGCGTAGATGGCCGCCGTATAACCGGCTGGACCGCCACCGATGATGATGATTTTTTCGGACATAATTTTAAGTCACGCGGCGAGATCCTTCTCTGGCTCAGGATGACAGGTGAGAGAAAAATTCGCCATTAAAACAATCAAACGAAATTCGTAAATTCGTAATTCGTATATTCGTACCAATTCGTAATTCGCGCCCCCCCCCTCCTAAATCGATTTCTCGATCCGTTCACGCAGTGCTTCCTTGCTCATAGCGCCGGAAAACTGATCGACTGGTTGGCCGCCTTTAAAAACCATAAAGGTTGGAATTGATAAAACACTGAAACGTTGAGCAGCTTCGGTTTCTTCGTCGACATTTAATTTACAAATAACTACCGTATCCATTTCGCCGGCCAATTCTTCAACAATCGGGCCCATCATGCGACAAGGACCACACCACGGCGCCCAAAAATCCACAAACACCGGTTTATCGGATTGCAAAACGATTTGATCGAAAGTTTGGGAAGTCAAATTTATTTCCGACATAGAAAAAATTTTAAAATTATTTAACGAGCTTCGATACCTTTTAATTTTAACAACCGGCCTTTGGTTTCTTCGACATAAAAATCGAAGAGGTCACCAATTTCGGCTTTGGTTTTTCCTTTATAACCGACACCACATTCCTGACCGGCTTTAGCATCCTTAACTTCGCCGCGACCGATTTGCACGGTCAAAACTTCGCCTTCGCCAATAACTTGTTCACCACGCCAAATGCGAAGTTTGGCTTTTGGTTTAATTTTTCCGTCACGAACTTTCAGGCCAACCACCCAACCTTTTTCGGTCTTTTTAAAGTTAGCTAAAACTTCGGCCTTACCGATTTCGGTGATAATTGTCTCTGATGGCAAAAGTTTTTGCAAGTCGGTTAAAATATCCTCGAATAATTTATAAATAATTGTGTACTCACGAATGGTAATTTCTTTATCGCGAGCTAATTCTTCGGCTGTGGTGGTTGGACGAGCGTTAAAACCGATAACAATGGCACCGGTCGCTTCGGCGCTTAAAATATCTGACTCGGTTATATGGCCAAGACCTTTGCTTACCACTTCAACCCCAACTTCTGGGTGATGAATGGTGTCGAGCATACCAAGAATCGCTTCGAGCGAACCAAGCATGTCGGCTCGTAAAACAATTTTACAATTTTGTTTGGTGCCAGATTCACCTTCGATTTGTTGGGTGGTGTGTTTAATGGAAGCAATCTGTTCAACCGCTCGAGCTGGTTTGATTTTTAGTTTTTTAAGCGCTGCAACGTCAGCTGGAACCTCAATAACATCCCCAACCGCCGGCGCCTGACGAAGACCGATAATTTTTACTGGCATGGATGGCTGAGCTTCTTTTACCAATTCACCCTTCCAGTCACGCATGGCGCGAACTCGACCGTAGAGTGAATCAACCACTCCCAAGTCATCGCCCATATGAAGTGTACCGGCCTGAACCAAAACTGTGGCCACCGGACCTTCACCTTGATCGACGTGGGATTCGATGACTGTACCGATAGCTGGACGATTAGGATTGGAACGAATAACTTTCTCATTCAATTCAGCTGTCAAAATAAGAATGTCGAGCAAACTATCGATACCAACACCAGTTTTGGCCGAAACTGGCGCGACCACGGTTTTGCCACCCCAATCTTCCGGCACCAAATTCAATTCTGACAACTGGCCTTTGACACGATCAATATTAACATCAGCTTTATCGATTTTATTTAAAGCAACAACAAACGGCAAGTGACTTGATTGAATAATATTGATAGCTTCTTTGGTTTGAGGCTGAACACCGTCGTCGGCGGCCACCACCAGAATGGCGATGTCGGCCACTTTGGCGCCACGAGAACGCATGACAGTAAAAGCTTCGTGACCCGGCGTGTCAATAAAAGTTAAAAGACGACCATTACGTTCCACTTGATAAGCACCGATGTGTTGAGTAATGCCACCAGCTTCGGACTCCATAACATTGGTTTTACGAATGGCGTCAAGAATTTTAGTTTTGCCGTGGTCGACGTGACCCATAACTACAATAACCGGTGGACGAACTTTCAAAGTCTCCTCGGTTTCCTCACCAGCCACTTCGGACAAACGTTTTTCGGCTTCGACGTTTACCACCTGTTCTTGTTTTTTATCTTCGAGCGAAGCTTTGAAACCTAAATCTTCGGCAATAATCGAAGCAGTATCAAAATCCAGACGTTCGTTAAGTGAAGCAAAAATTCCGCTGCGCATTAATTCCTGCATGACTTTTGGGACTGGCAACTGAAGCATGGAAGCAAAATCACGGACAGTAATAACCGCCGGCAAAATAATTGGCTTCTGTTCTTCCTCAGAACGAAGTTCGCGGCGTTCTTGCTCGGCCTTTTGGCTTTCCATTTTTTCCTGAAGTCGCAAACGACGTTTCATTTCCGACCAAGCCATTTGAATTTGCCCAGCCACCCGGTCGTCAACCTTAATGGCGTGCGCGCCAATACTAAAACCAAGCTCAGGTAATTTGGCCCGCAAATCATCTGGCAAGACATTTAAACGTCTCGCAAGTTCAGAAATATTCATAAGTGGTTAAATAGTAGACCTTTTAAACGAGTTAGTAAAGGCTAAGCTAAACAAAAAGTCTCTTATCTTCGGCCTTTTATCCACCAAAAAATGCCAACTGGCCGAAAAAACCCTATTATATGATAGACTGGGCGAAGAGATTTGGTAGTTTCCCAATAAAAAAACAGATGCGAAAGAGCTCGCATCCGCACGCAAAAGGAATTCCCTAGTCGGAAACCAAACCGAAAACCAAACGAGGATCCTGTTCGGTCAACCAGGCGTCAATCCCTTGAAGATACTGCATGGCTCTCGGTCCGAGTCTAGTGGATTCGCTCAACTGATCGGGGGTAATCCCCAGGGCAAACGCACCAACTATTGATAAATTTGGCTTAAAATAGCAAAATATAACTAGGCTAACCACTAAAAAGCCTAGTTATGAACCAACAAA
>JAGVPA010000038.1 GCA_020052445.1 bacterium
ATTTAAGTGTCCTTATCTCATCAATCATGGTTTGGTTTTAAACTAATGGAATCATTTTGTATTTTTGTTGAATGTTTTTAGAGTTTCCGATACGTGAACCTCCCACTTGTTGTTGGATTGTCTGGAAAAACAGCTGATCGACTTCGGTTTCCTTTACCAGGTATGGCCAAGGATGTCGGATCAGCTCACTGAAAACTCTTCATCCGGGGCCAGAATTAGCCTCGTAATGAACATATAAGAATACCACAAAAAAGGCCTTTTGTCAAGCCTCGATTGTGGTTTTTTGGCGGTTTTATTGGGGTTATTGGATCGATCCTCACCCCCACCGTCGCTCGTGGCGAGCTATGGTGGGCACGGCCAGGCACCCCTCTCCTGGCAGGAGAGGGGTATCGGTGTTGGTGTCAGAATCGGAATCTGGATTGATTTTTGTGTTGGTTTTTTGGAACGGATAACTGGATAAAAAAACCCAAACCCCTCTCCTTTTAGGAGAGGGGTGCCTGGGGTGAGGACGATTGAAATTTTATTTTCCGCAACATTTTTTGAATTTTGAACCGCTTTCGCAAGGGCATGGATCGTTCCGACCAACGCCCGCTTGCTCGAAATGATATTTTTTGAAACGCTGATTAAAAGGAAAAATTGAGGGAAAAATTTCTCGCCAGGACGGTTTATAAATGTCCATCAGTGAATCAAAATCTTTTATTGGATCCAATTTAAACTCTAAACGAGGAACAATTTTTTCCACCAGCCATTTAAATTTTTCCGGATAGCGATCCTTCATGCGTCGAAAAACAAAAGCCGGAATTTCTTCGCACAAAAAATAATCTTCGAACAGTTCTTTTTGCTCTTCGGTAATATCTCCGAATTCGAAAAAAATCTTTTTAAACTTTCCATAATTTTCAACATATTGCAAACCTTCTTTTTCGTCGACCAAAACTCCAACTTCATCGGCTGTCAACCAACCCGGTAAAAAATCCCCCGGAATTTTTTTAACAAATTTTTCTTGTTCATTCCAGGCCTCAAAAAACCTTTTTTCAATCGCCGGCAAATCTTGACCGCGAACCACAAGTTCATCGGCACCAAAAACCGAAACAAAACAATCGTAATATTTTTTTTGAAGTTCGAAGGCAACTTTTAATTTTTCCGGATTATGGCGATATTGATGTCTCGGCAACTGTTTTTGCACAAATTCGCGAAAAATTGTTTCTTCGTCTTTATGCGACAATCGTTTTTGAATTCCGGACAAAAACCAAACGCCTTTAATCGGCACCAGACTGGTCTCAACAAAATCTCCGGCTTGAGCCGTATTAAAAGCTTCCGAAATAACTTTTTGATCACCAGAAAAAATATTGTATTCGGCTTCGGAAACCAAATCGCGCAAACGAATTTCGTCATTGTTAACCGGCAGAACTTCAAAAACCGATTCAAAGGCTTCCGTCTGCCATTCCTTAAGAACCGCTTTTTCTTTCCTGGACAAAAACCAAACCTTATTGGCAATCACCGCCAAAACCGATTTACCGTCTAAAGTTTCTCCAAATAATAAAAACCTATCAAGCTGATCAAAAAGCTCACGTGACATTTCTTTTTCTTCAGATAAATCTATTTCAACAGGCAAAAATTCCACCAAATCCTCCATTAAATGTTTGGCTATATATTTGGCACATTTATTTTTAAGCTTTGCGTAAAAATTGAGGTATGAGTTGGACATAAAAAAATAATTATTCGAATAATTCCTTCACTTCGGCCCAGGTTAATTTTTTAAACAGATCGCCACTTTCGCCGACCAGGTTGTCGAACAAGTTTTTCTTCTTTTCCTGCAGCTTGACGATTTTTTCTTCAATCGTGCCTTTGGTGATTAAGCGAAAAACATTGACCGTCTTTTTTTGACCGATGCGATGAGCCCGATCAATGGCCTGGTTTTCGACACTCGGATTCCACCAGGGATCAAAAATAATCACGTGATCGGCAGCCACCAAATTCAAACCGGTGCCGCCGGCTTTCAGGCTGATCAAAAAAACTTGTTTGTTTTTATTTTGACTGAAATCTTCCACCAACTCCTTACGGTTTTCCGTTTGACCGGATAAATAATTATGCTCGATTTTATTTTTAGATAATTCTTTTGACAAAATATCCAGCATGGTGGTGAACTGACTAAAAACCAAAACCCGACCACCGGCCGAAGTTATGTTTTCAACCAAAGCCAAAAAAACTTCCAGCTTGGCTGATCGATATTTGTTATAATTTTTATTTTTCAAAAGCAAATTCGGATGGTTGCAAACTTGACGCAATTTGGTTAAACCGGCCAAAACGTGAATTTGGGCTTTGGCAAAACCCTTGATTTTCACCGCCTCAAAAACTTCGCTTTTTACATTGGCCAAAACTTCCTGATAAAGAAGATTTTGATCGTCAACCAGTTGGCAATGATGAACTTGTTCGATCTTCGGCGGCAATTCTTTTAAAACCTTGTCCTTGGTTCGTCTTAACATGAAACAAGAAATTTTTTTCTTCAGACCGATCAAAGCCTCGGGGTCGGCATATTTCATAATCGGTGTTTGATATTTTCTTTTGAAAAAATTGTAATTACCCAAAAAGCCCGGCATCAAAAAATCAAAAATCGACCAGATTTCCGAAACTGAATTTTCCAGCGGCGTGCCGGTCAGCGCCAAGCGATAATCGGCTTGCACACTTTTAACCGCTTTGGCACTTTGAGTTTTGTGATTTTTGACAAACTGAGCTTCGTCGATAATGCAATAATTGAATATCAGTTTGGTATAAATTTTTTCATCTTTTTTCAGACTCGGGTAAGTGGTGATTATCAAATCGAAATTTTTTATTTTTTTAAGCTTGCCGGCCCGTTCTGAAATTGAACCATCAATCGTTAAAACTTTAAGTCGCGGAAAAAACTTTTTGGCTTCGGCCTCCCAGTTAAAAAGCAAAGTTTTGGGACAAATGACCAGTGACGGTTTTTTCGCCACCTTATTCATTTCGATTAAACCCAAGGCCTGCAAAGTTTTACCCAAACCCATATCATCGGCCAAAATGCCGCCGAAACGATATTTGCGCAAAAAATAAAGCCAGTAAATTCCCTCCTGTTGATAATCGCGAAAAACTTTTTTCCAGCCAACGGGAATTTTAACTTTTTCCACCGGCCGGCCGCTTTGCGCTTCGGCAATGAATTTTTTAAAACCGGCCGAAGTGGCCGCCAAATAATGTTCCGAACCGGTTATTGTACCATCCAGTTCCATGGCATGATAAAGTTTGCCCTCGAATTTTTGATTGGCTTTTTGATAAAAACTTTGCAACATTAAAATGAATTTTTCCAGTTCGGCTCGGTTGGTAATTTTAAGCAACCGACCGTCGGCGGTTTTTAAAAAGCCTTCTTTATTCTCGAGATATTTTTTTAAATCAGCCACGGTGATTTTGTCCTGACCGCAATAACAAGCCACGTCGAACGACAACAAATCATTGGCCGCGCTAAAATCAATGTCAAAATCAGCGTGAAAATTTTCACCGGTAAAATCCAAACGGTCGCGAAGAAATTTGATCGGATAACCGGAATTTTGCAACTTTGGCCACTGATTTTCCAAAAACAACGATATGGCTTTTGGCCCCGATCTTTTACATTTCAAATAGCGAGAAAAACCATAAACCGAATTATCGGAAAACTCAGTAAAAACTGCTTTTTCTTTTTTCTCATCAATCGGCGCGTAACAAACCTTTCCTTGATCATCAATTTTTATATGATAATTTTTCTCATTACCCCGTCGCCCCAAATTTTCTTTACCAAAACGACGGCTAACAAAAATAATTGATCCGATATCCTCGGTATCAAAATCATAATCCATGCTTATTGTCGCTTGAAAAGAAGCGTTTTGACCGTCGTAATCAACCAGCAGTGTCGGTTGAGGTGTTTGGCCTTTTTCAACGGTCAACGGCAAAGACAGCTCGGTCGACAAAGCAAAAACTTTTTTCAAATCTTCAACCAATTGATTAACATTAATAATCTCCTCTTCGTTCAAATCAATTTGCCAACGATTCGGTCGCTCGTCGAAACCGTAATAGGAAAAAAGCTCGCTTTCTTTTTGCCACCATCTTTTTAAAAACTCAATCCCGACCGGCGAAACCTCAAAAAAATCAAAAACCTGACCGCTAAAAACCGCCAGCCCGCCTTCACCGACAAAAAATTGCGTCCGGTTCTTGTTAGGTAAGACAAAATCCGGTTGAAAAACAAAAAACTTTTCTGTTCGTTCTTCGGCGCCAAAAAATTTTTTACGGTCAACCAGAAAAAATTTGGCTTTTATTTTTTCCGGTTCATGATTAAAAACCATTTCATTATTTTTTCCCCGACGTTCAAGATAAACTTTAAAACCCGAGCCTGACAAAAGCGTCAAAACTTGCCACCAATCAAAATCTTCGCGCCAGCTGTAATCACCAACCAAAGATTCCAATAATTCTTTTTGTACCGGCGTTAAAACATCTTTTTCTTCATCTAGAATATCGTCAACACCTCGATACCAAGAAGCATAGGTGGAACTTTGACGGTTTTCTTTAATCTTCAAAGAAACGTGATCAAAGGCCGCCTTAAAAATAAAATGATATCTTTCCTCGACCGGAATTTTTTTCATCGCCAAAAATTTTACCGGCGGCTTGGCCTCGACAGGAACCACAGTTTTTTCTTCCGATGCCGGGCTAAGAGAATTTTCCAAAGCTGCCAAAATCTCGGCCGGAATTTTCTCCGTATCAAGACCGATGGAACGTAATTTTTCTCGCAATATTTCAACGACGTCTTTGGAAGTGATGGCCGGTTTTTTCTCCCTAAAACTTTCAACTTCGATAATTTTATTTTGCGACTCGGCAATAAATTTTAAACCCAAAGCCGCGACGTGTTTGCAGGTGCCCCAATCATAAGGACAATCGCATTCACTATCGGAAAACTCACCGCTTTCCGAATCACAAAAAATCTCCGTGTCATAATTATCAGAACCCGAGACCGTGGCTGAAATTTTAATTTGATCAAGCTCTTGAGAAATATTAAGTTTTCCCACCAAACCGTCACGATAATATTCCAAACCGCGGCTGTAAATTTTCGACTCCACCATTTGCCGCAAACTTTTTTGCAATTTTGTTTTATCGAAAAACATAGCCTTTTTACTTTCCGGCTTTGGTTAAAAGTTGCGGCGAAACAGTCCACTGTTTACCATCATAAACCTGAACCGTGGCACTACGACGATTGAGTTTAATAATAATGCCGAAAATATTTTTTTCGTTATGAGTAAAAAACACCCGATCGGCGATATTGAATTTAGCCAAACTGTTTAAATCCTTAGCCTTGCGATAAAGATTCAGTCGCTCGACCACCATACGATTAAGCAAACGTAAGTCGTTTTCGCTCAAATTATTTAAAAAATGTTCACATTGAGAAACAATTTGCAATTGAGTTTCTTGATCAGACATAATGACCCAAGTATAAAGGAAAACCGTTAAATTTCCAAACAACTTTTTCACATTATTTTTCTTGACAACTGGTTTTCCTTATTATATCATTTGTAATGAGGAAAAAAGACGATTTTATCTCATTTAAACTTATATTATGATAAAAAATACCCTTCTTGAACAAAAAAACAGAAAAAACGTTCTGTTAAACGAAATTTACATACCTCGCTATCAAACTTTACAATTGGAAAAAATGATGAATAACAGTCTGATTAAGGTAATATTGGGCCCCAGAAGAGCTGGGAAATCTTTTTTTGCCATTCACGCTTTTAAACCAAAAGAAACCGCTTATATTAATTTTGATGATGAAAATTTATTAAAAGTCGACGATTACAATGAAATAATAAAAAACGCCCTGTCAATTTATGACAACACCAAATATCTTTTGCTTGATGAGGTGCAAAATCTTCCGAACTGGGAATTGTTGGTAAACAGACTGCACCGAGAAGGCTACAACCTTTTGGTGACCGGCTCCAATTCCAAACTTTTATCCAAAGAACTAGCCACTCACTTAACCGGTCGCCACTTGCCATTGGAACTTCTGCCGTTCAGCTTCAAAGAATTTTTGCGATATAAAAATTTTACTCCGGACACTGACCAGCTTTTAACTACGCAAACCAAAGCCCAACTCCTAAGTTATCTTGATTTTTTCATGAAAAATGGCGGCTTCCCGGAACTTGTCATTCACGAATTAAAACCGGAGACTTATCTTACGCCTTTTATCGATGCCCTGCTGTTTAAAGATGTGGTCAAACGCTATAAATTAAGAAAACCTAATCATATTTATAACTTGGAAACTTATTTAATAAATAATGTGACCAAAGAATTTACTTTTGAAAGATTGTCTAATAATTTAGAAATTAACAGCTGGGCAACCGTAACAAAATATTTGGCTCACCTGGAAGAAGCTTACTTGTTGGTTATCTTAAGCCGTTATTCGCACAAAACCGCCGAACGACTCAAGTCACCTAAAAAAGCCTACATGATTGATAACGGATTAATCACGGCCAAGGCAGTGCAACTATCTCAGGATAACGGAAAATTAATGGAAAATTTAGTCTTTACGGAATTATTAAAACAAGGCCTGAGACCCAACATTGAATTGTTTTATTACAAAACTCGCAATGATAAAGAAATAGATTTTGTAATAAAAAAAGGGGCAACTATAAACGAACTTGTTCAAGTAACCTACGACACTTCAAATCCGGAAGTCAACGAACGAGAAATAAAAGCTCTTTTAGAAGCCGGTGCCGAACTCCACGCCAAAAAACTAACCGTTCTAACTTGGGATGAAAAAAAACAAGTAAACAAAAATGGCACAATAATAAATTTCGTTCCCTTATGGGAACGACTTATTGAGTAGACTGAGACAAACAAAAAACCCAACCTAAACAAAAACCCAAACCCCTCTCCTGTTAGGAGAGGGGTGCCGGGGGTGAGGACCACCCAAACCAATCACACCCACCTCCTAATCTCCACCAAAACACCGGAAATATTTTCTAAAACTTCTTGGTTTTTAAAACGCAAAAACTTGAAACCTAAACTTGCCAAAAAACTTTGTCTTTCAAAATCCCGTTCGACTGTTTCCTTTTGATCATGAATCTCACCATCTACTTCAATAACCAACTTCTTTTGCCAACAACAAAAATCCACAACAAAATATTCTATACCGAATTGACGATAAAAACGTTGGCCGAGAGCTTTATTTCTTAAAAATTTCCAAAGTTTATTTTCCGCTTCAGTACCGGTTTTCCGCAAGTTTTTTCTGGCATTTTTTAAGTTTGGGGAGTTGAAGGTGATTGGGGACATAGTGGTGGAAATTAATGAATTTTCGAATTATTTAATTATTGAATTGTGGAGGATTAAATAATCGGTCATTGCCCCGTCGGTCCTCACCCCAGGCACCCCTCTCCTAGAAGGAGAGGGGTATCGGTATCGAGATCGGAATCGGGGTTGGAGTTGGAATTGGTTTGAATTGGAGTAATGGAAATTAAGTAAAATAAAATGTACTATGTAAATCATAACATATTTGAACCACTTCCCTTCACTCACCCTCGACCAAATCCAATCCAATCCAATCCGATCCAATCAAAAATCCGATTCCAATTCCAAACCCCTCTCCTGCTAGGAGAGGGGTGCCTGGGGTGAGGACCGATTAAACAAAAAGAAATCCCCCTGCCTGTAGCAAGTACGGATCTCTTGCTAGAGGTTAAGGGGGATGAGACGGAAAAGTTGTTCGACTAGGGGACAACGACGATCATGGTTTCACAGCCGCCAGTGAAGGTTTCGAACTCCTTGTCGTACTTGGTCATGTAGACCGAGTACGACGGAGAGCCGTCGGCTGGCCAGAAGGTGGCGGTTTCGGTTCCGTACCACGTCATGCTGGCGCCGTCACCGACGCAGTTGAAGATCGTGCCGACACCCTGGATCTCCGTGTGAGAAGAGACCCTGACGTAGGTGCCGGCCGCGACGCTCAGGCTGTAGGTGATGGTCGTATCCGCGGGCTCGACGAAAGCGTCCTGAACCCAGTTGTAGGTGTTGGCGGCGGTCGTCCCACTCGTGTACTGGCTGTACATCGACCCTGCGGTCGGGTACGACCAGGTGTAGACGAGGGTGCCATTCGTGGCCGGACAACCATCGTCGATCAGGCCGCTGCAGTCGTTGTCGAGGCCGTCGCCGCAGACCTCCGGGAGGCCGGGATTGATGGCTGCGTTGTTGTCGTTGCAGTCATCGAACTCATTCCAGCCGTCACCATCGAGGTCGGCGGGAGGAACGCCCGTATCCGCGTCGGCGTCCGAGTCGGCGTCCGCATCGGCATCGGCATCCGCGTCGGAGTCGGCATCGCTGTCGGCATCCGCATCGGCGTCCGTGTCGGTATCGGCGTCGGCATCGGTGTCCGCGTCGGCATCGGTGTCGTCCGTGTCGGTGTCGCCCGGATCGTCGCAGGCGGAATCTCCGCCTCCGACCGTCGCGCGCTCGACGTTGCAGGCGCCGACGAGAACGAAGGAACCGAGACCGACAAGGTTCAGGAACAGGTTGGTACGCATTTTTCAGAACTCCCTTGGCTTGAGTGGAACGTGATTGATGGGGAAAGAGGGACACAGAATCTTCTCGGAATCTCCGAGACGAAGAGCTGTTCCCCACAGTCCTCGGGGCGAACCATCACAAACGTGATGAGTCATCCTGAAAACTGGTAAAGGGGTCTTCTCAGGGAGTGGCATAGTGCGAGATGCACCGTGCCACTCCCGTGAGAGGAAGTTGGAAGTTGAAAGATCGATCTGAAACACCGGTTGTTGTGGAGACGACGGCGGGGGGTCTACTTGAAGATCACCCCGATTTCGCCGAAGCCGACCACTCGCCAGCCGTTCTGGACCTTGTTGGGCATGTTGGCCTCATCAGGGAACTCAACCAGTCCCTTGGTGCCACGGACACCAACGCCGAGGAAAGCGATCTCGCCCAGGCGGTAGTCGGCCTTGAGAGCTCCGTACCAACCGCGGTCGGCGACGAGCCCACTATCGACACTGCCCTTGTAGGCCGCCCCACCAAAGGTGTATCCACCGTTGAGGCTGAGATCGAGGTTCGTGAAGGAGTAGCCCGTGATCACTGCGGGTCCGCCCCAGATTCCGGGTCCAGGCAAGGCACCGACGAATCCACCCAAGCCGATGAGCACATTTCCGTGCCCAGGGTAGCCCAGGATGGCTCCATCGAAACCGAAGTCCCAGATACCAGCCGGTCGTACCATATCACCAGTCACGCTGTCCTTCAGCTCGGGGCTCTGCAGCCCTCCGCCGGCGAACAACGAGACACGGCCATGGATCTGCCGGTTCTGGTTGGCCTGGATGTCGGCGACGGTCTGGTCGTTCTGGTCGGCCCGTGCTGTAAGGACCAACACGTTCTGCTCGAGGGTGGCCAGTCGACCTTCGACCCGAGCCACAAGGCTTCCGGGCTGGGGGTTGGCTGAGTCACCGGTTGCCCCGAACATGTAGGAACGGAAGGAGGCCAGAGCTGCCTCATTCTCCGACATCTTCGAGGTCAAGGTCTGAAGCTTGGCCCTGAGGGTGACGATGTCAGTGGAGTTGGTGGCGATCGCTTGATCCAGTTCCAGAATGGCCGCCTGGACTTCCTGGATCAGGGCGTCGGTCTTGATCTGGTAGGCCGAGAACGCATTGGCCGTTGCATTGGCTCGGGCGACGGCGTTCTTGACGGAACCGTTGGTGGCGGCGTCCTCACTGAGGCGCGTCCAGATGGAGGCGCCACTACGGTAGAGTGCTCCCGGATACGTGATCCGGGTGCAAACACCGTTGTCCTTGATGGCGGTCGGGTTGACGACGATCGGGTCGGTGTCGTCGAGGCGCGTCCACTCGTACACCACTGCCGCCGCATAGTCGGTCCAGACACGATCGTATTCGGAGGTATTGGGGAACAGCTTCTCGTCGCATGGCCCCAGCATCATGAGGCGGTAGGCTTCGGTCCAGACGGCGTCTTCGTCGAAAGGATTGGCAGCCTGGGCATTGGTGGAGAGGGCGGCGAGAAGGACGATCGTTGTTGCGAACAGCATGGTGGATTTCTCCGTGGTTGGTGGCTGTGTTGTTGATATGCCCCGGTGGGGCCAGCGTTGCTAACCCCACCTGAAACCCAGGTGAGTTCCTCAGCGTATCACTATCACGCCTTGGAATGGACCAACTTCCGTCATTGTCATGAGGAGGAGTCGTGACAAGAGGAGGCTAGTCCACTTCAAGGCGCGAGGTGAACTTCCTAATTTGGCGCATAACTTCGTCAAAATTCAATTTTTTCACTCAACGTATCTTTTATACGTTTCCTGAAAAAATTGAATCTTTCCTCGTTCTACATCCAAATTAGAAAGTTCAACATTTAGCTTTTTGTTCATTCAGTGAACGAATTAATATACCAGATTTTCAGTTTTTTGTCAAGTAGGCATGGCGGGGGGTGCGAATAACGAATTTTGGTACGAATTTACGAATATACGAATATTTTGGTGGGGTTTTGTTGGAAAGGGTGTTTTTGTTGGGGTTTGGTTGGGAGTTGGGATCGGATCGGTTTTTGGGACCTCACCCACGGCTGAGCACGACGCCCTCTCCTTCGGAAGGAGAGGGGTTTGGGTGGGTTTTATTGGATTTTTGTGATTTTTCTCACAAAAACAAAAAAGTCCGCCAGGTCGGCTTGGCACTTGCGGGTCAGAATGAGGAGGAGTCATACTGACCGCTGTTTCCAAGCCGACACGACGGACTTTATTGCGGGGTTTAGTTTAGCAATTTGGGGTTTTGGGGTCAAGAGGGGTGGGTGGGGGGGTGTGGTTTG
>JAGVPA010000013.1 GCA_020052445.1 bacterium
AAAAGTTTGAAACGAGGTGTCAAAGCTAAACGGTTGAAAGCTGGCTGGGATAACAATTATTTGCTAAAAGTTTTGGAAAGTTGATGCGTTTGCCCTGGTGGCGTGGCTGGTAATGCACGCAAAGAACTCGAGACTAAAACTGGCAAAAAAGCCATTTCAAAATATAATTTTCAGACCGGTAAAAATAAACGAATTAAATAGTATGCCCGAAACAAAAACAATGAAAAATGGTTTGCGAATGATTTCTGTGCCTTTTGCCGGTACCGAAGCCGTGACGGTTTTGGTTATGGTTAAGGTTGGCTCGCGTTATGAAACTCCCGAGCTCAACGGGGCTTCGCATTTTATTGAGCACATGATGTTTAAAGGGACAAAAAAACGGCCGACAACTTTGCATATCAGCAAAGAACTCGATTCGGTTGGCGCTTCGTATAATGCTTTTACTGGTAAAAGTTACACCGGTTATTACGCCAAAGTGCCAGCCGAGCATTTTTCTCTGGCGGTTGATTTGCTGCACGACATGATTTTCAATTCAGTTTTTTCACCAACCGAAATGGCTCGTGAGCGTAAGGTGATCATTGAGGAGATCAACATGTACGAAGAAAACCCCATGATGCATATCGAGGATTTGTTGGAAATGAAATTGCTGGAAGGGAATTCGCTTGGTTGGAATATCGCTGGTTCACGTCAAACCATGGAAAAAATGAAACGCGAGCAGGTTTTGAATTTTCGCAATGCTTATTATCAACCAAATCGTTTTGTCCTGGCCGTGGCTGGAAAAATTCCTGATGGGGCGGAAAAAATGTTGGCGGATAAGTTTTCCAAGGAGGCGGTTCGACTTGATAAAAAATCTGTTATTTTGCAAGGTGAGAAAATTTCGGATTTTGTACCTTTTAAAAATACTGGCTGTGATTGTTGTTTTCCAAAACTGATTGTTCAAAATAAAGATTCTGAACAGGTACAGTTGGCCTTCGGTTTCTTTTCGCCGAGTCTTAAAGATGAAGAAAAAGATTTGCAGGCCGAAATTCTTGGCACGATTCTTGGTGGCACTATGAGTTCTCGGTTGTTTGTGGCCGTACGCGAGAAAAAAGGTTTGGCTTATTATGTTCGGGCCGGTCAAGGTGGCTACGAGGATGTTGGCGTGTTTACTATTCGGGCCGGTCTTAATAAAACCAAAATACCAATGGCCACCAAAGTTATTTTTAACGTGTTGGCTTCGGTTAAGAAAAAAGGGGTCACGCCAGCTGAATTAAAATTGGCTAAAAATTACATCAAGGGTAAAATAAAATTAGGTTTAGAAGATTCCTCCGACCGCGCCGGTTTTTACGCCCGGCAAGAACTGTCCCTCGACAAAATCGAATCACCAGAAGTTTATTACAAAAAAATCGACAAAGTTACGGCTAGTGACATAAAAAAAATTGCCAACGAAATTTTGCAAGAAAGCAAAATGGCCGTGGCCGCCATCGGACCATTTGAGTCGGAGAAAGTTTTGAGAAAGAAAATTGGGTTGTGATCGGAGTAGTAAAAGTGTAAAAACGTAAAAGTGTAAAATTGGATTGTGGAACGAGACATCCTCACCACCACTTGTCATCCTGAGCCAAAGAAGGATCTCGCCTCGTTACCCCCCCCAAAAAAAGAAGCCGAAAGGTCTCGGCTCCGATTCGGAAGGGTTCGGATTACTTCTTGGCTTGGGCCCCGATGGTCTCGAGTATGAAAAGGAGCGAAAGACCCGCTGCCAACCCTAGAAAATAGTCGTGGCAGCTTGCATACACAAGACAGCCAATCAGCCCCGAACAAATCGTGTCAATTATTGTCCTCATTCAGTTCTCCTTTCTTCGTTTGTCAGGCCAAGAAAAATACCACATCTAAATTTTACTGTCAATAATAAAATCCCTTCAACCCCTTATGCCCCTTCAACCCCTAAAACCAAAGTTAATCATCGCTAACTGGAAAATGTATCTTGGGGTTAAAGAGTCAATTATTTTGGCTCGTCAGACTTCAAAGATTAAGACGACAAACGAAATTGTTGTTTGTCCGTCTTTTGTCGTTCTGCCACTAGCGAAGAAAGAGCTTGGAAAAAAAGTAAAACTTGGGGCACAAAATGTTGCTTGGCGTGAAGGCGGTGCCTTGACCGGCGAGGTTTCGGCGAGTATGCTAAGCGAGCTTGGTTGTAAGTATGTGATTGTTGGGCATTCCGAACGTCGCAGTCTTTTGAATGAAAGCGAGGTGACGATTCGAGAAAAATTAAAGTTGGCGGTGGCTAAAAAAATTATTCCGATTTTTTGTGTCGGCGAAACCGCCGAGGCCAGAAAAGCTGGTGAGACAGTTAAGGTTATCAAAGGTCAACTGGCAGTTCTCAATAATTTATCTTTCGATAAATTAGTCATCGCTTACGAACCGGTCTGGGCTATCGGCACCGGCCGAGTTCCAACGACCGAGGAAATTTCCGATGTTCATGGTTTTATTCGGGCCGAGGCCGGCAAGTCGGTAAAAAATTTACAGATTGTTTACGGCGGCAGTGTCGATGAAAATAATATCAAAAAAATTCTGGCCGTAACCGGTGTTGATGGTGTCTTGGTCGGCGGTGCAAGTACAAAATTGAATTCTTGGAAGAAAATAATTAATTAATTTCCCCTCACCCCACCCCTCTCCCGCCGAGAGGGAGAGCTATTTAAAAAAAATAATTCTCCCTCCTTCGTATGCCTCATACGGGGGAGGGTGGGGTGGGGGCCCAAAAATATGCTCTGGTGGTTAATTCCAACAATCCTCATTGTTATCAGTCTGGTGGTAAGCCTGGTTATTGTTGTGCGGAAAATCCCTCAGTTGCGCATTATGGATGTTTTGTCTTTGCCAGAGGAAAAATTTCGTCAGGTTAAAGAATTTTTGTTGCAGCAACGTTTTCAACGAGTGGCTAAAGAGCGTTTTGGCTTTCTGATTAATTTTGGGGCCAAGGCTTGGAAAGAATCCAGTCGTCAAGGCCGTCGTTTAATGCAGAAGGTTTATTCCATTGAACAGCATTATCGAAAAATGCAAAAAGCCTCAGCTCCGGTTTCTTCGGACGCTGAGACTATCAGAAAAATGATGGAGGAAGCCGAAGCTTTGGTTGGTAAGGAAGAGTACTTTGAAGCGGAAAAAATTTATATAGAAATCCTTAGTCAATTTCCAAAACATGTTAAGGCCTATGAAGCTTTGGGTAATCTTTATGTTTTAGATCGTAAATATAATCAAGCTCGTGAAACTTTTAATTTTGCCTTGAAATTGAAACAGGATGATGCCAGTATTCATACCGCTCTTGGGGAATTGGAAATGAAAGAAAACAATCCAACTTTGGCCTTGGCCGAATTTGCCAAAGCCATTGAAATTCGGCCTAACAGTCCGCGCTATCTGGATTTCTTTATTGAATCAGCCATTGCTGCCAAGAATGTGGCCGAGGCCAAACGGGGCGTGGAA
This sequence comes from bacterium, assembly GCA_020052445.1. GTDB lineage: Bacteria > Patescibacteriota > Patescibacteriia > UBA9934 > GWF2-40-263 > UBA12403. The sequence continues at coordinate 3,448 of JAGVPA010000013.1, forward strand.
AAACTCCGTGAAGTTAACCCAGACAACCAAAAAATTGTCGATTTTGATGAAAGAATTGCGGTTTTGGCCAATCCGGAAGTTGTAGCTTAGGTGTTGATAGTCAACTCTTTACAGAGTTTCGTAAATTAGGTATTATTTTGGCGTTTAATAACGCCGTTGTAGCCCAGTTGGTAGAGCATATCTCCCGCCGTCGTAGGACTTTGGCGGGATCCCGCCAAAAGCCTCTGATGGCGGGACATGGTAAGGATAAGGTCATCGGTTCAATCCAAATATGTTTTCGATTTACGTTCTTTATAGTTCATATTTTAATCGATATTATATTGGTAGTACTGAAAACGTTGTTAAAAGAATTCAACAACATAATGATGGTATAAGTAAATCAACTAAAGCGTTTCGACCTTGGGTTTTGGTTTATCAAGAAAATTTTGAAACCAGAACCGAAGCTCGAAAAAGAGAAAATCAAATTAAAAAATTTAAAGGCGGACGAGCTTTTAAGAAATTAATCGATAGTAATAGAAGCGAATTAGTTAATACGCCGTTGTAGCTCAGTTGGTAGAGCATATCCATGGTAAGGATAAGGTCATCGGTTCAATCCCGATCAACGGCTCCAGCCCACTTCGTCCTGTTGGACAGGACTATGTTAGGGATTACGCTTTGGTAAAATTGCTGGTTAAGTTATGTTCTTTGTTTACATCCTTTATAGCCAGAAATTTAGTCGGTATTACGTTGGTAATTCCGAAAATATTGAAACCAGGTTAAAACAACATAACATCGGTAAAACAAAATCGACTAAAAATTTTCGACCCTGGGTCTTGGTTCATCAAGAACTTTTTGAAACCAGAATTGAGGCTCGAAAAAGAGAGATTCAAATTAAGAGTTATAAAGGCGGTCGAGCTTTTTGTGAATTGTTGAAAAAAGGGGCAGATACCGAAGCGGTCAAACGGGACAGACTGTAAATCTGTTGGCTTACGCCTTCGCAGGTTCGAATCCTGCTCTGCCCACCATAAAATTTTTCTGAGCGGTCAATCCCGCCGACAGAGGCTTTTGGCGGGACAAGGCGAGGACAGACTGCCTGTCCCGCCACAGGCCTCCGAAGGCGGGATAAATCTGTTGGCTTACGCCTTCGAAAGTTCGAATCTTTCCCTGCCCACCATTCGACTACAGCTGTACTGTTACTGCTGTAGGCGAATGTCCCGAGGCCTCTCGCCTTTCGATCCGACTCAAGGCGACCCTGAGGTAACTCGAAGGGGTCGAGGGGGCTGACAGTTTTCGTTTCCCCCACCGTTCGCTCAAAGATCCTGAGCCGAGTCGAAGGGTCATGGCAGACCATTCCTAGTGTTGAAATAAAAAACGCCGAAATAGCTCAGGGGTAGAGCAACGGTTTTGCCCCGCCTCGTAGGCCTCGGACGGGGTCCCGCCAAAGGCCACCGTCGGCGGGATAAACCGTAGGTCGTCGATTAAAATAAGACTAAGTACGCCGAAATAGCTCAGGGGTAGAGCAACGGTTTTGTAAACCGTAGGTCGTGGGTTCGAATCCCTCTTTCGGCTCCATTTGATTAAAAATCAGATTATTGACAAATAAAGCTTTTCAGGCTAAGATAGTCCCGTTAAATTATTTCACAAATTTCTGTAATTTCTTTACTCAATCCAAGTTTGGAATTTGGAATTTGGTATTTGGAATTTGGAATTTCGATAAGTTATGCCTCAAGATAATCGCGTAAAATTGGAGTGTACAGAATGTCGCCGAGTTGGCTACAATACTTCTAAAAATAAAAAGACTTTGAAAGAACGTCTTGAATTGTCGAAGTTTTGTAAATGGTGCAAAAAGCATTCCAAACATAAAGAAACCAAATAGTTCCAATAAAATTTAGTTACATGGTGAAGTAGGGTGTAAATCCCTCACTGTCGCGCAACGGTCATGACTTTAGAAATAAGGTCTGCAGTCCGATCCCATGTACACCTCGCAAGAGGACCAATGACTCGCGTCAAGTCTCAATGTTTTATTATAAACACCTGTCTGACGCCAGGTGTTTTAGTTTCGAAAACTTTTATGAACAAACCAAAGATTACGAAAATTTTAGGCAGTTTAGTTATCGTCGTCGGTCTCATGTTTTCCGGTTGGTTGATTGGTGCCGGTGGAAACGTGAATTTAAATCCATCGATCGATTCGGTCGCCGAACAAGTTGCTCCGAAGACGGTGAGTGTTATGTTTGACTTCGGTGACGGAACCGTCAAAACTTTTACCGATATCAAATTTCAGAAAGAGAAAGTTAATGTTTTTGAGGTGCTTTCAGTTTTGTCAGCCGATAAAAAGATTGAACTGGCTTATAAAGATTACGGCGGTGATCTCGGGATTTTTATCCAATCGATTAATTCAGTGCCAGGGGAGGGAACTAGTGATAAATGGTGGCAGTTTTGGGTGAATAATGTTTATAGCACTTCCGGTGTTAGTAGTTATTATTTGAACTCCGGTGATGTGATTGAGTTTAAGTTTACTAAAGGTCAATAAAATTATGACAAATCGTTTAAAAATAATTATTGGAATTCTTTTAATCATCTTGTCAGTTGTTTTTCGTTTGGCGCCTCATCCGGCCAACTTTGCACCAATTGCCGCGGCGGCCGCGGTCGCCGCTATCTATCTTGGACGACGCTGGGCAATAGTTGTTCCTTTGCTCGCAATGATAATCAGTGATTGTTTTATCGGTTTTTATAACGCTCCGATTATGTTGGCAGTTTACGGAGCTTTTGTTTTGATCGGCTTAGGAAATTCGCTGACCAAACAAAAAGATTTAACCGCAGTTTTTGTCAGAAGCATTCTCGGTTCAGTTTTCTTTTTTGTCGTCACTAACTGGGCGGTTTGGCAATTCAGTTTTATGTATCAGCATAATCTGTCGGGGCTTATTCAATCGTATATGATGGCCGTACCGTTTTTTCGAAATACTCTGATTGGTGATTTAACTTTCATATTTGGTTTTGTTGGTGCGATTGAATTATTTTATTTTCTTAGCCAGTCCAGAAATAAAAACATAACAGAGAACGAAGCTGTTTGCTGAAAGCAATAAAAAAATCTCCGATTGCTCGGAGATTTTTTGTTTGGTTTATATTTTAGAGGAGAGCATCCTTAGCGGCTTTGGCGACGCGGAATTTGACCACGACTTTGGCTGGGATTTGGATGGTGGCGCCAGTAGCTGGGTTACGACCAGAACGAGCGGCGCGGTTGATTTTGACGAGTTTGCCAAAACCTGGGAGAACGAATTCGCCATTCTTTTTAACTTCGGCGTAGGCGAGTTCGGCTAGTTTGTCCATAAAGTTTTTGACATCTTTTTTGGACAAACCGCTGGTGTCGGACAAGGTAGCCAGGATTTGGCTTTTTGACATTTTTGTCATATGTATAGGGATTAATTATATTTCTTAGAAAAGTATAACATATTTATGGTTTTTTGGCACGGATAAGGCAAGTTTCTGTTGGGGATAAGATTAATGATTTTGCCTTTAAAAACGGACTTTTAATTTTTTATTAGTCTTAAAATGGCTAATTTTAGCCATTTTAAGGTCGACGTCGCTATTGACACAAAGGTTTTAAAATGGCATTATCTTGGAGCAAAAGCCCGGAATTATTGGCTTTTGAATTAAAGGTCGGTTCCTTCCCAACTAATTCACGAACGTCGGTTGTATGATCCTGTTTTTTGTCGGAATAATAGAAATGATTGTCATTTCTGTTTGGACGCACATGGTCAACAAGACCAGGGTCATAGAAAGCGGAATAGTGACAGTCGTAAACATTTTCATTTGGTATTATGTTTTGCAATCCGTGGTCGATAACATAGAAAATTTCAATTATGTTATTTTATACGCCTTTGGTTGCGCCATCGGTACCATGATTACCACCGCCTATTTTCGCTATCGTTATCAGAGTGATCAAGTGGCAGAACAAAAAGTCCTCGATCTGCTCAAATAATATGCCCAACGGAGATCCTCCTCTGCCTAGTTTTCTAGGCACTGAGCCAAAATAAAACCACTTCGGTATTTAACGAAGTGGTTTTATTTTTGTGTCTGTTATTCTGAGTATGTTTTACCCGTCATCCCGAGCCAGAGAGGGATCTCGCCTCGTTATCTCTAATTTATTTAATTACTGTCGGGGTCGGATACAAGGCCGGATCAATTGTTCTGGTAAAACAAACTCGACCAGTGCCGTGATCCCAGTTTTGACCGTATTGATTGCCATAGTAGATCGGAGAGGTGTAAGTCACAGCGGTTGAATGACTGCCAATATTTTCGGTATTGAAAACCGTACAGAGTTCAAATTCTAAATCTGACTTGCGATTGAATTCATAAGCCGTTTTGGTTTCCGGATCAATTGGTATATAGAAACCGGAAATGGAATTGTTCAAATCTTCCAGTTTGGTTGGTAGGATTCTTTTCAGTGAAAAATAATTTATTGCTTCCATTTGAATCATCGATAGATCATTGACCCGTTGTTCATCAAGCCGTACCAAACGTTGCTCGGCCGGCGTGCCGACAAAAACAAATCCAAGAATAATTGTGACTAAGGCGACAACGGCTGTGATGATGGCGGTATTTCTGGCGATTAAAGTTTTAGTCGTGACGTCGCGTCGCAAATCCCAGAGATAGTAGGTAAAAACGGCAGCGGCGACAATTAAAATGACCAAAACTTTTAGAATGAAACGAGTGGTGATTTCGCCATTCAAAAAATAATTCACCAAAGTTATCAAATCGACGATGATAGTTATCGAAGTGATAAACAAAGTGAGATACAAAAGCCATTTACGAATGGCAATACCGTTTTTGGCCGGTTCGCTTTTCATGTCTTTGTAAATCATCCAGGAAATCAGAATAAAGACCGGCCAAGCAATTATCAAGACTGACATTGATTGACGAATGATATCGAGAGCACCGGTGTAATAAAATTCCAAAGCGTCCGGAAATTTTACATTGATGTACTGGAAGTATAGGGCGATGAAACTGATGACGCCCATGTAAAGGGTGACAATGGCCAGAAGATGTGAAAAGACATCTTTGGCTGTGCTGTGGGGGAGAGTAGGCATAATTTTTGGTCGCAGAATAACGGCGACTTGTCCCGCCGTAGCTTGCCACAAGCGAAGGATGATCGCCGTTATTCTGCGACTGAGCTTAGTTTATTTCTTTTATTATAGCAGAAAAATTGATTCAAAGAAAAAACCATGGCTTGATAGGGTTAGTTCGCGATTAGGGGTCTATTTTGTTTGAAAATTTGAAAACACCTTAATTATCGAATATAGAATAACTGGGGTAGGCGCTTGTCACCCCTTCTTATCAGTAACATGCAACATTCCTTGTATTAATCGATAAAACAATTTGCCTCGAGAATGCGATTTCCGTC
>JAGVPA010000072.1 GCA_020052445.1 bacterium
AATCGCATTCTCGAGGCAAATTGTTTTATCGATTAATACAAGGAATGTTGCATGTTACTGATAAGAAGGGGTGACAAGCGCCTACCCCAGTAAAAATATTCAGTCGTAATTGGCTGAATATTTTTGATTTAAAAAGTTGATAGCCGTATCACACAAGGGCCGATCGGCCCTTGTGTTATATTTTTTTAGGGCTCGAAGGTGTCCCGCGGAAGTTGTAATGTCACTTTTGAGGGAAGTTAGAATGTCACCTCGCGGTTGAACGGAATCCTGATTTCTGGTTCGACCGGAGGATATGACAAACCAACTTTTCCTTATGTCCAAAATAGATATTGATCGCCACGCGATCATCCAAAAATTTATTAACAAAGAAATATCTCGCGAATACACCGCCGAACTTCTCAGTCTTTCCCTTCGCCAAGTCACGCGTCTGAAACAGGCCGTGGTCGATGGCGGGGCGGCCGCGCTTGTTCACAAACAGCGAGGACAGCCGTCTCACAACAAATTGTCTGAAAAAGAAAAAACAAAAATCGTTAAATTGTTAAAAAATAAATATTCCGACTTTGGACCAACTCTGGCCGCCGAGAAACTTCGCGAGAATCATAAGATCAAACGTGATCCAAAAACCATTCGGGCAATCCAAATTTCCGAAGACCTATGGAAACCAAGACGAACCAAGAAAAAAAGCGAACATCGCGCTTGGCGACTCAGACGATCGGCTTTTGGCGAATTGGAACAATTCGACGGCTCTTATCATAATTGGTTTGAAGGACGAGGAGACCTTGGAGAAACCTGTCTCCTGGCCGCCATTGATGATGCCACCGGTTTTGTCGTCAAACTCCAATTTGCCCCTCACGAAGGAGTTTTTCCAGTCTTTGGTTTTTGGAAGGCATACATTGAAACCAATGGAAAACCCCGAGCAATTTACCTTGATCAATTCAGTACCTATAAAATGAATAGCCGGGCAGCCAAAGAAAATCCAGATCTTAAAACTCAATTTGAAAGAGCAATGACAGAGCTTGGAGTGGAAACGGTTTTTGCTCTTTCACCGCAGGCCAAAGGAAGAGTTGAAAGGCTTTTTAAAACCCTTCAAGATCGTTTGGTCAAGGAACTGCGATTGAAAAAGATTTCTTCTGTTGAGGAGGCTAATGAGTTTTTGAAAAAAACTTTTGTTCCAAGTTTTAACGAGAAGTTTTCTGTGGTTCCGGTCTCTGAAGCTAACCTTCATCAGAAGTTAACTGTTAAAGAGTTAAACACCTTACCAGCAATTTTTTCTCGTCAAGAAAAACGCGTGGTGCAAAACGATTTCACTTTCAGTTTTAAAAATCAATGGTATCAACTGCTTAAAAACCAACCGGCGACCGTCTGCAAGAAAGACGAAGTAACGGTCGAGGAACATCTTGACCACACCATTGTTATCCGCCTTCGCGGCAAATCATTAAACTATGAACTTCTGCCCAATCGACCTAAAAAAGCCTGTACTCAATTTGTCCTTCCTAAAACCACAATTCCGGTCAAACCGGCCGCCAACCACCCATGGCGTCAAAGAATTAATGCGGAAATTACTAAAAATAATCTCTAAAAAAGTGACATTCTAACTTCCCTAATTAGGTGACATTCTAACTTCCGGTTGACATTTTAGGGCTCGAAGGTTGACAATTAACTCTTTTTGATATATTGTTAGCCGTCGCGATAAACGCCGTGACTCACAATTCTGGAGAAAGCATGGGTTCCATTTTTGCTTTCCTGTACATTCTTGGTTTTCTCGCCACCTTTTTCGGATTCAGTTTCCGAGACAAAAAAGGTTGGGTGGTAGCCATGAGAGCCTTTGGTATAACCGACGTTGTGCTTGTTGGGGGTGTATTCCTTTTCCTTGGAGAGGATCCGGGCACGACAATCGGTATGACTATTGGGGGCACGGTGCTTGCCATCCTTCATGGCATGTGGTGTTCCGGGGCCCTTAACCCCAGGCCTTAACTTCGAATGGAGGTTTAATGAATATCAGATTTCGGATTGTTGTTTCGTGTCTTGGAGTTTTGATCGGTGCAACGATCATCTTTTTTCTCCAAGACGAGATGAATTTGCAAGAATACGCCATAGAGGCCGGCAAGGGGGTCACTATTGGTTCAGCGGCGGCTCTCTGGGTTCTTGCAATTGCCAGGTTCGTCAAAGGTTGATTCAAACCAGCCGATCTCACCTCACTCTCCAACGAGAAACCTCCTCGTCGAGAGTGGGGTTCTTTTTTTTAAAAAAAATTCCCCTAATCTTCAATTTTTAGTATCATATAATCCACTAATACAAAAATCCTGTAAATCCCAAAAATCCCCACCAATCCCAGTTCAGACAGTCATATGCGCCCAATGCTCGAAGCCACCAAACTCGCCAAAACCTATGGTCGTCAGATTGTTCTTGATGACCTGTCTTTTGTGGTTTCAGAAGGCGCGCACATCGGACTCGTTGGTCGTAATGGGGCGGGGAAGACGACGCTTTTGAAGCTTATTTCTGGTGATGAGGAGGCTGATAGTGGTTCGTTTAAAATCATGCCTTGGACCAAGCTTGGAGTTCTTCGTCAGTACGAGGTTTTGCCAAGCGACGTCTCGACACTCCGGTATTTTTCCGACAGTAGTGGTAAACCAGAATGGGAATGTTCGAAACTTGCCTCGAGATTTGGTCTGCGAACAAAAGATTTATCCAAGCCACCTTCGGCACTTTCCGGTGGTTATCAGATGCGGGTAAAAATTGTGCGCATGCTACTCGAGAGTCCGACTTTGTTGTTGCTCGATGAACCGATGAACTATCTTGATTTACCAACTTTGTTATTGCTTGAAATTTTTCTTCGTGATTATCCCGGAACTTTTATAATGACCTCGCACGACCGTGAGGCGATGCAAAATATTTGTACTTCGACCTGGGAAATTGCTCGTGGAAAACTTACCGAGTTTCCTGGTGATATTGAAACTTTTCTGGATTGGCAGGCCGAGCAAGCTGAATATTCTCGGCGCACCAACAAACGTTTGCGACAAGAAATAATGCACACCCAAGAATTTGTCGATCGTTTTCGAGCTAAGGCCACAATGGCGACCCGTGCTCAAAGTAAATTAAAACACATTACAAAACTTCGAGCTCAACTCCACAATCTCGGCGAAGCTCTACCGACTACCGCTTTCCAAATTCCATGTTCATCAGTGACCCAAGGCACAGCTGTCCGAACTGAAGATTGGGTTATTGGTTACGGCGAGAAAATTATTGCTCAAAATATTTCGCTTGAGATTTTGCGCGGTGACAAGGTGGCCATCGTCGGCGAAAATGGACATGGCAAAACCACTTTGCTCAAAACTTTGGCCGGGCTTTTGCCGGTGCTTGGTGGTAAAATGAAATGGTGGCATCATGCCGATATCGGTTATTTTTCTCAGCTTTTCGAGGACACAATTTCACCAAATGAAACCGTTTTGCAAGCCTTGATGCGAGCCGCTCCGGCCGATGCCCCAGCTGAGCGAATTCTGGCCGCCGCGGGCGCTTTCCTCTTTCGTAATGACGATTTGGAAAAACCTTGCCATGTCCTTTCGGGTGGTGAGCGAGCGCGAGTTCGTTTAGCTCGATTGGTTTTGCACGAACACAATGTTTTGATTCTCGACGAACCGACCAACCATTTGGATACGGAAACGGTTGAAGTTCTCGCTCAAGCCCTCAAAGCTTACAAAGGCACAGTCATCATCGTCTGCCACGCCAGAACTTTCATGAACGCTTTCGTTGATCGTATCTACGAAGTTAGTAATGGCGTAGTTCGTCACTACACCGGCACTTACGAAGAATATGTGGCCGATCTTACGGCCGAGGCGGCGGAGGCCTCAAAGGCAACCGAGGCAACATTTGGTGTTGGTGACAAAGATGAAGTTGATCGCCGAGAAAGAGCTTTGTTAATTCGCGGTCTCCGACGTACTCAACAAAAGCTCGATGAAAAAATGAAAAAACTGGATAAAGAAAAAAGCCTCATCCTCGCCTACTTTTTTGATAATCCAACTGACTACGCTTCGGATAAGGCTCGAAGATTATCAGAACTCGACGAAGAGCTCGTTGAGGTGGAGAAGGAGTGGTTGAAAATTGAAGGACAAAAAAATTAAAAAACAACGACAAAAAAACGACTCGTCAGGTTGACGGCCGCTGTGAGTCGGTCGGAAGGAGAGTTTTTGGTTAAGCTATCCTAGCCCTCGGTGTCCGGATCGTCCAAACTGTAGTTTTGCTCGAGCCATTTACAGAAGTTGGTCCAGACCCCTTTTTTCTTGAGGAATTTTCTCAGCCCTCGAAGATCTTGTAGTGCCTCGAATTCCTCGTCAAGTCGAAATGTGTCCAGACAATCTATTCGACTTACGTCGCCAATGAAATTTTGGAACGAATTCCAGTGATGGTCGATCAGTTTTTGTACTTTTAAGTCCAGATAGTGTGTCACTTTTGTTTCCTTTCTTTCGTGCATTGCAACCGTAAAATAACACCGCAAATAAAACGTGTCAAGATATTAAAATCCATAATTTAAAAATTTGTTTGGTTATAAAAAAAAGAGAAATAAAAATTCCATAATTCAATAATTAAATAATTTGAAAATTCGATAATTTTTATTAGATATGCGTCTCCCAACTCGCCGTTCCGAAACATTAGTCAGCACCACCAAGGTCTCTGATAATTTTTTGTCACCTGGGGCCATTAAAAAATACCAAGCCGAACTTGATGATTTATTAAAAAACCAACGAGCTCCAGCTATCAAAGAAGTTCAGCGCACCGCCGAGATGGGGGATTTTTCGGAGAATGCGGCTTACCAAATGGCCAAGTGGCGTTTGCGGGGCATTAATTATCGAATTACCACCCTCGAAGAAAAATTAAAAAGCGCCATACCAATCGATATGGCCGAAACTACTTCAGGTGTGATCCGTATCGGTTCGACTGTGGTGGTTGAGGTGGCCGGGAAGGAAACGGAATATCAAATCCTCGGTTCGCAGGAAAGCAATCCATTAAAAGGTCTGATTTCGTATCTTTCGCCACTTGGGGTGGCACTTTTGAATCATGTGGTTGGGGATGTAATTAAGGTGAAGATTGGTGAGAGGGAAGTTGAGTATCGGATTGTTTCGGTGGGGTAGGTGGCCCTTACCCTCTCCCGCCCCACTTCGCTCGGGCTTCGAGGGGCAGGCCGGAGAGGGAGAGTACTTTTTTACCCGTCATCCCGAGCCAGAGAGGGATCTCGCCGCGTGGCCTGATTTTAAAAACATTCGACAAAGTTATTTTGTCGAATGTTTTTTTAACCAATTTATTCTCCCTCTCCGGCGGGAGAGGGTTGGGGTGAGGGGAACCCTGAGGGGCTCACCTCTTAAAAACCTTCAAAACCTCAAACCAAACCGCCACCAACAAAACCGCCACAACAATTATTAGAAGATCATTGAAGCCTACAGTCGCAAAACGGAACATATTTCTCAACATTGGAACGTAGAGAATCGATACGGTGGCTATTAAGACGGCTGAGATAACCAACCATAAAGTTCGGTTGGCGGTGACGAAAGTTTTGATTAGTTTCTTTGACCAGGATAGGTTGCTGACAATCAACATAAGGTTGCCAAAAACCAGGGTGACGAAAGTTAGTGTTCGTACTTCGGCTTCGTTTTTTCCGAGGTGGAGGGCGTAGAGAAAAACAATAATTATTACTGCAAGAACGCTTAGACCTTGCAAGACGCTGAAGAGAATAGTTTTAGTATTAAAAAGTGCTTCGTTTAATTTTCTTGGTGGCCGGGTCATGATATTTTCTTCCTCAGCTTCGGCTTCAAAAACAATCGAGCAAGTTGGGTCGATGATGAGTTCGAGGAAGGCAATATGGATTGGTAGTAAAACAATTGGTAAATCAAGGACGAGTGGAAAGAGAGCTAGCCCGGCAATTGGAATATGAATGGCAATGACGTAAGACATGGCCTTTTTTAAATTGTCATAAATTCTGCGCCCCATTTTGGTGGCCGAAACAATCGAAGAAAAATCATCATCGAGTAGAATCAGGCCGGCCGCTTCGCGAGCCACGTCAGTACCGTGAAGACCCATGGCTACACCAACGTTCGCAGCTTTCAGTGCTGGTGCATCATTAACACCATCACCGGTCATGGCGACAATTTCATTATTGGCTTTGAGGGCATTAACGATGATTAATTTTTGTTCGGGCATGGTGCGAGCAAAAATGTTTACGATTTTTATTTTTTCTTTAAGTTCGTCCAGCGACATTTTTTCTATTTCCGCACCGGTCAGAAAAACCTCGGAATTTTTTAAGCCGATTTCTTTGGCGATGAATTGCGCGGTGCCCGGATAATCGCCAGTGATCATAATGACCCGAATGCCCGCGGTATAGGCCTCTTTTAAGGCTTTTGGCACAGCTGGACGGATAGGATCAACGAAACCAAGCAGACCGATAAACTCGAAAGAAAATTCTCGTTGATCTTCCGGTAGATTGGTTTTTGGTTGTGAGGCTTCGGCGACGCCGAGCAAACGAAAACCTTTGGCAGCTAATTTTTTAATTTGATTTTCTAGTTCGTCACGTTCTTTTTTATTGAGATGACATAAATCAGCAATGGTTTCCGGTGCGCCTTTAACGGCGACAATATAATTTTTTTCATCAGGTGATTCCCAAACGTGCGAGAGGGCGATTAGATTTTTTGTCAGCGGATATTCTTTGACTAGTTTCCAATCTTTCCTTTTGTCAGCAGTGTGATTAATAAATTTTTCCGCCTGACGTTTGATTTCTTTTTCCAGTGGATCAAAAGGATCTTTCTGGCTGGCTAAGTTGGCGAACTCAAGCAGACGATGATAATTTTCCGGCAGACTTTTTTCTTTCTCGGCAAACTCATGACAATGATCGGCGGTACAGACAGCAGATAATTGCATTTTGTTTTGGGTTAGTGTGCCGGTTTTATCGACACAAAAAACCGTGGCCGCACCGAGGGTCTCGGTGATAGCGGTGTTGCGAGTTAGGACGTGACGTTTGGACATGCGCCAGGCACCGAGCGACAAGAAAATTATCAAGATCACCGAGAACTCTTCTGGTAACATTGACATGCTGAGTGTGAGACCGGCCAAAATACCTTGAAGCCAATCGCCTTTGACCAGACCATAGATGATAACCACTGCTGAACACAAAATTAGTCCAGCCAGGGCCAGCCAACGAACCAGTCGCATGGTCTCCTTTTTAAGAAGCGTGTCGCCGACTTTTATGCCTTGCAACGCCTTACCAATTTTTCCCATCTCAGTTCGAACACCGGTCTGAATGACTTTGGCTAAGCCGTGACCTGAGACGACCAAAGTGCCGGAATAGATGAACGGCAAATCCTCACCACCAGGTCGTCCAGCCTCCAGCTTTTTATCCCATTCCGATTTACGAACCGCCAGCGACTCACCGGTCAACAGCGATTCGTCGACGGTTAAGTTGGTGGCCGAAAAAACTACCGCGTCAGCCGGGACTCGGTCGCCTTCCTGAATAACCATAATGTCGCCGACCACCAACTCGTTACTGGCCACCAAGATTTTTTCGCCGTCGCGGATAACCAAGGCTTTTGGGTTCGAGAGTTTTTTCAAAGCCTCTAAAGCCCGCTCGGTTTTTCGTTCCTGATAAAAAGTGATGCCGATGACGAGAGTGGTGCAAGAAAAAAGAATAATTGAGTCCCGCGGCTCGCTTAAAAGAAAATAAATTACTCCGCAACCAACCAGTAAAAGCAACATTGGTTCCTGAATAATTTTCCAAAAAATCAAAAAGATATTCCGCCTTTTTTCGCCCGGCAGTTCGTTTAAACCATCTTGTTTGAGTTTGGCGATGGCTTCTTGAGTGGTCAGGCCGGTGAGCATAGAAAAGAGATTACAAAAATAATGCCTATATTTTAGCAGATTTTTAAGGATAAATCTTTCCACCGTCCAGTTCTTGCTTTTTTTCCGACTTTCGTATATTCTAATCACGTCCTAGTTTTAAAATAAATCTTCCTTGTTTGGAATTTGGAATTTAAGATTTGGGATTTCCAACCTTCCGGGGTAGCTCAGCGGTAGAGCAGTAGACTGTGGTACTTGTTAATTGGGTGTATAATAAAATATATGCCTGAAAAACGAACCTATGCTCAGCGTGCCGAAACTATCAAGAAGGCAGTTTCAAAAAGACGTAAAAATATTCGTAAACAGGCAATTGAACATCTTGGTTCAAAATGCCAAATCTGCGGATATAATAAATGTCTTGAAGCCCTAGATTTTCATCACCGAGATTCAAAAATTAAATCTTTTGGAATTTCGACAGATGGTAATACAAGATCTTGGGCAAGAGTAAAATCAGAAATTGAAAAATGTGTTCTGATTTGTTCTAACTGTCATCGAGAAGTCCACGCTGGCATTACGCAGCTTCCGACGGTAACGTCGGAATGATAACGAGGTGAATTGTCTGGAAGCCCTCACCTAACGGCAGGGTAATCAGCAGCCAAGTCCGCCTGTGGCGGAAAGGTTCAGAGACTATCCAGAAATGGAGTAGGTCGAGCCTAGCTCGATCGAAGCGCCTCGCATCCGATTTTTTCGGATGATGATATAGTCCACTCTTTCGGGAAACCGAGAGGTTAAGTGTAATCTATTGGTCCTGGGTTCGATCCCCAGCCCCGGAGCCAAGAAGAACTGACGTGTTCAAAAGCGTCGGTTTTTCTTTTATCTAAGCGTTTATTCGTTGGTTCTAACCTTTTGATCATTTCAAAAGAAAAAGGGGCCTTATACAATGTTGACCAGATCGTTTAACCTTGCTAAACTTACAAACTATGAAAAATATTTCTAAAAAACAGATTATTATTGCCACAGCTTTGGTGGTGGTTTTTGCGCTGGCTATCGCGGCCATTTTTGTTTTTAAAAACTGGTCCAATCTGTCAGAGAAAACAAATGTCGAAATGACTAATCAGGAAAAAACCGTTGAAACCGAATCTGGCTCAGAGTCTTCAGACATAGTGGATTTAAAAGATCCCATCATTGATTGGCAGGCTGGTGAGTTTGTCTTTTTGTCTGGTGGATATGAAAGTCGCGAGGCGGTTGGTGAAAAAGTGGCAGGTAGAATTTTGGTTTACTTAGCTTGGGATTCTAGCGATCCTGTTTACTATACAAACGACTGGCAGCTTGATTCTTTTGATATTTCTAGCAACAAGCAGCTGGTGGTTTACGCTACTTTTCATACACAAGCCAAGATTTACAGAGTCTACCGTTACGATGTTATAAATAACACAAATGTTTTGCTTGAAGATTTTGACATTTCCAACTCTGAAATCTTTACTGACCATCATATTCATCTGCCTCTAAGTTCACTCGAAATATCTCCGGATGCCGAGCACTATTATCTTAACGCTTATAGTTCAACCCATATTGCCAGTCTCGGTTTGGCACAAGATAATTTTGTTCAATCGACAAACGGTGGCGATTTAATCGATCTAAACATTCCCAAGGATATTTATCAGCAATATTGGTTTTCAAATTCAGAAGTGGCTTTTAGCGGCGCAAATTTTGCCGGTTCTAATTACGACGCCGATTATGTGCAGATTTATAATATTAATAACCATCTGGTTTCGTCGACAAAAATTCCTACCCGAGGGTCTTTTTCCGGCTTAAGTCCAAAGGTCAACCCGGCTTCAACGGCTTATGCTTATTATGACATTACAGAAAATCATGGATATCCCTGCGGTGGATCGATAATGGATTTGGTGGTTTTAGCTTATCCGGACGGAAAAGAATTGCTTAGGTTAGAAAATCTCCACGAATTAGAATATCGTTGGTTGGCTGACGGCGCTTTAGAAATTATCTACACACGAATTCCTGAAGTGACCGGCGAATACTTGCCAAGAAGTAAAACGGATCAAGAAACTTTAGATTCAATACAATGTTCCAAGGAAGAAACCATGTACTTTGAAGTGCCATAGATTAGAATGTTGACTCTAATGTCCTCCATTATTTGAAGCCAGCAAAACCTCGGTGAGATACTGAGGTTTTATTATTGTTTTTGATCTATACAAAATATGATTGAAACTGGTAAACTGATTTTACTATGGTTAATGATAAATTTGAGAAAGTTGCTGATAGCTATTCCAAAATGTTTTACTATTCGCCATATTATATGTTGCTGGCGGAATTACTTGAAAAATATCTTGGTCAGGCGTGTCATGTTTTGGAAATTGGTATAGCTGACGGAATTGTCGCGATGGCCTGGGAGAGAGTCCGACAAGAATCAGGGAACAAGAGACCGCTCACATATTTTGGCCTCGATCCTGTAGAACGCATGGTCGAAGTCGCCAGAGAAAGGTCAGACACCATGAATATTAAATTTCTTCCTTCGGTCGGAACAATAAGTGAGGCTATTCAAATATCACAATTGGTTCGGGATACTCCGTTGGACGGCCTGATTATTAGTAGAGTTTTACACGAAATTTTTATCCAACACGATTTAGATCACGAAAAACTCTTTTTTGATATCAAAAGAATTCTCGATAGAAAACATCCAAAAATTGTTGTATTAGGGATTGTAAATCGGTTTATCGGTCTGACTAAAGATGAAACCGAGAGGTTTATTAGCGAACAAATCAAAGAAATCGGCCACGGTCATGATCCAGCTAAGGAATATGTCGACCAAAGCCTTCTTGATGAATTTATGATTAAGAATCAATACAAAATCGTTGATCAAAAAAAGATCAGCCAGCCGCTCAACGGTTTCGATCCATCGCCATGGGGAGAGACACTTACTGTTTATGAGTTGTCTTAAGTAATTTATGGAAAATTCAAATTCTCAAATTGTCATATATAAAGACCAAAATGGAAATATCAAAATTGATGTTCGATTTGATGGTAACACTGTTTGGCTTACTCAAAAAATGATGTCGCTACTTTTTCAAGTTTCAGTGCCAACGGTAAATGAACATATAAAAAATATTGTAAAAGAAGGGGAAATTAATGATTTGGCAACTATTAGGAAATTCCGAATAGTTCAAAAAGAAGGCGAAAGAGATGTTGAACGTGATGTGGAATTTTATAATTTAGATCTCATTATAGCTGTCGGGTACAGAGTAAAATCAGCGCAAGGCACAACTTTTCGCAAATGGGCGACGGAAAGGCTTTCGGAATATATTGTTAAAGGTTTTGTGATAGACAGCGAGAGATTGAAGAATCCTGATTTGCCATTTGACTATTTTGAAGAACTTGAACGCACTATCGCCGATATTCGCACCAGCGAAAAGAGATTTTATAGAAAAATTACGGATATTTATGCGACGAGTATTGATTATGACCCAACCAACGATCAAAGTTTGTTGTTTTTTAAGACTGTTCAAAATAAGGTCCATTATGCGGTTACCGGTAACACCGCGGCCGAAATAGTCGTTGAGCGAATAGATAGCAAAAAACAGAATCTCGGGCTGACGAATTGGCGAGGGTTTAAACCAACAAAAGAAGAAGTGCTTATTGCTAAAAATTATTACAATGCGGAAGAATTAATCCAACTTAATGCCTTGGTTGAACAATACTTGGTGTTTGCCACAGAACAGGCCCGACGTAGGGTACCAATGACAATGAATGACTGGATAGAAAAACTTCATGGGTTTTTGACGATCAATGATAGAAATATTTTGTCAGACGCGGGAAAAATTTCGCACGAATTAATGAAAGAAATTGCGGAGAAAAAATTTGATGAGTATAAACAAAAAGAAGTAATCCAAGATGTTGATTTTGACCAGGTTGCCTTGAAAGCGCTTGAGAGCGCAAAAAGTCGAAAACAAAAAAATAATTAGAGGCGGAGTCATTAAAAAATCTCAACTTTCAAATTGCCATAGGCAAAGTTTCAGACGGAAATATTAAAATCGATGTTCGGCTTGAGGTTAATTATGTCTAAAAAACTAAAAATAGCCTTATCTGTTTTGATAATATCGTTTGGTGTATTTATTTTTGTTTAAGCCGGATATGACGATAGCCCCGGGGCTCAAGGACTTGGTGTTTTGTTGGTTGTTGGGGGTGTGGTTGGCATAATAAAAAACTGTAAGAAGTTTGATAAGTTTTAAGCTTGAGTGGGGAAGGTGCTATAATAAAAACATAATTCATAACTTATTCATCATATGGATTTTTTTAAATGGGAATCCTTGTTGCCGGTTAAGGCTTTGTTTGGCGATGATTTGCCAGCAATCGAAATGGCCGGTTTCGATATGGCGGCCGATGTTTATGAAACCGCCGATGGTGTAAATGTGGAAATGCAATTGCCGGGCATTTCACCGGAGGCTTATGATATAAAAGTTGAAGACGGCATGTTGGTGGTTTCCGGCAAGCGCGACAAACAAACCGAAATCGAAGATAAAAATTATTATCGTAAAGAAATTCAGCGCGGTTCTTTTGAACGCCGAGTAACTTTGCCAAAAGTTGATTTAAAAACCGAAAATCTCAGTCCGGCGGTTTCCGATGGTGTGCTGAAACTGTTTATTCCCAAGGCTTAGAATAACCCCAAAAATTTACAGAGTCCACAAAATCCCGGTTTTAATAACTGGGATTTTGTTTACTTTTGACCCTTCATTTGATAATGTTGCGCCATATGGAACAGGAAATTAAAATTTATGTTGCCGGAAAAGTTTCAAAGGATTCAATGTTTCAAACTTCGTTTTGGCGCGAACCTTTTTGTCGAGAATTGTCGGGATTGACCGGTTTGGCCATTAAAAATCTTGATCCAACCGTTTTTGAAGAAGGGAAGCCGTTTGATGAAAATAATGCCGATCTTATTTTTGGTCGGGACTGTTTTATGATCAAATCGGCCGACGCCGTCATTGTTTATTTAAGCGATGACATCAGTGTTGGTGGTTCGCAGGAAATGTTGATTGCCAAGTATTTTAAAAAACCACTCATTGGGCTGGTACCAAAACAAAGTAAATTTTTCGGTCACAAAGAACTTTATGGTCGGGAATATAAAAATTGGACTCACCCTTTTGTTAAGTTGACTTGCGATTATATTGTTCACGACCTTGAAGAAGCGGCGATTTGTTTGTTGGAATTATTTCCCGACAAAAAAAGAACTAAAGATATTTCGTTTATCGAACAAGTGGTTTTTTATTACACCAAAAATTATTTGCCAACCGACAAACTACTTCACTCTCCGGACATTCTTACCAGTCAATCTTTTGCTTATAAAGGATTGATTGTTGATCCGGAACAAGAACGAATGCTGGTAATTCGCTACGCCGATCGGCCAGACGTGGCCGAAAAAGTTCGCGGACGTTATGGTATGGCCGGGGGAAAAATTTATAATTTTAATAATCCTCATCGTGATTTTAGTCGCCGGGTGGCCGAGGAAACTGGTGTTAAAGCTGAAGCCAAACTGCCGTTTGGTACTTGGTCGTGGAGTTATGAACGAGACAACCAACTTCATAATATTTTCGCCATCGCTCATTTATCTCTTTACCAAAGCGGTGAGATTCAAGATCCGTATCGTAATAACGAATCCGATCTTGACCGCGCCTATTGGCTTAATTTTGAAAATGTAAACATCGCTGATTTTAATGAAGATGAACAACCGCTACTTCGTTCGTTTTTTGATTACGGCAAGGTTAATCCTTTTGTTGTTTAGAATTTTTTAAATTCGAAAGTTTTGTAAATGTTTTTATTTTGATTTAGTTTTGTGTCGAAAAAAAATTTACAAACAAGTTCTTTTTTGTTATGCTTTTTTCGGTGATTCCACCAAACACAAGACAGAGGAGGTCCCCATGTTCCTTTACGACGTCAGTGAAAGACATTCGATCGTTCTTCCGGGACAACCCCCAGTCACCAAGTGGAAACTTGATGTTGGACAGCTCGAACGGTTCTGGAAACTGAAGCCTGGAAGTCTGCCATCAGACATCTTCGTCGTCGAGTCAGCTTCGGGTGAGGCGTTTTTTCATCGTCTCATTATGGGACGCGACCGAATCGAAATTGCCGAACGGCTCATTCGGACGGCTATCTTGGCGATGGTCGAAGAGTTGCGGATCTTTTCCGGCAACTTCGTCCAGTGGGTACCGCTCAACGGCGGGCTCTACTTCCGAGCTTGGCAAGGCTTGGCCGAGGCGTTCCCTGAACACCGAATCATGCCCTTGCAGACCACCTTTGTGCCAGCTGGGCGCAAAGAGGTAAGGCCCGGAGTGTGGAAGGCCCAGGTTTGGGATTCTCATAAAGGCTACTTCTTCGGAGAAAATCTGATCGTGGCCGAGGGCGCCATGGCTTCCGGATCAACCGGAGAAGCTATGGTGCAGTTCATCGTCAAAAAGGCCAGACAAAATCAGGAAGATCTTCCTGTCCGGATCATCTTGTTTGTCGCGGCCGGTTCCTACCAAGGAATCATGCGTACCTACGCGGCTTGCAAGAGATACGGTATCGAACTGGTGGTCATTCTGTCTCAGGCCATCTTCGGCGTGACGGTGGAAGCCGGTCCGTCTTCCGGCAAGACAGTTACTGATTTGTGCCTCCTCAACCCGGGAACCATCATCTCCGAAGCGTATCTCGAGCTGGCCAAAAAGGAATGGCAGGGCAAGCAAGGATGTGCCGTTGGCGACGTCGGTCAGAGTTTTGTGGAGACGCGTGAGTGTATTCGGTGGACACTTCATGAACTGTTTGCTCCTTCGATGTTGGGACTTGATCCCAAGCTCATCGACAGGAGACACAGCAGTGTTGATGTCGCGGCTTTTTTGAGAGCCTGTCCGTTCCTCCTCGAACCACTTTCCTCAGATTTAGAGGTAGTTCGAGCTCAACTCGGGGTAGTCAAAAAGGCCCTCGTCCGACACCAAGTGCCTACGATGTACTAGTCTGGTTCTTTTCTCGACAATCGCCCATGACCTGGCCCCGTCTTCGGATGCGGGCTTTTTATAAACAATAAAAAAACACCGTTGTTTCTGATTTGAAATTTTGTCTAGATATAAAGAATTTAAATTGATATAATTAAAATCAGTACAGAGATAGTTGATAAAATATCTCAAAAAATATGAAAGCAAAATTTTTTGTTGCGGTTATAAATATTCTTTTTCTCTGTTTAATAATTTTTTTTGTCAGTCTTTATTTTATTTATAATTCTTGGTTAATCGGTTTTGTTATTTTTGGTTTGGGAATTATTTGTTTGTTATCTTTATTACCCTTTAAAATAACTGTTAGTTCAATCTGGCCAGACATTATTTTTGGTTTAATTGATAATGGTATTTTAGCTATTTTGGCGATTTTTGGTGGCGAAATGGCTGGTACGGTTGGCGCGGTTATTGGCGGCGTGGTGGGTAATTCTTTAACCGATGGTATTGCTGGAATTTTTGAGGGGTTTATGGCCGAAAAAATGAAAAAGAAAAATGTCGTTGAAAATAGGACAATGCTTGGTTCGTCGGTTGGTAAAATGGCCGGGTGTCTTTTGGGAGCGGGTGTGGTTTTAATAATCGCTAGTTTAATTAAATTTGTTTAAGATGCTAAAAAATATGGATAAACTTTATGAACCATCGGAAACTGGCTGTTGTTTAAAATTTAATCCCGAGCCTTGGGATGAGAAAGAAATAACCCGGGAGAATAAGTTATTTTTAAAAGATCACGTGGTGAGCGCTTTTAGAATTCCGTTGAATTTTGGTCAGGTTATGACCAGGAATATGAAAAAAATTAAAGCGGCAGCGGCGCTGGCTGCGGAACCGATTATACTTTCGGACGAAAAATCCCTTTGGGGCGCCGACGTTTATATTGCGGTAAGCAAAGAAGTGCCGGGAGCCGAGATGATAAAAATATCAGGCACTTTTTTGAGCAAAGTTTTTGAAGGATCTTTTCAGAATATTGGTAAGTGGATAAAGGAAATGGAAACTTTTGTAAAAACCAAAGGTCAGGTATCAAAAAAAGTATATTTTTTCTACACCACCTGTCCCAAGTGTGCCAAATTTTATGGTAAGAATTATGTGGTTATTTTGGCACAGATTTAAAAAACAATTAAATTTCTTCTAAATATATTTTATGAAACGAACGATGATTATTTTTGGTCTCTTCCTAGTTCTTGGAGCTTTTTTCATCTTTGGAATTGTCCAAGCTCATACTTTTCCAGCTCCTTTGCCAACCAAAGGTTATGTTGATGGTTGGTGGCTTCAAAACGAAGGAGATGTTGTTGGACAAACAGCCTATATTTCCGGTTGGGCTTATGACCCATACACCCCAAACGATTCCGTTTTTGTGGCTCTTAGCACAACCGAGACTGTTGTTACCCAAGCCGATCTTATTACTTTTGACAGTGCTTATAATCCTCGACCAGATGTGGCGGCGGCCTTTGGTTTAGAAAATGATAATTTTGGTTTTGAAATCGCCATTCCGCGCGAGCTGTACGACGGTGAGTCTCATACTATTTATGTCTGGGCCAGCAACATTATCGAAGATTGTGCGCCTCGTGGTTGTGAACCAATTAACAAAAATACCGGCCAAACGCTTATTGGTACAGTAAATTTTACCGGACTTAATGGCGGAATTCATGGCGCGTTCGATACTATCGAAAACAATACCGCCTATGGTTGGGCTTTTGATGCCGATGGTTATCTTGTAACCGAGGAGCACGTAGCTGTTCTTTTTTACGCCTGTGACCGTCTTACTGATTTTGATAATGTTTGTAGAAATAAGCGTTATTTGGGTGGTGGTTTTACTGGAGTCGAACGTCTCGATGTAGAGGCGGCCTTTGAAAATGATTTTGTGGGTGAACAACAGGGTTTTGAAATAGAGCTTAATATTCCCAATGATCTTCGTAATGATCGTCCTTATAAAATCGTCGCTTTTGCCGTCAGCCCTTCAGACGGTTTGCTGGTTAGATTGCCAGGTTTAATAGAACGAACAATCAATTCAGACGGGAGTCTGTCGGAATAGTGTTTTTTAAAGTAAAAGACCATCAAAAATTCCTCAATAAAAGTTGAGGAATTTTTTTTCGCCTTTTATTTCAAAATCGTGTAAAGTTATTTTTAGAAAAAGCTATGAAACGTCGTAATGTTCTACTAATTGTCGGTTCGGTTATTTTGCTAGGCATTGGTGGTTGGTTTGTTGTTCAATCGATTGTTTCCTATCAACAATCAGCTGAAGCAAGAAAGGTTGAACAAGACCTGCAGACGCAAATTC
This sequence comes from bacterium, assembly GCA_020052445.1. GTDB lineage: Bacteria > Patescibacteriota > Patescibacteriia > UBA9934 > GWF2-40-263 > UBA12403. Next base: position 17,122 of record JAGVPA010000072.1, read on the forward strand.
AATCGGTTATCGATACTCGTCGTTCGGTGCAGCTTGGTGGGGAAGACGCCGAGCCTTTTGACGAGCAGGGAATTGTGAAGGTGCTCCTTATCGGCTTGGATTCTCGTTCCGGCAGTACTTTGGGACATTGCGATGCCATCCAATTCATTGAGATCGATAAAACTAATCAGACTGTGAATATTACGGCCGTGCCGCGGGGAACTTATTCACCTTTGCCGGGTACCGGACATTTGCCGAGTGATTATTATGTTTCGAACGCTTGCGGTATTGGCGGGCTCGATTATGGCATAACGCAGATTGAAAATATTTTGGGACAGAAAGCCGATTATGTGGTGGTGGTCGGTTTTTCCGAAGCCCTCGGCGCCTTTCGTTTGCTTGGTTTGCCGACGACGGAGACTTTGCAGTGGCTTCGTCTGCGTCAAGGTTATGCCATTGGCGAACCGCAGCGAGCGCATAATCATTCAACTTTTTTAAAACAACTTTTGGTTAAGTTTACACCGACCAATAATTCTCAGTTGGATACGGTTTGGGAATATCTTTTGTATCAATTGGTCGATTCTGATCTCTCATTCAAACAAACTCAAGATATTGTCTCGGCTTTTTCGGTCATGGATCTGGCCAATCATTCAGAGCGCATCGGTCTGTCGATGAAACCGGCTTATGCGGTGGCGGAGATTCCATATAACTCCGAGAATTTGGATGAGTATTTATCAGCCAGACTGGATTCGATTTCTGGACAGATTCCCGAAGGTGCCTACACTGGTATTTCCGAGCCCGAGGAACAGCAGCAACTCATGGATTTGATTAACGCCGGTTTAGAGGATACGGATTTTGTAAAGCGGGCTTTTGAACAAAAATTGTGGTTGCAAATTGACGACAAAGCAACCCGCGAATCCGTACATTTCGCTTTTCTCTCAAAATACTTATCTCAAATTTCGGATAATGAGACAGGAAAAAATCTTTTAGCTGATTATATAATTGAGATGGAGATAATTGGACAAACCGAATGGGCGAAAGTTGGTCGAGAATTGTTGGTGGAGAAATTTGGAGGTTAGGGAATCATTATTATTGCGAAAGTGTTATAATTGAAATATTATGAATCGTAATTTTATAGGCGGGCTTCAAATAAGTGAGAAATTTTTTCACGATGTGGCCGAGCCGCTTATTAAAACTAAATATCCTAATTTAAAATTTGGCGCCGGACTTATTGGTCCAGGATCGGAAGTCTTGGGTTTTGATACGGAAATGTCGACCGACCATGACTGGCGGCCTAGATTTTTTGTTTTTCTTAGCGAAAAAGATTTTCGAACTTATGGAAAAACTTTAGAAAAGTACCTGCGAATTTCCTTACCCAATGAATATTTGGGACATAAAATAAAAACTGAAAATGTTTCCGATTTACGGTCGAGATTCGTTTATTCAGTTTCTGGTTTTTTTGAAGAATATTTAGGACAAAAATTAGGGAGGCGTTTATCTCACTTAAATTGGCTTACTTTAAACGAACACCGTTTACTTACTTTAACAAGCGGCAAGATATTTCGTGATGATAATGGAGAGTTGAGGTCAGTGAGGGAAAAATTGAACTATTATCCTGACGACGTCTGGAAATATTTGTTGGCGTCGCAATGGAAAAAGATTTTTGAGGAGGAGGCATTTGTTGGTCGAGCCGGAGATGTTGGAGACGAAATCGGTTCTCAGATTATTGCTGCTCGCATTGTTCAATCTTTAATGCGGCTTGGTTTTTTGATGGAAAAAAAGTATGTCCCGTACAGTAAGTGGTTTGGTAGCGCTTTTCAAAAATTAGCAGTATCAAAAAAACTCAACCGGACATTTAACGAAGTTTTAAACTGTTCAACTTGGAAAAAACGAGAGAAAGCGCTGTCTGTGGCGTACAAAGAGATTATTTTAATGCACAATGCTCTCGGTATTACTAAACCCATAGATCCAAAAGTTCATAAATATCACGACCGCCCATATCTTGTTATTGGTGGAGATAAAATAATCGAGGCGCTTCTTGATCAAATACACGATAAAAAAATTCGTAAATTACCGTTAATAGGTTCCATCGATCAGTTTAGCGATTCCGTTTCTCTTATCGACGAGCCGGTTCTTCGTTCTAAACTCGGTTTGCTTTATGGAATCTCTTTATCAAAATATCATTAAACTACTAAACGAACATAATATTCGTTTTCGTGAATACGATCATGATCCGATTTTGTCGTATAATGATGCTGAGAAAGAAAAGGCGAGATTTGGTTGGGTTGGTGTAGAGAGCAAAAATGTTTTCTTAAAAGGAAATGACAAAAAATACTATCTTTACGTCACAATCCAGGGAAAGCGTGTGGATTTTTCTTTATTAAAAAGTATTTTAGGAACAAAAGTTTCCATTGCTTCAGAGGAAGATGTGAGAAATGTTATATCGTGCACGCCGGGATGTGTTGCACCGTTTGGCTTTTCAGAAGATATTACTATTATTATTGACCCGTCGATTTACGAGTTTTCTGATTATCTTTTTTCTCCCGGGGTTACAACAAAAACGATTCAAACTAATATTCAAGATTTAAAGAACCTATTTACTCATCTGCCAAATAAAGTGATTCTATTATAAACGCTTCAAATATTCGTCAAATATTTGTCTTTACAAATAGTATCAGATATGAAAAAAAATACGATTGAATACGATTATATTGTTCACCATATTTCTGATGGTGACTCGACCGGCTATAAGGCGATTATTCCCGCTTTTAACAGCGTGGTTTTTGGTGATAATTTAGTTGAATTGGAAAAAGGAATTTCGTTGGCCGTGCAAGAAGAAATTAAGGCTCGAAAATCAGCCCGTGGAAAAAAGAAATTAATCCCAGCCCCCGACAGAACACAAACCTTCAGTGGAAAATTTATGGTACGCATTAATCCGTATTTACATGAAAAAATCGCTTTGGAAGCAAAAGCTCGCGGAAAAAGTTTGAATTCATATCTTCAAGAAAAAATTGCCGCTTAATTAATAAATGATTTTATCAAGGATCAAGGTTCGTCTATTGTTTTTTATCGGAAAATATGTTAACTTCTCGGGAGTAAATAACTAAAAATCAGGACTTCCTCATTTGGCACATAACTTCGTCAAAACCTGGATTTTTTTGCTCAACGTATGTTGATACGTTTCACAAAAAAATCTAGGCCTTTCCTCGTTCTGCACTCAAATGAGAAAGTCCTAAAAATATACGTATGGATAATTATAATCGAGACGGTCGCGGTTCAGGACGCGGCTTTGGTGGTAATAGTGGCCCCCGTCCCCCAATGCATAAAGCTGTTTGTAACGAATGTGGCGCTGGTTGTGAAGTACCTTTTAGACCAACTGGTGATCGACCAATTTTTTGTAGCAGTTGTTTTGCTGTAAAACAACAAAACGAAGGCGTTAGCCGTCCACCAAGTAATTTTGGCGGCGAACGACGCGAAAGATTCGACCGACCAAGTTATGAAGACCGACCAATGCACGACGCAGTTTGCGTCAAATGCGGTAAGAATTGCCAAGTGCCTTTCAGACCATCCAGCGGCAAACCGGTTTATTGCAATGATTGTTTCGAAAGAAAAGCCCCGGTCAGCGGTGGTGGTAATCAAGACTCTGGTGAAATGATGGAACAAATCAAAATGTTAAACCTCAAAATCGACAAACTCATCAAAATTTTAGCTCCAGAGGTTTCGGAAGTTAAAACCAAAAAGCCTGAAGTTAAAAAAGCGGTTGAAGAAATTGAAGTCAAAGAAGTTGTTAAGGAGAAAAAGACTAAAGTCGCAGCTAAGAAAGTTGTGGCTAAAAAGAAAAAATAAGATTTTTAAAACCTCGACTTAAACCGTCGGGGTTTTTGTTATGGTCGAGGTGGGGCTGGGAGTGATATACTCCTTTTGTATGAAAAAGCCTGGGGCCATCGGGTTTGATTGGGGCGGAGTTATTCTGCAACATATTGACGGAAGTTTTTCTAATGTTGCTTCGGAATTTCTCGGTGTTGATAATGAAAGTTTTCGCCGCGCTTATTTTTTGCACAATCATTTAATCAACAAAGGTGCGAACAGCCGAGCTTTTGATCAAGCGACGGAAATGTGGAGTAATATTTTATCCGAACTCGGATTAGTTGACCGTCTTGAGGTATTTATGAAGTTTGTCCAAGCTCGACCGAAGGGTGAAGTTAGCCAGGCTATGGTTGAATTACTCGAACGACTAAAAAAACAAGGTTGGAAGCTCGGTCTTTTAAGCAATGCTTCGGCCGAAGGTGCACAGCGTATTCGAACCCAGGAATGTCTCAAACTTTTTCAAGTAACTTTATTCTCAGCTGAAATCGGTTTAATGAAACCGGAACCAGAAGCTTTTTTAAAGTTTGCCGCCGAACTCAAGGTACCAATCACGGAATTGGTTTTCATCGATGATTCCGAACACAGTCTTTCGACGGCCGAGGAGATAGGTTATATTCCCGTTCGTTTTCAGAGTACAGAAATGCTGATTGAACAATTACGAGATTTGGGAGTTGAGATTTAACAAAAATTAATCAAAAAACTATGAAAATTTTCATCGCTCGATCGTTTAAGTGGTGGGAGATTGGTTTGATAAAAATCTGCCTCCTCTCGCTCGGAATTATATTGGGTTTGTCTTTCTATAATTATCTGACTGGCTTTTTATGGCTTTGGTTGGTATTATTTATTTCGACAGCCATTTATTTTATCGTTCGATTTTTTATTAAAGATTAATTAGTTTTGTCTTTACTCAATTTGGTTTTTTTGAAATTTTTTTAGGCATATGCGAGTTTGGGGTCTTCATCCAAAACATTTGTGTCGAAAACATTTGCTGGCCGAGCATCGAGAGTTGCACGGGCTTTGGAATATTCTGACTAAACACCAGGCTCAAGGCGGCTACTCTCGTCATCCGGAGACTTTGCGTTGGGTCGGAAAAACCCGAGCGCTTTTTGATCGTCACGAACTTTTAGTGGCCGAATTTTTCCGTCGCGGTTATCAGCATCACACGCCACTCGATGAAAAATTAGCTCAGGGCAAAAAAGATCAGACAGTTTTTATTAACACGATTGCCGAGCAAAAAGTAATTCTAAAAAATAAACCCTGTGATTGTCTTTTGCATATTTAATTTCCAAGTTCTGTAATTTTATGAAAATGTCTTCTGAAACACCTAAACCATTATTTGAGATAAAAATTAGGTCACGAGAAACAAAACATGAGGCAAGAATTGAATTGCGAGATGGTTCGAGTTTTGTTTGTGAATATAAAGTTTTGGCAGTGCCAGAACGAGGTGAACCGAGAAGAAAAATAACCGAACTAGTGATAGTGACCGATAAAGGTCGGTTTGATGTACATGAAATTACCGGTCTACCAAAAGATTTCCCAATATTTATCGCCGAAGATGAAAAAAGATGTATTGTTCGTTCTGAAAATATTTCCGAAGAACTTCGCGTGGGTGAACCAGTGTCCGTGATCGAGATCGCTACAATTTTGCACGAGATAGGACATTATGCTCAATACGAGGACGTTAGTTTCTCGGAAAATATGGTTTTGGGCGAAGACCAGGAAGTACTAGACGGTATCACTAGGGCTATAAGAAAAAAGAGAGGTATATCTTTTGCTGCTCAGTTGGGTGATGTGCGTAGGGTTTTAGAACATTTACCATTAAAAAATATTCGGCCAAGATTTCGTAAAAAGTTCTTAGTTTTTGTTTCTAGATTAGATGAAATTGATACGCTTAGCGATGAAATCGAAGAACAAGCAATTTTGCTTGCCGATAAAATTCACGATTTGTTAGACGAAAAAGAGACAGCTAAGGAAAACGGAACTTACGAAATGAGCAAGGAAAGATTTGATCGTTTAGACAAAGAAATGGAAGAAAGAGAAAATGAAATTTTTAATCAACCTTTAATTAAAGAATTATTATTTTTTGTCAGTGAACCAGAGAGAATACTCGAGCGTGATGCTACTCGAAGAGCTTTAACTTGGTTAAAAGAAATTGGGGAAAAGGCAAGTTTGCCTTCATTTGCCGAACTTGAAAAAGAAGAAGGTGGTGAATTTTTATTTGAAGCTTTGAGTACTTATTCTTTTGGTTGTGTTTCGATTGAAAAAAATAAATAAAAAACTATGGATTTCTTTATTTACATCTTTGCTTTGCCGATTATCTTGCCAGTGAGTTTGATTATCGGTTTTGTTAGTTTGTTTACAGGTTTCGGTTTTCTTTATGCTTTACCGTTTCTTGTTTTGTCGATAGTTTTTTTGGTTGCCAGGTTTAAAAAACAAGCCTTAGTTTCCTTTGTCGTTTCCTTGATATTATTTCTATTCCAATTATCATCAATACTCTCCTGGTTACTCTCAGTTCGAGATTTACCGCCCGAGCAATCGTTAAAACACTGGGGTCTGGATTTGCCGAGTATCTCGACAACTGGTTTTCCGTTGCGTTCCATCGAGTTGCCACCACCGCCAATGGCGGCCAGTGTGCCAGCAGATATTTGGTCGGATATTTTTATCAACAATTTTTTCTGGCTGGGAATTTCGTCGGTTGTAGCTTTAATTATTGTATTTTCGGTGAAATCAAAAACCAATTTGATCAAGAAAACCAGTTTACCTTTGTTTATTATTGCCGTGGTTATTCTCCTTTTCTCTATTACGCGTTTTCAATTTTGGTTTGATTGAGTTTTTCGGTTTTTTTGAAAAAACCCGCGATCCACCCCACTGAACCCTTTGGCTTGCGCCTGCTCTGAACTGTTATGAAAGTAGGACGATAACCTAATTTGCTTAATTCTCTCTTTTGACCCCGAATTGAGAATCGTAAGAGAAGTTATTCCTCAACGAATTATTTTTAAGGAATAACTTCTGGCAAAAGGTGATCTGCAAGAGAAAAGCCTAGGAGTAACACGGTTTGATCAGCGTCAGACAAAGGGTCCGTTGATAAAGGCTATTTCTTTTGGTGACTTTTCTTTGGGCCAGCAAAGAAAAGTCACAGTAGGTTTTGGGGAGTGTTTTAAACAATACGTAATCTTTTAGCTTCGGTTTCTGAACAACTTTCAAAATTGTAACTACTCAGGTACCTCAAAAACAAACCGTCCCAAGTAAATTTGTTTTAGAGAATCGAGTATGTTTAAATTTTGTTTTTTGCAAGTTTCAATTA
>JAGVPA010000068.1 GCA_020052445.1 bacterium
ATTTGTAGATTCGTAAATTCGTCCCGCCTCGTAGGCCTCGGAGCGGGATCCCGCCAAAGGCCTCCGTCGGCGGGATAATCGATTCGTTATTCGCACCCCGCCAGGTTTTATTATTTTGCCAGTTTTGGTTGTTGCTTCAGCGGTTATTGTTTTGGTGATGGGTCGGAAATAAAAATAATGATTTTAAAATATCATACAAGGGCCGATCCACCTTCGCTGAGCTTCGGTGGACAGGTCGGCCCTTGGGTGATTTTTTTAGTAGAAAATTTGTTTAATGTGGCTCAAACAAGCCATTTTTTGCAATCCTTCATTCTCTCTTCATGTTTTTTCGGCTATATTAAAGACACTATGAAACTCCTGGTCGTCGAAGACGAGCCAAAACTAAACAAAGGCCTAGTACTTGGTCTGCAAAACCGTGGTTATGCGGTGGATTTTGCTTTTGATGGGGAAGAAGGGGAAAAATTGGCTCGGTTGAATAAGTATGATGTGATTATTCTTGATGTCATGATGCCGAAACGTGACGGTTTTGCGGTTTGTCGAAATTTGCGAAAATTCAATGTCAACACACCGGTGCTTTTTCTGACGGCTAAAGATAGTTTGGAAGACAAAATTTTCGGTCTGGATTTGGGCGGTGATGATTATTTGGTCAAACCGTTTTCCTTCGAGGAACTGGTGGCGCGGATTCGGACACTTATGCGACGGACTTCGACAGTTTCAAATAATGTTCTTGAACTCGATGAAATGAAATTGGATACAAGTTCGCAGAAGCTTACTATAAATGATAAAGAAATTGATCTGACTTTGCGTGAGTACGGTTTGCTCGAATATCTTTTGCGAAATAAAAATGTCGTCGTTGGTCGCGAAGATATTTTGTCTCATGTTTGGGACAGGTTTTTTGATTCTTTCAGTAACGTGGTCGATGTCCATTTAAAAAATTTGCGAAAAAAATTACCGAAAAAATATGCTAAACGTATTCAAACAATTTGGGGCAAAGGCTACCGGCTTTCCTAGTGATCGTTTTTATCGAGCCCGTTTGTCTTTGACGATTATTTATGTCGCCTTACTCGCGGTAATTTTATTTTTTTCGAGTGGCATTACTTATTCGGCTTTTTCTCAGCGTTTAGAAAACCGTTTTGAAAGATTCAGCGTTCGAGTTAATGATCAACGTTTAATTATCGGTGAAATGCCACCACCGCCGACTTCTGAGGAAGTTCGGGGTGATCTTTTGTTTTCGCTTTTATTTGTCGATGGTTTCTTTTTAATCTTGGCTGGTGTTTTAAGCTACTGGTTAGCCGGTCTGACTTTGAAACCGATTAAGGCGGCTTATGATTCGCAGAAACAATTTTTGGGTGATGCTTCACACGAACTCCGAACACCATTAGCTATTTTGCAAACCGATTTGGAAAACGAAATGTTGGTTAGCCAGCAAGAAGTTGATCGTCAACGTATCACCAGCAATCTTGAGGAAGTCGGACGTATGAGTCGTTTGGTCGAAAATTTATTAGCGCTTTCTCGTTTTGACGAGGAAGCCAGAGTTCAGCCGAAGTTTGTTTCACTCGATTTGTTGTCGTTGATTAAAGATACTGTCGATCGTTTGGAAACTTTGGCTCAACAACACGAAGTGACACTTGGTTTTGAAAAAACCGAAAAAATTGAAATTAAAGTTTTCTCCGATAAAGAAATGTTGTCTCAAGTTTTGAGCAATGTTATCAAGAACGCCATTCTTTATAATAAACCGGGTGGGCAGGTGACGATAAAAATTGAAGTTGAACCTCGTGAAGTTAAAATTTTTGTCGCTGACACCGGTATTGGTATTGCCAAAAAAGATCTGACTAAAATTTTCGATCGTTTTTATCGCGTGGATAAAAGTCGTTCCCGACAAACTGGCGGCAGCGGACTCGGACTCTCGATCGTTCGTTCAATAATCGAACAATTAAACGGTTCAATTAAAATTATTAGTCTGCCGGAGCAGGGAACGACAGTTACTTTATCTCTACCGATCGTCAAGTCTTCATAGTTTCTTCATTGGCCATTTGTTACTATAAAATTGTGCACAAGATTAATTCACTTTAATTTCATAACCTATGAACAAAACTACAAAGATTTTTGCCATTACGGCCATTGTCGCCGCGCTCGGAACTGGGGCGGTTGGTATTGGAACCACATTTGCGGCTCAAAATGCCACCGAGAGTCCTGAAAAAGGTAGGTCTGGTTTAATCAGTTGGTTGGCGGAAAAATTTAATTTGGAAACCACTGATGTCCAAGCGATTTTCGACGAATTTCGCGATCAGAAACAGGTGAATTTTCAGGCGCGTTATGAAGCCTTTCTGGATCAAGCGGTTCTCGATGGTGAATTAACCCAAGAACAAGCTGATAGTATTTTGGGCAAACACACTGAAATCAAAAATTTCCGCGAAGGTTTGCGCGGTCAAACCCCAGAAGAAATTCAGTCAGCCATGGAATCGGAACGGGAAGATTTGAAACAGTGGGCGGCGGATAATAATGTCCCAGAAAGATTTCTGCGTTTCGGTCGCGGACCAGGTGCTGGTCGTGGCCCAGGTCGCGGCATGATGCATCGGGGTTTTGAGAACGAAGATCTGAACGATGGAGAAATTGAGTAAGATTAAAAACCACACAAGGCCGACCTATCCACCGAAGCTTTAAGCGAAGGTGGATCGGCCCTTGTGTGGTTTTTTCATTGACAAAAATAATCTCCGTGGTATAAATATCAGCCGTTTTGGGATAGAATTCTATCTTTGTTGTTTATTAGACCTGTTGCCATATTATTCCTCGACAAACATAATAATCCCATGAAAGTTGAGATTATGACGTATATCGAAGATGGAAGTTCCAAAGACCGCA
>JAGVPA010000059.1 GCA_020052445.1 bacterium
GGCCTATGACGGCGGGGGAATAATTAAATATTTCAACCAACTGCCTCAATCTCCACTTCCCCATCGTCATCAATGTGAGCCAGTAACATTTTAACTTCCATCTCAGAATTTTTGCTTTCGATAATTTCTTTGATTTTTTTCATCTCTCTTACCTGAAATTCTTTTTCCGCTTCAAGATTTTCGAAAGCTGAGTGACCGCCGTAAGCGCCGCAATCCATGTGGTGCATTAACAAAACAGTTTTTGTATCGTGAAGTTTTTTTGAGAGACCAATTTGCGTAGCTACAAAACCATCGGGATTTACCAAAACATCTTTACCGGCTCCGGCCACCGAAATCATATCGCAGTCGTCAGGTAAGTGGTTTTCTTCCATCCATTCATCGACGGCTTTTTGGAGACGGAAATCCATGCAACGGATGAGGGCGTGGTGGCAATGGTGCATATTGGGAGTGATGGAGTGGTGGACGAGTGATTGAGTGGTGGAGTGGTGGAATTATGGGAAATTATTTCTTTAAAAATATTTCCATCATCCCATCACTTTACACCAACACTCCATCACTTCCAGCACTTTAATTATTAATAACCTGATGCGGAACTTTTCTTTTTTTCAGCGCGACTTTGTATCTGGCTAATTCGCGTTCCAGAGCGGCCGCGGCGGACATGGTGGCAACGTCGTCGACCAGGCGTTTTTCGGCCAGAATTTTTCTGGCGTCATCGCGAGCCTTTTCGATTTTCTCGAGTTCAAGTTCTTCAACTCGTTCGGCCGTGTCAGCCAAAATCACAATTTGATTGCCCGGACGAACTTCAAGAAAGCCGGTGGAAATAACCATCAGTTGTTCTTCACCGTCCTGTTTCAAACGCATTTCACCAGGTCGAAGCGAGGTAATGAGAGGAATATGATCCGGCAACACGGTGATTTCACCGGTTTCAGTCATAACACTCAAAGACTCGGCTTCACCTTCGAAGACAATGCGTTCTGGCGTGACAATTTTAATTGTGAGTTTTTTCATAGGGTTACGAATCATCCCGCCGACGGAGGCCTTTGGCGGGATCCCGTCCGAGCCTAAGAGGCGGGACGAATTGTGACACGAATCAACGAATGTTGGTTGAAGTAACGTGGCGAGATCCTTCTCCATTCGACTGGGCTCATGGTCTGAGGCCTATCGAAGACTGGCTCAGGATGACAAATGGGGAAGAATATCGAATGAAGGAAACTTACAATCTAAGAAATCGAACTTCCAAAATTCAATAATTCGATAATTAAATAATTCAATAATTTAACCAACTACCTCTTCAATCCCGCCAACCATATAAAACGCCTGCTCCGGTTTGTCATCATGTTTACCTTCCAAAATTTCTTTGAAGGCACGAACAGTGTCGGCGAGTTTTACGTATTTGCCTGAACGACCGGTAAAAGTTTCGGCCACGGCAAATGGTTGGGACAAAAATTTTTGCATTTTGCGAGCGCGAGAAACTGTGAGTTTATCTTCTTCGGACAATTCTTCCATACCCAGAATAGCAATAATATCCTGCAAATCTTTATAACGCTGCAAAACTTTTTGCACCTGGCGAGCAACTTGGTAATGTTCTTCGCCAACAATAACTGGGTCAAGAACTGTGGAAGATGAGTCGAGTGGATCGACGGCTGGATAGATACCAAGAGCAGCGAGTTCACGAGCCAGCACCACAGTTGAGTCAAGGTGACCGAAGGTGGTGGCCGGAGCCGGGTCAGTTAAGTCGTCAGCTGGCACATAAACCGCTTGAATGGAAGTGATGGAACCTTTTTTGGTGGAAGTAATACGTTCCTGAAGCGCGCCCATTTCAGTCGCCAAGTTTGGCTGATAACCCACAGCTGATGGAATACGACCAAGAAGTGAAGAAACTTCGGAGCCAGCTTGGGTGAAACGAAAAATGTTGTCGACGAACAGCAAAACATCGCGGCCTTCGTCATCGCGGAAATATTCAGCCAAGGTTAAACCTGAGAGAGCCACCCGAGCGCGAGCGCCAGGCGGTTCGTTCATTTGTCCAAAGACCATCGCCGTCTTTTCTAACACACCGGAATTTTTCATTTCATGATACAAGTCATTACCCTCGCGAGTACGTTCGCCGACACCAGCAAAGACTGAGTAGCCGCCGTGCTCTTTGGCAATGTTGTGGATGAGTTCTTGAATAATAACTGTCTTACCAACACCAGCGCCACCGAACAAACCGATTTTTCCACCTTTCAAAAACGGACAGATAAGATCGATAACTTTGATACCGGTTTCAAAAATCTCGTACTTGGTTGATTGTTCGATAAATTCTGGTGCAGCACGATGGATTGGACTGCGTTTTTTGGTTTTTGGTGCCGGCATGTCATCGATTGGCTCACCGGTTACGTTTAACATACGACCCAGGGTTTCTGGACCAACTGGCATACTGATAGGACCATCGAGTACCTCGACTTCCATACCGCGACGCAAACCGTCGGTGGAAGACATGGCAATAGTGCGAACCAAACCAGAACCAAGATGCTGAGCCACTTCAAGGATCAAAGAAGCCTCACCTGGTCGTTTGATTTCCAAGGCGGTATAAATTTTTGGCAATTCGCCTTCGAACCGAACGTCGATAACTGGTCCGATGATTTGGGCAATGGTGGGTTTTTGTTGTGTGGTCATAAAAGTAAGAGTGATGGAGTGATTTAGTGGCAAAAGTGATGGAGTGGTGGATTTTTCGATTTAATTTTATTTAAAATTATCACCATCTTTTAAACTATTAATATGATTATTAATTCCGACATTAAGTCCCCAATATCTATTTTCCAGTTCTTTTAAATCTTGATCGGAAATATACCCTAAATCTTTAGCCAAAATTAAATGGGAAATTGTTTCATGCAATGAACCTCTGGCTTGAATAAGAAATCGACATAAATCTTTTGTGGTAGACCGACCCATTCCTTCAGCAATATTAGCCGCAATCGACACAGCCGAAGAACGAAGTTGTGACATGATATTATATTTTTCAAAATCTGGAAATTTTTCAATAATTCGATAAATTTCTTTAACAAGCAATCGACTTTCTTGCCAGGTTCGTAAATCAAGAAAATTATTTATCATAAATTTATTTTAATCAATCACTTCATCACTCCATCACTTCAACCATCACTCCGTCACCTATTCCAACGCCGCTTTACCGCCGCTAATCTCCGCGATTTCGCGGGTAATGGCGGCTTGGCGGAATTGATTATATGTAAAGGTTAATGAATCGATCATGTCGCCGGCGGCATCTGAGGCATTGCGCATGGCCAGCATACGAGATGAGTGTTCGGAAGCTGCGGACTCGAGCACAGCCTGGTAAACCATAGTCTCAACCAAACGCGGCAGCAGACGGTTAAGCACGGCTTCTGGATTTGGCTCAAACTTGTATTCTCTAGCCCGCCCGTCATTCCGAGCCAGAGAGGAATCTCGCCGCGTGTCATTAAATTCATTTACCGAACCTAATGGCAATAATTCCAAAACTACTGGTTGTTGATTCACGGCCGAGATGAAATCGGTGTAAGCCAAAATCACCTGATCGTATTTTTCTTTTATAAAATCTTCAACCGCCATTTTGCCAATTGGTAAAGTTTCCTCGAACTTCGGATTATTGGTAATACCAGTAAAACTCGCGATAAGATTTAATTTCAAACGTCGAGCGGTATCTGCACCCTTGCGGCCAACCGCAATCACATCAATATTTTCCGAACCGTTATCTTTGACAATTTGAACAACTTTTTTATTTATATTGGCATTGAAACCACCAGCCAAACCGCGATCAGAAGTTAAAAGAATTAAAAGAACCCGCTGGCTCTTTTTTTCTTTTCTGAGGAGTGGATGCAAAGATACATCGATAACCGCACCGATTGAGGCGACTGTCTCCCAAGCCAAACGAGCAAAAGGCCGCGACATTAAAACCGAAGACACAGCCTTGCGCATTTTGCTGGCCGAGACCAATTCCATGGCCTTGGTGATCTTACTGGTGTTTTTAACGGACTTGATCCGACGACGGATAGCCCGGGTGCTTAGTGCCATAGGTGGAGTGGTGGAGGTGATAGAGTGATGGAGTGGTGGAGAGAGTGGTGGAGTTATTGGAAAATTATTTCTTTAAAAATCTTTCCATCACCCCATCACTTCATCACTTTATACCAACACTCCATCACTTTATTATTTTCCAGAAAAAATTTCCTTAAATTCCGCAATTGCTTGTTTCAAGCCTTCTGAAGTTGCTTCTGATAAATCTCTTTCAGTTTTAATTGTCTCGAGCAAACCGTTCTTCTCCGCCCTCATGAAAGTATGAAAACCGGCTTCCCAGGCTTGTACTTGTTCAACTGGAACTTCATCGATCAAACCATTGGTGACGGCGAAAAGAATTGTCACCTGATTTTCGAATGGCATTGGTTGATACTGTGGTTGTTTGGTGACTTCGACGGCACGACGACCACGTTCGATTTGTTTTTTGGTGCCCTCATCAAGATCGGTGGCGAATTGAGCGAAAGCTTCGAGTTCGCGGAATTGAGCCAAGTCCAAACGAAGCTTACCAGCCACTTTTTTCATGGCTTTGGTTTGAGCCGCTGAACCGACACGAGAAACTGAAATACCAATGTTTAAAGCCGGACGAATGCCACGGTAGAACATATCGGTTTCCAAGAAAATCTGACCGTCGGTGATGGAGATGACGTTGGTTGGAATGTAAGCTGAAACGTCACCGGCTTGAGTTTCAATAATTGGTAAAGCGGTTAAAGAACCACCACCGTTTTTCTCATCAAGACGAGCGGCCCGTTCGAGCAAACGAGAGTGCAGGTAAAAAACATCGCCAGGATAAGCTTCACGACCTGGTGGGCGACGAAGCAATAATGAAATTTCGCGATAAGCCCAAGCGTGTTTGGAAAGGTCATCGTAAATCACCAAAACATCCTCGCCTCTGGCCATAAAATACTCACCAATAGCACAACCGGAATATGGAGCAATAAATGACATTGGAGCTGGATCGGAAGCACCGGCAATAACGATGGTGGTGTATTCCATAGCTCCAGCTTCTTCAAGACGGGCCACAATTTTGGCAATCTTGGATTCCTTTTGACCAATAGCCACGTAAATACATTTTATATTCTCACCTTTTTGGTTCAAAATCGTGTCGATGGCCAAAGCAGTTTTACCCACCTGACGATCGCCAATGATGAGCTCACGCTGACCACGACCAATTGGGATCATGGCATCGATACATTTGATACCGGTGTGAAGAGGCACGGTAACTGATTTTCGGGTCATGACACCTGGCGCGATTTTTTCGATTGGTTGATAAACCTCGGCTTTGATAGCGCCCTTGCCGTCGAGCGGATTACCGAGCGGATCGATAACACGACCAATCACTTCGTCGGAAACCGGAACAGACAAAATACGACCGGTTGATTTAACCGTGTCACCCTCCTTAATTTCCGAAGCGTCGCCAAGAATGATTGAACCGACAGTCTCTTCTTCCAAGTTCAAAGCTACACCATAAACATCACCAGGAAACAAAAGCATTTCCGAAGCCTGACATTCGGAGAGACCACTAATGCGAGCCACGCCGTCGCCGACCGAAATAACTGTGCCAACTTTTTCTTCCTTAGCTTCGGTTTTGAAAGCCTCGACCTGTTTTTTTAAGGCGGAGATGATATCGTTTTTTGTAGGCATACTTGGAGGGGTTTAAGGGGTTTAAGGGGCGGAAGGGGACGAAGGAAATTTTTATTTTACCAAAGTTTGTTTCAAGGAATTAAGAGCACCGGAGATTGAGCTGTCGAAAATTCGGTCGTCGATTCTGACAATAGCGCCACCGATGAGCTCGGGATCAACCAGTTCGATAACTTCAGCTCCAGCCGCGGCTTTTTCTAAAGCCTTGCGAGATTTTTCTGACAACGAATGAGCAGAAGTTATTGTAACGTTGGCCGCACCATATTTTTCCTTCCAGACCGAGTCCAGACTACGGACAATTTCTCGCCAATGAGCAAGCAGACGCTGTTCGGACAGATAAGAAATAAATTCCCCAATAATCTTTTCCATTTCTTTTTCAGTCTTGCCCTCAACCGCCTCAACCAGCACCAAAGCAAATTTTCTGGCATTAATTTTTTTCATAAATCGTTCGATTTGTTCAAATTGTTCATTTGTTCAAATTGTTCATTTTTGGTGGTGATCCGATCCGATTGTGAACAACTTGAACAATTGAACAACCTGAACTCCAATAAATACTTCTACACCAACTTATCCACCGCCTGCTCAGCCAATTTCTTAGATTCTTTTTCTGAAATTGATTCCTTTAAAACTTGTTTGGCCGCGGCCACCGCGATTTCAGCGATTTCGGTTTTAACTTCACGAATCATGGCTTCTTTTTCTTTGACTAATTGTTCCTTACCGGACTTAACAACCCGTTCAACTTCAACCTTAGCCGCCACCAAAATATCATTCTTGCGAGCTTCGGCTGTACCCTGAGCTTCCTCGATACGATGTGAAGCTTCAGCTTTGGCGGCTGAGATAACTTCGTGTCTTTCAGTTTCCAATTTAGCTACCCGTTCCTCGACTTCCTTAGCCTGTTTCATGCTCTTTTCGATGGTCTCAGCTCGCTTGTCGAGCATTTTGACCACTGGTCCATAAATCCATTTCCAAAAAACCAGCAAGACAATAGTAAAATGGACAAGTTGAGCTAAAAATAATTTTAAATTAATCCCAAGAGCGGCAATACCACCAGTCTCTTCGACGGCGTTGGCAACCTCTTGAACGGCTTGAGCTTCGACAGACATAATTTTTAATATTTTTTATTCTGTCATTCCAAACCTTTGTAAAGAATCTACCACTGACTTTATTTTAATCACGCGGCGAGATCCCTCTCCCTTCGACTCGGCTCAGGGCTCTGAGTCCAATCGAAGAGCTGGCTCGGGATGACAGCAATCACCAAACGACAAGCAACCAAATTTTGATTGCTTGAACGTCTGTTGATTACAGAACGAATTGAATGATAAGAGCAACGACCAAAGCGTAAATACCGATAGCTTCGGCGAAAGCCATGCCGAGCAGCATTGGCACAAGTAATTTTCCGGCCGCTTCTGGGTTGCGACCGATTCCTTCCATGGCTTTAGCGCCAATGAGACCGATGGCCAAAGCTGGGCTAATACCGCCGATGGCGATTGAGAGAGCTGAGGCAAGCAATTTGAGCATTTCTGCGTCCATAAATTTTTGGGTTAATTATTTAATTATTATTAAAGTGATTGAGTATTGAGAGTGATTGAGTGTTGAAGTAAAGGAATCGTTATTGTCAAAAAATCGACCAACAACCACTTCATCACTTCAACACTCCATCACTTTTCAAAAACTAGGCATGTTCTTCTTCACCATGAGCGTCCGTCATTGATTTCATAAACACCAAAGTCAACATGGCAAAAACCGTGGCCTGAATAACACCAACCAACAATTCCAGAAACATGAACGGCAAAGGTACAACAAAGGAAATCAAACTGTAAATAACTGTCAGCAAAACTTCACCGGCAAAAATATTACCAAATAGCCGAAGTGAGAGCGACAACATTTTAGCAAATTCACTGATAATTTCCAGTAGACCCACACAAAACTCGACACAGGCCACAATTATGGCCATTGGACCGTGCTTGATGGCGCGAAAAATACCTCGGATATTTACAAACTTACTGGCATAACCAACAAAACCCAAACTGAGCATACCAAAAATATGAGCGGCGGCCACGGAGAAAATAGCAATTGCCAAAGTAAAATTCAAGTCACTGGTAGCTGGACGAAAAAGCGGAATCAAAATTCTTTCACCGTGTTCGACTTCCCAAATACCAATTGAACCAATACCCGGAAACAAACCCATCCAGTTAGAAACTAAAATGAAAAAGAAAAGTGAAGCGCAAATCGGAAAAAATTTTCGAGTTCGTTCGCGATCACCAACCACTTCCTCGGCTTTCTGGAGTAGCATCTCAATCGAAAAATCCACTAAATTTAAAAAACCACGCGGAGCCAAACTAGCACGCTTTCTCACGATTAATCCGACGATCACGAATAAAACAATACCGATCCAGGCGTTGATCATGGAATTTGTAATGGGAAGTCCCGCGAGGTGAAAAATTGGTTCAGCAGCAACTGAGATCATAATTATTGAAGGGGTTTAAGGGGTGGAAGGGGATGAAGAGGAATTTTAATTTTAAAACTTATAAATTCCCTGCAACCCCTTTTACCCCTTCGTCCCCTTATTCAAATCCTCAAACTGTTTAGCGTAATTTTTGGCTTTTTTTTGGATGACCAGATAAGTGGAAACCATAGCGCCGATTAAACCAATAACCATGAACCAGGGAGTGGAATCGAACTTGCGATCCAACCAAATACCGCCAAAAACCGCAACAACTACCGGCACAGCTATAACTATGCCAAAATCACTCATAATTCGCACGGCAAAGCGATAATAAGCAGCATCGGAAGTCTTTTTTGGTCTTGATTCAACAGTTTCACTCATAAAAAAAGCGCCTTTAGTATAGCCCAAAGCCGCAATTTTGACAACGGTAAATTGATTTTGGGGTGTGAATATTTGTTGGAAATGTCTAATTTCTAATGTCTAATGACAAATTATGGGGATTAATTCCTAGTATTTTTGAAGGAGGGGTAATGGACAAGGGGTAATGGATTATTAGACCTGTTGCCATATTATTCCTCGACAAACATAATAATCCCATGAAAGTTGAGATTATGACGTATATCGAAGATGGAAGTTCCAAAGACCGCA
>JAGVPA010000090.1 GCA_020052445.1 bacterium
TAAGTGTCCTTATCTCATCAATCATGGTTTGGTTTTAAACTAATGGAATCATTTTGTATTTTTGTTGAATGTTTTTAGAGTTTCCGATACGTGAACTCGAGTACAAACACTTTATCCAATGAGATCTTACGAAGACTTTTACGGTCGGTGGCTCCACGCAGTTGGTTGATATCTACATCTTGCCACTCGAAGTAGATCCGCTGAAACCTGCCGTAAAATCCGCTTTTGTCTTTCTGTTCCAGAAGGACTCTCCGCATCTCTTCCTCCTGCGAGGTAATTGCCACGACACCCTCGTGGCCGGGGTTTAGGAACACTCAACATCAGAGCAAAAGACAATAACTCTAAAAACCATTCCTGTCAAGCCGACTACCCGCAAAAATTTCTATTTTCTCTTTAAATTTACCCCTTGATTTTTTCCGCCAATCTGGTACAATCCAACCAAGAAGACTGGAGAAAATAATTTTTGAAATTTCCCGGATTTTCTATTTTTATGAAGAAAGCTGTACTCAATGAAATAAAAGCTATCCTTTTGGCCGAAAAAGAACGGCTGGAAAAAGAATTGGCCCAATTTGCCCACCGCAACCCAAAAACCGCGGAAACTGATTTTAATTCGGATTTTCCAAACGTTGGCGATAGCGAGGACGAAAACGCCGCTGAAGTGGCTCAGTTTACCGACAACTTATCGTTGGAAAACGAACTGGAACATGCGCTTCGCGATGTCGAGGGGGCTTTGAAACGCTTTGACGATGGTTCTTACGGCCTTTGTTCATACTGCAAACAAGAAATCGACGAAAAACGTTTGGCCGCTCGCCCGACTTCTTCTTCCTGTATTAAGTGTAAAAAAACCTTGACCCAGGAAGTGTGAAAACCAAGCCTGCCATTGCTTTAGTTATTGGCGTTTTGGTGGTTCTGGCTGACGAGGTTCTTAAAATTTTAGCTCTAAAATTCCTACCCGACGAATCGCAAATGTCGGGTAAAGGTTTGATCGAGTTAGCTATTCACAAAAATTTTGGTTTAGCTTTCGACTTGCCAATCTGGTTACCGATTCTCTGTGTTCTGTCGGTCTTGATAATTATTGGTTTGGTTCTTTTAATCAAACAAAACTGGCAAAAAAATCCTTGGCTAGCCTCGTCGGCCGCGATCATTTCTTGTGGCGCGCTGGGCAACTTGTTCGATCGGATTTCTTACGGCTTTGTTGTCGATTACATCATCACACCAATTACCGGATCAGCTTTCAATCTTTCAGATATCGTAATTGTCTTCGGATTGTTCCTATTGATTTGGAGCAGCAAAAAAGAAAAAATTAAAAAATAAAAACTCCCCCGAGTTTTAATTCATGAAGATTCTTGAAAAAGAATCCGTAACTGATTTTAATTTAGGGGAGTTTTTTATGTCTGTAACTTCTGTCGCCATATTGGGTCTTGAAGCCCAACCAATCACCGTCGAGGCCGGAATAAACTTCGGCCAAACTTCATTCTATATTGTCGGCTTGCCCGACACCGCGGTCAAAGAATCCAAAGAACGAATAATTTTTGCCATCAAAAATTCAGGCTTAAGTTTTCCTCGTTGGCATTTGACGATTAATTTATCGCCAGCCGATATCAAGAAACAGGGAACGCTCCATGACTTAGCGATGGCCCTGGCCATTCTGGAGGCGCAAAAGGACATTCCAGCCGAATCTTTGACTGACGGGGTTTTTATCGGCGAGCTTGGCATCCATGGCGAGGTGCGCGGCGTGAACGGGGTTTTAATTGCCGCCATCATGGCCAAAGAAAAAGGTTTTAAAAAAATTTTTGTCCCAAGAAAAAATTGTGAGGAGGCTTTAATGATAAAAGATCTCGAAGTTTTTCCGGTCGATAACCTTAAACAAATCATCGACCATCTTTGCGGTGATTTTCCTATTTTTCCAGCCACCGTCCACGAACAAACCGTTCTCTTCAATCCAACGGCTATCGACTTCGCCGATATTCGTGGTCAAGAACACGCCAAACGCGGTCTCGAGGTGGCGGCGAGCGGCGGACATAATCTTTTAATGTTCGGCCCGCCGGGCTCTGGCAAAACTTTGATGGCGCGAGCTCTACCATCAATCCTACCAACCTTAACTCCAGACGAAGCGCTCGAGGTCACCAAAATTTTCTCCATCGCCGGCGCTCTCCAGGAAGGACAGGGAATGTTCACTCATCGCCCGTTTCGCAGCCCACACCACTCCTGTTCAGCGGCCGCTCTAATCGGCGGCGGTTCCTGGCCCCGACCGGGCGAAGTGAGCTTGGCTCATCGCGGCGTTTTGTTTCTTGATGAGTTTCCGGAGTTCAGTCGCCACGTTCTAGAAAATCTTCGTCAACCCATGGAGGATGGGGTAGTCACCATCTCGAGAGCCCTGGCCAGCCTGCGTTTTCCAGCCAAGTTTATGCTGGTCGCGGCCATGAACCCGTGCCCTTGCGGCTACGCCGGCGATCCTGGCCGGCATTGCACCTGCGCTTTCGCCCGCATCGCCGCCTACAAAAAGAAAATCTCCGGTCCACTCATCGACCGCATCGACCTAACCGTCAGCGTACCGCGAGTCGAAACCAACAAACTCATCGAAACCGTGGCCGGCGAAGCCTCGTCGCTGGTTCGAGCTCGAGTTCAGACCGCTCGCGACAAACAACTGGCTCGTTTTGCCGGTCAACAAATTATTTGCAACTCAGAAATGACCCCAAAAATGGTAACTGAATTCTGCAAACTCGACGAGGTTGGGAAGAAACTCCTTAACCTGGCCATGGACCGCTGGCAGCTCTCGGCTCGTGCCTACACCAGAATCCTAAAACTCTCGAGAACCATCGCCGACCTGGAAAACGAAGAAAAAATTCTACCACCGCATTTAGCCGAGGCCCTTTCGTATCGCGGACAGGAGGAGAAAATTTAATCTATATGGAAAAAATTATTGTAGATCCTGAGGTTAAAAAATTTATAAATTCCTTGGACGAAGATACGGCAATAAAAGTTGTTTGGACGATTGATTTATTAGAAAACCTTGGTTATCTGCTCCGCCTGCCTTACTGTAAAAAAATATTGAAAAATATTTTTGAATTACGCATTGGAGGAAAAGTAAAAGTCCGCCTATTTTATCTTTTTCACAAACAACAAATTATAATCATCCATGGTTTTATTAAAAAAACTCCAAAACTTCCAAAAAATGAATTAAAAACACTTACCAACAAAATCAAAAACCTTGATCTGACATAACTTATATGTTATAAAAGAAATATATGAAAAACATGATAACTTTTGAACAATTAAAAAAAGAATTTTTAAGCGATCCAAAAAAAAAGGCCGCTTACGATAAACTCGCTCCGGAATTTGCGGCGATAAAAAAAATGATTCAAAAAAGAATTGATAAGGAAATGACCCAAAAAGCTCTGGCCAAAAAAATCAAAACCAAACAATCGGCAATTTCTCGTTTCGAATCAGGAAAGAGCAACCCGACAGTTGGTTTTCTGCAAAAGGTAGCCAAGGGATTGGATGCCAAAGTAAAAATTACAATTTCGTAAAAAAATATGTAGGGAACAAAAATTTTTGTTCCCTACATATTTTTTCCAAATCTATTTCTTAAAAACAAAATACAAAACTGCCAAAAGGACAATCCAAGCAATACCCACCGCATCCATGATTTTCATCCACTTTTGAAACTCACTCCAATCACTCCAACTACCAAATTTCCAAGATAATCGACGGCCAAAGAGTGTCGATAAAACCAAGACTGGAATACCAACGATTGGAATAAGCGAAAATAAAAACAAAAGATACAACCGCGCCCCCAGCGTCCAGCCTTGAGTAAAAAACAAAGCACCGAGCGACGGTGTTCGCAGATATTTGGCTCGAGTTTTTTCCTCTGGTTCAAGGATTAAAGTAAATCCGCAACCGGAGCATTCCTCGTGCCATTCCTCGACCTTGGCTTTACAAGAACCGCAAAGTTTTTCCATACCACAAAAGTATAACAAAAAAACACCGGGTTTAAAACCACGGTGTTTTTTCCGTAGGGACGAGAGGCCTCTCGTCCTCTTATAAATTTATTTACATCGAATAAAATTCAGTGGATTGTACTTTGTTTTACCCTCCATAACTTCGAAGTGCAAGTGAGTTCCGGTGGAACGACCAGTGGTTCCCATTTTACCGAGTGCGTCGCCGGCACTAACTACGTCGCCAACGGAAACAAAGAATTTGGAAAGGTGGCCGTAACGAGTTACATAACCATCACCATGATTTATATCAACGCAGTTACCATAACCACTAAACCAACTGGCGCGGGTGACCGTACCGCCGCGTGCGGCATAAATATTATTTATATAATCTCCGTCAACATCCAAACCGAAGTGACTCCATCCGTTGTAATATTGAGTAATTGTACAAAGATCGGTCGGCCAAACCCAACCGCCGGTAGCGGCAGCTGGGGCAGTACTACCCACCGTGCCAGTAAAAACACTGGTGGCTGGGGCGGTGTAACGAACTGGGGCAACTGTTGGTGGTGTGGCGTCAGGCAAGACAAGAGAGGCACCAATTTTTAAAGAATCTGAAGCCGATAAATTATTGGCCGCCAAAATCTTTTCTGAAGTCGAATTATACTTTCTAGAAATACTCGAAATAGTGTCACCGCTCTTAACTGTATACAAAACCCCATCAACCGGCGGAATAATTAATTTTTGACCGGGACGAATGGTGCTTCTGTAAGTTAGATTGTTAGCCCAAAGAATGGAACTCAAACTTAAATTAAATTTTCCGGCAATCGAACCCAGGACATCACCCTCCTGCACCAAATATTCCTCAACTGAACTGCGAGGGGCCGAACTTTCGTCTGATTCACTGATTGTTGGGGCGGTAATGGCACTACCACCAAGAATAGTGGCCAAGTTTTCCTCGTAAAGAAGATCGATATCAACGTCTTCAACGGACACGGAATAGGTATCAGAATAATTAGAGGAAACGAGCGGCACCATTTGGCCGGCTGAAACTTCATCGATCAAACTGGAAGTATCTTTGTTAACCAAACTGTAAAGCAAACTTTTGGAACCAAAAGTTTCGGCTCGAACTTCGCTGGCTTGAATGTTCACCACACTTGTCACGGCTGCCACCACCACAATTGCGGCATGAAAAACATAACGATTGGTAAAAAGAAACAAAAATCGATTTTTGGCCGGAATATAAAGACGCAATAACTGACGACGAACAAAAAAAGCCAAGCGATAAATTGGTACGCCAATTTTTAAAAATAAAACCCGACCGACAAACAAGGCTGGTTTACCAACAAACCTGAAAATCGATCGAGCATTTTGTTTCAAAAAAACCAAACCGCGAAGTACGGAAAACAAGAAACGAACCAATAAATGTTTAATAGAGAATTTTATAGAAGTTCCTAAATTATTCTCTCGAGTTGTAACACTGACGGCGCAATTTGCTAACCTCAGCCAACCTTCCCGTTACCACTCGACAAAATTTGGCTTAGTCAAGCCTTAATTATGTTCTTCGACGTCCTTCTCTTGGCCTCAACGACCTCCAAGATACCACCTTGGCCGGTTTGGGTCAATCTGAAAATCCTGTTTTGAAGACTTTCCATTCAGTTCGATGGATAAAACAAGGCCCATACTTTTCAATCGCCGCGAGATGAAAAGCTGTGCCGTAACCTTTGTGTTTTTCGAAACCGTATTGCGGATAAGTTTCACTTAAATCTATCATCAATTTGTCACGATAAACTTTGGCGATGATTGAGGCGGCAGCGATGGATTTTATTAAACGGTCGCCGTGAATGATGCCTTGTTGTTCAAAAGGTATGTTTGGAATTTTCCAAGCGTCAACCAAAACGAAATCGACATCATTAATTTTTTCTAGTGCTCGTCTCATAGCCAAAAAAGTCGCTGGTCTCAAACCAAGTTTATTTATTTCCTCAACCGAAGCTTCGCCGATAGCAAAAGCTCTGGCTCGAGATTTAATTTCTTCGGACAATCTTTCTCGAGCCTTGGCAGTCAAAAGCTTACTGTCCCGAAGACCAGCAAAATTAAAAGTTGTATGGAGGACAACGGCACCAGCGACAACTGGTCCGGCCAAAGAACCACAACCAACTTCATCAACCCCAACCACGGTCTTAAAACCCGAAGCTGAAAGACGTCGCTCGAAAATAAAAGTCGGGTTTTTCATAATAGGTTAGCCAAAAATCAATCTTTTGCGATTGACAAAATGACCTCAACGAGTCTATTATATCAATCGTTACCTTAAAAAACTAACTTAATCTATGTCTTTGACAATGTGTCTTCTTTCGATTGGGGCCGGTCTCGTGGCTCTAATCTACGGTGCGTTCCTTATCCAATGGATTTTACGTTTGCCTTCCGGTGATGGAAAAATGATTGGCATCGCTCGCGCCATTCAAGATGGTGCCAACGCCTACATGGCTCGCCAATACAAAACCATCGCCGTCATTGGCGTCATTGTCCTCCTCCTGATCGGTTTTTTCCTTAACTGGTGGCTAGCCGCCGGTTTCGCCGTCGGTGCCGTCTTCTCAAGCTTGGCTGGTTTCACTGGCATGTTCATCTCAGTTCGCGCCAATGTGCGCACAACTGAGGCGGCCAAAAAAGGTTTGAAAGAAGCTTTGAACGTCGCCGTTCGTGGCGGTTCAATCACCGGTTTATTTGTCGTCGGTCTCGGCCTTATCGCCGTCGCCGGTTTTTATTTGATCTCCGGTTATAATGTAAACGCTTTAATCGGTCTTGGTTTCGGCGGTTCACTCATTTCCGTCTTTGCTCGTCTTGGTGGTGGTATCTTTACCAAAGCCGCTGACGTCGGTGCCGACCTCGTCGGTAAAGTCGAAGCCGGAATTCCTGAAGATGACCCACGCAACCCGGCCGTCATCGCTGACAACGTTGGCGACAACGTTGGCGACTGCGCCGGTATGGCCGCTGACCTTTTTGAAACTTACGCTGTGACTATGGTGGCCACCATGTTCCTCGGTGCCACTTCAATGGTCGCCATCAAAGGCGGAGAAGTTTATACTCTTTATCCTTTAGCTCTTGGTGCTGTAGCCATTGTCGCTTCAGTTCTTGGAACTTTTGCTATCAGACTTGGCAAAAAACAAAACATCATGGGTGCCCTTTACAAAGGTTTGGCCACCAGCGGTGTGCTTGCCTTGATCGGCTTCTGGTTTGTCACCAAATACATGTTGAGTTCAGTCATCGGCGGCCCAGCTCCAATCTTTATTTTCTTATCAGCTGTCGTTGGTCTGGTAGTTACCGCTCTCCTTATTGTCATCACCGAATATTACACCAGCACCGAATACAGCCCGGTTAAAAAATTAGCCGAAGCCTCACAAACTGGCCACGGTACAAACGTAATTGCTGGTTTGGCTCTCTCCATGAAAGCCACCGCTCTCCCAGTTCTCGTCATTGTCTTCGGCGTCCTCGCCGCTTACTCCGCCGCCGGCCTCTATGGTATTGCTATCGCGGCCGTCGCCATGTTGTCACTCACAGGAATTGTCGTCGCTATCGATGCTTACGGTCCAATCACTGACAACGCCGGTGGTATCGCCGAAATGGCTGGCTTACCAGAATCAGTTCGCGATGTCACCGATCCTTTGGACGCGGTTGGTAATACAACAAAAGCTGTCACCAAAGCCTACGCCATCGGTTCCGCCGGTTTGGCCACCTTGGTTCTCTTCGCTGATTATATTCACGCTTTGAAAATGGAAAAAGCTGACGCAATTTTCGATCTCGCTGATCCAAAAGTTATCGCCGGTCTTTTCTTAGGCGGACTCGTCACTTATCTCTTCAGCGCTCGTGCCATGGAAGCCGTTGGTCGTGCCGCAGGTGCGGTGGTTGAAGAAGTTCGTCGTCAATTTAAAGAAAAGAAGATCATGGAAGGCATCGACAAACCAGATTACGGTCGCGCTGTCGACATCGTCACCAAAGCCGCCATTAAAGAAATGATTGTCCCAGCTCTCCTTTCAGTTTTGTCCCCAATCGTCGTCGGCTTCGTCCTCGGCCCAATCGCCCTCGGTGGTCTCCTTATCGGTTCCATCATCACTGGTTTGTTCATGGCTATCTCCATGACCGCCGGTGGCGGAGCTTGGGATAACGCCAAGAAGTATATCGAGAAGGGAAATTACGGCGGCAAAGGAAGTTTTGCCCACCAAGCCGCGGTTACTGGCGATACAGTTGGTGATCCTTACAAAGACACCGCCGGCCCAGCCATTAACCCAATGATTAAAATTTTGAACATCGTGGCACTTTTGATTGTTTCGTTGATTATCTAGACCCCTCACCCCAGCCCTCCCCCACCGTGGCGGTGAGGGAGGGAGAATCATTGGATTGGATCGAATTTTAAAAAATACCACTGGCTTTGGCTGGTGGTATTTTTGGTTGTCTAGACCTTGATTTGCTTGATTATCCCGCCGACAGTGGCTTTTGGCGGGATCACGCCAAAGTCCTACGACGGCGGGAAAGGATTTGGAGGATTTTGGATTGGTTTGTGTTTTTTGTCTTGAACTATGATTCTGCTGATTACTATGATTGAAATGATTTTGGATTGGCATGATGGAAATTCTAGAACAAATCATAGTCTCTCGCCGTCATAGGATTTTGGCGGGATCCTGCCAAAGACCTCCGTCGGCGGGACATCAATAAATCATTTTAATCACAGTTCAAGACAACCAAACAAAAAGCGTTTCCAGCCTCTCGAGCCTCTTCCAGCCTTTCAAGCCTACTTGTCCCGCCGAAGCTGCCTGGCGAAGGAGGATCTGACCCCACCCCGGTTGACACAAACCACCTTTTTTGCTAAGGTGGCGGGCACCTCAGACAAAGGGAGTTTGTATGACACACGAACAGATGTTTATTGATCTTGTCTTCAAGGCGCTCTGGACATTCGCCACCATCGTCGTGGCGATCGTCTTCGTCGCCCACATGGTCGAGAGCATCAGAGATACAATGAAAATTGAGAAACTTCAAAAACAGAACCTCCGACTGGCCCAGGAACTCGAGGCCGCCAAGCGCCTCGTTGTCAGGCTGGCCGACACCAGCCATGATCACGAGATCGGGGTCTACGCTGACGATAGACTGGTCGGGGGTATAAAGGTCCGAAAAGGACAGGTGTACTTCTATGACATAAGCTATAAAGAAGGTCACAAACTCGCGAAGGTCCAGGACCTCAGCACCTCAGGGCAAACGCACCAACTCTCTAGGCAATCGCGCTTAAATTCTCAATGTTTTTAACATAAAATATTTTTTCGCATCAAAAAAAAGCATTTTTTGTTCA
>JAGVPA010000055.1 GCA_020052445.1 bacterium
GGTTCGCGAAAGATTGATTTTATACACAGGGGTCGATTTGGTTAAGATTATTCTGCCCCTATTATATCAAGTCCTGATTAGGTTGGCAAATGAGTATATTTCGTTAATAAATATAATCTGCCGCCGAGCTTTCGTATTGATTTGACAACGGACGCAAAACAAAGAACGGCCATAAAAGAATATCAATTAAAAAACTTGTCACAATTTTTAAACAAAAAAGGAATTATTCCACGTTCAATTCATATTTATGTTGGAACCGGAAGTTCGCTTGCCAAGATGAAAAGTAATTTTGTAAAAGTTATTGAAATTTATAAAAAATATTTTCCAAATATTAAAGAAATAAATCTTGGTGGCGGATTTGCTTTTGATTACGATAATTTAGACCCAGACAAAAAATATTTCGTTTGGGAAAAATATTTCAAATTTATTTCTCTTAAAATCAAACAACTGGAGTTAGCGAAAGATGTAAAATTTATTTTGGAACCCGGCAGAGATGTTTTTGCTGATTCGGGTTCTTTGGTTGTGTCCGTAAAACGTATTGTAAACCTAAAGAATAAAAAGAATATCGGAACCGACGGTTCTTATGTTTTAATGCCTTCTGCGACGATTCGGAAACGCCAGCATGGTCTATCTTTTTTTGATAAAAATTTCAAAGAAATAAAAAATCCAAAAACTATTGGCGTGTTAAGCGGTTGTACAACGCTTTCAAGCGATTATTTATTTCCCGGCGAGGTAAAAATTCCTACCGACTTGCAAGCGGGTGATTATATTGTAGTTAAAGATATTGGAGCTTACGGATCAACACAACACATGGAATTTTTGAATAAAAAACCTTGTCCGGAAGTCTTGATAAAAGAAAATAGCGGTGTTTATCTAATAACTGAAAGAGGAAAGGATGATGATAAAATTCGGTATCTGCTTTCGGAACCGAAAAAAATATGAAAAAAGAAATAAAATTATACGAATCGGCCAAAAATTATTTTGCAGGGCCCGAGGGTATGAAAAACGAAGTGACAATGTGGTTTGTTGCTGCCGGATTATTGATGCAAGAGCTTTCTAAAAAAATTGGTAATAGACCATACGGGGGTCTAAAAGGAAAAAGAGGTTATGAAGAAAATAAAAAGTTAAAAGAGATAAATATACTTGATTTATGTAGTGGTCCCGGTAATTTTGTTAATCACCTTTCTTTTGTTTTTCCAAACATAAATATAACCTGCGTTGATTTAAATGTTAATTTTATCAATGTGGGCAGAAAAGTATTCAAAAAATGGCGGTTTGTTGAGGGCGATGCAACGAAAATTATTTTGAATAAAAAATTTGATTTTATTGTTGCGAGCTCTGCGTATCATCACGTTGAAGATAAAGACAAAAGTAATTTTTTGAAAACTATTTATAACCATTTGACTGATGGCGGAACAGCAATTATTTGTGAAAACTTTTTGCCAGATTATAAAACCAATTCGGAAAGAAAAAAATCAATCAATAAATATTACGATGAATTGGAAAAATGGTTTAGTGTTGGTAATGCAACCAATGAAGCAATCAAGATAATAAAAGATGTTCGAAAGCAGGAATTGAATAATGAAGAAGAACATAAGGTTTCTCGTAAAATTTTTAATGAGCATGTGGGGAAAAGCGGTTTGAAAATTACTACCGATATTGCAGTTTGGCAGACTCATTCACTTATGCCAGATTCCGGTTCGTATGTTGTTGAATTAGTAAAGAAATAATTTTGTTTTAGCTGAGGTGATTAAAAAAACGGGCTAACGCCCCGTTTTTGTTTGATTTGCTTCCTCAAGACGTGTGATGATTTTTTGTGATGATTTTGTCTTTACTACCCACCTTTTTTAGTTTAAGCTAATAGAAAGAGAGTTTTGATATCTGTATGTCTAAAAAAGTTAAATCCCTTCACGCCTTAAACTGGATGTATGGCAATATTTGTACAAAAAAATGTTGCCACGACAGCGAGAAGCAAAAAGCTTGTTACGACCGCATGAAAGAAATTATCAAAGGTCACGAAGATTATTTGATCGAGCGTCGAGTGTTTATTAAAGTTATGCGAGAAAAACACAAAATATGTTCGTTGCCCGATGCGGAATTTTATCGACGAGAAAGAAACTTTTGGAATAATCACGACTGTCCGATTTGTCGAAAGTTAGGATTATGACCGATGAGCAAATCAATCTTTATCTTTCCTTGTTTCGTGGCCGAACTGATGTTTACGCCAGACGCTGGGAAAAAGGTGAAAAATCTGGATATTCTCCAGCTTATGATTTTAATTGGACAGAATTTTTAGCTCACAAAAATCGCGGTGGTGCCATGGCGAGTTTTGAAAACAAAACTGCTATTCCACTAACCCCGGATGTTATAAAGAAACACGTTGCCGGACGTGATGTTGTCGGAATTTATCCATTGTTAGAAAACAACGCCTCGTATTTTATCGCCGCTGATTTTGATGGAGGAAACGCTTTTGTTGAAGGACAAAAATTAATTCAGATTTGCAAAGAATTAAACCTGCCGGCCTATTTAGAAAAATCTCGTTCCGGCAACGGTGCTCATGTTTGGTTATTTTTCGAAGAAGCTTATCCAGCCGTTCGCAGTCGAATTATTTTGCTCGAATGTATTCGCCAAGTATTAAACCTTTCGGCTTTTGACAAAGAGGTTTCTTTTGATCGTTTGTTTCCCAACCAAGATACACAAAGTGGCAAAGGTTTCGGTAACCTGATTGCCCTGCCGTTACAAGGCCTGTCTGCAGTACAAGAAAAAACCGTCTTTTTGGATCCTGACACTTTAACTCCATACAAAGATCAATGGAATTTTCTCGGACAAATCCAAAAAATTCCAACTAAAACCTTAGACACAGTTTTTACCAAAATCACTAACGACGAAAATATAACCGAGGCGCCTTCCAATAAGGATAACAAACTCGTTCTAAAACTCAAAAACGGCATTCTGGTTTCAAAAACCCTACTCGATAAAGCAACGATAAATTTTATCCGCGAAGAATTGAACTTTCCCAATCTTGATTATTGGCTAAAAAAACGATTGGGTAAAAGTGTCTATCAAACGGAAAAGTTTTTTAAGTTAATCGAAGAGGATGGAGAAAATGTAATTTTGCCACGCGGATTCTTAATCAAACTAACCGACCACCTGCGATCTCGGGGTATTCCTTTCGGTCTTCGAGACGAACGAACCCTGTTGCCAGAAGTAAATTTCTCATCAGTAATTGAACTTCGACCAGAGCAAGAAAAAGTTGTCAGTTTGGCCATGGAAACTGAACAAGGTGTTATTGTGGCCCCACCGGGAAGCGGGAAAACCATTATGGGTTTGGAATTGATTGCCAGACGATCGCAACCAACTCTAATTCTTACTCACCGCCGACAGATTGCGAACCAATGGATTGAACGTATTCAAACTTTCCTTAACATTCCTAAAGCACATATTGGTCGTATTGATGGTGTCAAAAAAGTAATCGGAGAAAAAATAACTGTGGCCATGTTACAAAGCCTGTCACGACAGGAAGATCTGAAAGATTGGAAAGATAAGTTTGGTACGGTTATTGTCGACGAGTGTCACCATATTCCAGCCAAAACTTTTCGAGAAATTGTTGCCAATATCAATGCCAAATATTGGTATGGTTTAACGGCCACACCAAAACGGAAACACAATGATGAAAAACTTATTTATCTGTTTATTGGTGACGTAATCATTGAATTATCAGATAAACCAAAAGAACAAAACGAAACAGAAGGATTCGAAGATACTAAAATCGATCGCCGAGTTATTGTTCGAGAAACCGAAATCGAAGTTCCTTTTTCCTTTACGGCCGACAATTACCAAATTCTTGCGAGGATTGTTTCTTTTGATCAATCGCGAAACAAATTGATTCTTGATGACATTAAAAAACTAGCGACAGGAAACCAGAAGATTTTGGTTTTAAGTGAACGAAAAGAACACCTCGAAGTATTGAATATGTGTCTCAAGGGTGTTTGCGAAACAATTGTTATAACCGGTGATGATTCGGCCACAGCCAGAAAGACAAAGTTTGCCCAAATTGAATCCGGACACTATCAGGTTATTTTAGCCACCGGCCAATTATTCGGGGAAGGAATCGACATCCCAGATATTCAAACAATTGTTTTGGCTTTCCCATTGGCTTTCGAGGGCAAGCTTGCACAATATATCGGCCGAATTCGTGGTCAACAAAAAATGGTTTATGATTACCATGATGTTAAAACCAAATTTCTAGATCGGCAGTTTAAGAAACGGAAGAAGTTTTATAAGGAGAATGGATTTAAAATGGAAAAATAAAAAAACATATGCCAACAAAAATTTCAGCGATTAAAAAATCATTCCATTCGCTTGGTCGTGCTGGTCAAGATCGTTTGCTTAGTGAAATTTACGGTTTTTCAAAAGAGACACGCAACCTTTTGGAAAGTCGACTGCTTCATTTTGTCGACGAACCAACTTTGATTAAAGAAATGAAAAAGGAAACTTTGGATAAGGTATTTATTGGCTTTCATCCAGGTCTTCCCAATGGTAAAAAAGTTAACGGTATTATTGCTCGAGCTAAGAAATTAAACGCAAGCGAAGGAACAATAATGGATTTGGAAAGAATAGCTTTTGAAGGATTTGTGGAATTTTTGAATGAATTCGGTGGCGGTCCAGAATCGTTTGAACAAATGGCTTGTGATCATCTGGAAAAATATTTGCAACTTGCCAGAAAAGTTTATGCAGACGAGGAAGATTATTTAAAACAAGTTGATGAAATAAGACGGTATATTCAAAAAAAGAACAACATGTATGTCGATGGTTTGTGGGATGTTTTTGAAACCTTTACTAGATTGAATTACGAAAGATAACGAAGTTAAAAAAACGGCCTTTAAATATATGAAAACGAAAGAGCAATATTATTTCTTTTTGAATCCGTATGAAGAATTTGCGTTCACACGTTGTCCAAAGTGCGAAACAAAAACGAAAATAAAAAAATTTTGCTTGCTAATTCATATCGAGCCTCATCATTTATTGGTGTTGAATAAGATCACGCGATATTGTCCGTATTGTGATTTGATCATCGTAAAAAAGGAAGAATTAGAACAGGTGTTATGTGTGAGTTGTGAGAAACAATTTCCTGAGATTATCGGGAACGATTATTTTGTTTTAGGAACAATGGAACGTAACGATTGGAAAAAAGGTTTGCAAGAAAAAATGTTTTCAAAGGATGCTATAGATCGTGCACATCTATTCAAAGATATTTGGTCGTTTGAAGTTGAACGCGGGGGATGGGTTTACGATCCAAAGCTAGACAAGCTGAATACAAAAAAATCTAATAAATCAAAGGTGTGTTGATACTGAAATAAGACTAATAAAATTTATAATTATGGATAGCGCAAAATTGCTTTCAAAAATTGAACGCGATAAGGCCAGAAAGAGGATTGAAAAATACCATCAGAAAAAACTGGGTGAATTAATCGAAGTGGTTTATCAAAAAATTCAACAGTTTAAAAATGGTAAAATTTCTGCTTTTGATGCAGATTACGCCGTTCAAATTTATCACGAACAATCAAAAGAATTATTTAATTTTAGCAATACTTACTATCCAAAAAATTCGATGTTGCCGTACATTTTGGAATTAATCGAGCAAGAAGAAAAAGGTGAATGGCGATGGACGCCAAAGGAAAGGTTATGAAAATTACATTAAAAACACAAAGACAAAATCGACTGAAAGAAAAATTTCAGAGGATAAAATTAAAGAAATTTTAGATAAGGTTTCTCTAGATGAAATAAAAGAAATCGTGAGTGAATTTGCTCTTGAAAATATTGAATTTAGAAATAAAATTTTTACGCGTTCTACCCTAAAAAAAGATACCGGATCCGATAAAAATCTTTACAAACAAATTATAGAAGAATCACTGTGTCAAGGCATGGATTATCACGGTTTCATAGACTATAGGGGTAGTAGCCGAGCTGTTAGAGGAATAAATGAGTTATTAATGAAAGCTGACCAAATGTTGGAAAAAGGACAAATTGAACAAGCAATTTTGATTTTTCAAACAACTATCGAAGAAACGTTTCCGGCTCTTCTGTGGGCTGATGATTCTAACGGTGATTTGAGCGGTGTCATTAATTGGAGTTTTGAAAGACTGCATGACTGTACTCCAAAGATTAAAAATGAAACGACTGGAAAAAATTTCTTGGACTATTGCCTGTTAGAAGTATCGTCAAAAAGTTACGAGAATTGGAGTGGTTGGCGTTGGGAATTAATTGAGATTGCTTCCCGACTGATTATTAAGGAGGAAACAGAAATCATTTTTGCCAAAATAGATGAATTGTTAAAAAAAGAACAAGACCAAGAAAGTTTTTCAAACAAGTATGATAAAGAAAAATCATCGGAAGTTAAGCTGGAAATAATTGAACGATTTAATGGTCGAGTTGAAGCTTTAAAATTTATAAATGAAAATTTGGAATATACGCCGATAAGACGAGTGGCGATTGATCGGGCAATAAACGAAAAAGATTACGTTAGAGCAAAAAATTTGGCAAAAGAAGGAATAGAATTGGATACCAAACACGGTTGGCCGGGTTTGGTTGTTGAGTGGAAGGAATTTTTGTACAAAATCGCGAATAAAGAAAAAAATATTGATGAAATTAGAAAATACGCAAAAGAATTGTTTTTTGAAGGAAGGGGTTTTGAGTATTACGATAAGCTGAAAAATACTTTTTCGGCCGAAGAGTGGAAAAAAGAATTCCAAGATTTTTTAAATCAGTTAAAAAAACTCGCGTGGGGTATTGTACAACCTTTGGTGAAATATATGTTAAAGAAGAGAGGTGGAACGATTTATTAAACTTGGTAAGAGAGCACGTCTCCATTCAGACCATTGAAACATATCAAAAATATTTGGAAAAACATTTTCTAGACGAACTCATGGTTTTGTATGAATCTGCCATAAGAAAAATACTTGAACAAACGACCGGAAGAGGATCATATCAAGAGGTTTGTCGAATACTTAGGCGTTTAAGAAAACTAGGGGCTTTTGAGAAGGTGCAAAATTTAATCGATGAATTTAAAGGAACTTACAAAAATCGAAGAGCTCTTTTGGAGGAACTTGAACAAGTTTAATAAAAATAGGTTTTGTTGCTTAATTTCTCTGCCTTTTGTATGATTTAATCATTGTTAAAAAAATTTATATGAGTCAACCAAAATCCAAACATCCAAAAGATTTTGCACCACAACTTTGGGAAATAATTTCTGGCTGGCTGGACAAACTTCCTCATGTTTCGGAAGACGAGGATCTTTTGCAAAAATTGTGTTGGCATTATAGCAAGAAACGAGCGATCGTTGGTGGAAAAATGGAGTTGGTGGCGGCATCGTTGTTGTGGCTGTATTCGCGGGTAAATTTTTTAGGAGAACACGAGGGGAAAATGTGGCGCCAAAAAGATTTAGCTGAATTATGTGGTGTGTCTACCGCGACAATTGGTGCCAAAGCATCAGCGATCATGAAAGCGATGAAAATTGGTTTGTGGGATATTCGTTATTCGCGCCAAGAATTGGCGCGCAATAATCCAATGAATCAGATGCGTATTGATCCCAAAACCGGGCTGGTTTATTTAGCCGACGAAGATGATATTTTTGGCGTGCCAATAATACGCGATCAACACGATTATTACTATGATGCCATGGAGTACCTCAACGCCGGCGACGCGGACGGTGCAATTCGTCTGCTTCGCAAGGCCTTAGAAATCGATAATCATTCAGTGGAGGCTTATGTTGGGCTGGCCGAGGCCTATCGATACAAAGACAACAACAAGAAAGTCAGAGAAAATACTGAGTTGGCCTTCGCCGAAACAAAACGCGTATTCAAGGAATGGCCGGAGCGCATGATTTGGGGGAAAATTGAAAACCGTCAGTATCTGAGAGCCATTGAAAATATGGCTTTTGCGCATTGGATAGCCCAAGAACAAACCCTAGCCGAAGAGTTATTTAAATTGCTTTTACGTCTTAACCCGAACGACAATCAAGGTATACGTTTTTCACTGGCTTTTTTTTACGCCGGATTGTCGCCGGAATTGGTTGCTGAACTCACCGAGGAAGGCAATCGGAAACAAGATTGGAGCGCAATGGATACGTTGCTTGAAGAACAAAATAAAATTCACAATTTTTGGTCTCAACCAAATGAATTTTAAATCCTTTATGCCTGTTAAATTTTCATCCGATCTAGCTTTTCGCCTGGCTAATTCCACTTCTTTCCACAAAGGAGAAACATATTTTGAGGACGGGGCTGTAAACAAAGTTTGGTTGGAAGGAAAAGCGTATAGGGCGTTTGTCACAGGGACGAGACAATACAATGTGAGCATTTTGGTTAAGACTGAGAACAACGTTCAAACTGAGTGCGACTGTCCATATGAAGGATCTGGAATTTGTAAACACGTGGTTGCAACAATTTTGGCTTTGGCAAACGACTCTGAACTAGCTGTGGTCAATATACAGAACAAGTCAGAGAAGATGGAACAAACGGCGAAAAAATTGTTGGCGCGAGCAAGCAAAATTCAGATCAAAAATTTTTTAAAACAATTGCTTTTAAATAATGAGCAAGTCGTTCACGACTTCAATATTTTTCTACAAGGATCAAAACAAACTACAGTCACCGCGCAATCATACAAGGTCAAGATAACAAAACAATTGGATGAACTTGACTTGGACGAACTGGAAAATGCTTGGTTGAATTCAGGTGAAGATTCTTACGATTATTATGGTTATCGAGACGAAAACGGTTATGATGATCAAACGCTTTCTTCAATCACCGATCCTTTCAAACAAGAGGCGAAAAAATACGCAGATAATAAAAATTTCGCCGAGAGCGGAAAAATTTTTCAAGCCATAATAGAAGCTCTTTGGGATAAGGCAGAAGAAGCCTCTTTTGGTCATCTTGATGTTGAAGACTGGTTTGTGAATGAGACCAACGAAACATTTGACCTGTATTGTAAAGTTTTGGTGGCTACAGATGAAGCAAGTATAAAACGGGCCGGTTTGGAATATCTCTGTTTGTTATTTGCACATAAACAATTTGAGGGGTACCAGAAGCAAATGGAAGCGAGTCTGATGCAAGCGATAACAAACAAACCTGAAGCCGATATTTGTTTGCGTATGTTGAAAAAAACTGCAACCAAATCCGATTTGTCTTCGGTCGAAAGTTCATTTTTTGCTCGTCTGTATTTATTGGTTGGTGATGAAGATCGATTTGAAAAAATCAGTTTGGACAACTTGAAAAATAACCCTGAGCTTTCACTGGAATTGTTGAAATTTTATAAGCAACACAACCGCAAGTCTGATATTTTAACGATTGCCGACCAGGTTCTTACTCATCTTAACAAAAAAGACGATTCGGTTGGCTGGAATTTTTCCAATGATGTTGAAGTAGAAATCAGAGAATTTTTAAAAACGATTCTTGATCCTAAAAAGGAATATTCTCAAGTCATTGGTAATCTGGAAGCCTTGTTTTTGAAAAGTCAAAAATTAAACGACTATAAAAATTTGGCGATGTCATATGGTAAGCCTTTGGAAAAAGAAAAATTCCTCGTGAGAATGAAAGACGCATTCACCAAACAACATGAAATTGAAATTCTGTTCAAGGTTTTTAAAACGGAAGATAAAAAGCGAGAAATTTTGGAATTGGTAGACAAGTATAAAGATGAAAATTGTTTTCCTGACATGGTCTGTTTCATTTCAGTCGCTTATCCACAAGAAAGTTTTTCAAATTATCAATCAAAAATAAAACTTTTGCTCAAAGACAGTAATGTTAAATATTACCCGCAAGTTGCTTATCATCTTAAACAAATGAAGCGAATCGGTTTGACGGATGATTTTAAAAAATTCGTTTTGTGGATCACAGATTCCTATAAACGCAGATATAGGCTGATTGAAGAGTTGCAAAAAAGCGTGCTTATTTAAATTTTTTTTCTATGTCTCATCCATATAGCCAATTATCCGCGAATTTAAAACGAAAGTGTATTGATTACATTTTCAATCATTTAAAAGATGATTTTCTTTTTCATTTAAAAATAGAAATCCTCGGTACCGAGCCGGCCGTCTGGCGCGAACTGGTCGTGTCTTCAGATAGTACGTTTTTTGATCTTCATGTAGCTATTCAGGATGTATTTAAATGGCAAGACTCGCATCTCCATCAGTTTTTTCTTGATAATCCTTATAAAACAGGAACAAATTTTCGACGGATAGCCTTACCTTTTTTAGAGTCGGATCCGGAAGACGTGGCCGAAAACGAGCTAAAAATTTGTCTTGGCGATAAACTTCACAAACCAAAGGATTCGATTTGGTATGAATACGATTTTGGCGATAGTTGGATACATGAAATCACTCTTCAGAAGATACTTCCGTACGATGTGTTCAAAAAAATTCCAGTTTTACTTGATGGAGCAAACGCGGCACCCCCGGAAGATTGTGGAGGCTTGGGTGGATATGGTAACCTTCTTGAGGTTCTTGCCGATCCAAAAAATCCTGACCATAAGGATATGCTTGAATGGTTGGAAATAAAAAAAGCGTCTGAGTTCGATCCGAAAAAATTTGATAAAACAAGCGTGCGGTTTCGTGATCCAAAAAAATATTTAAAAATGTTTCAAGATCAGTTCTAAAAAATTAAGATAAGAAATAAATCTCCAAAATTCACGAGGCCACCCTCCGCTCGCGTCGAGCTACGGCGTGGTAAACGAGATTCCTCTCTGGCTCGGAATGACGGTTGATATGTCCATTCATCTCGGCACATCAGTTAAAGATCTGCCTGGCATCGGTGCGGTTGGTGCTAAGGATTTGGCGCGGCTTGGGGTTCTGACCGTCCGCGATCTTTTGTGGTATGTGCCTTTTCGGTATGATGATTTTTCGCTTTCCAAACCGATTCCGGCTTTGCGACACGATGATGCGGTGACTTTGGTTGGGGTGATTAGATCAATAAAAAGTCGACCGAGTCGCAATCGACATTTAACTTTGACCGAGGCGATTTTTGGGAACGATTCCGGTGAGCTCAAAGTGATTTGGTTTAATCAACCTTATCTGGAGAAGACGTTAAAAATCGGTTCGGTGGTTTCTTTGGCTGGTCGCATCAATCGTAAGTTTGGTAGCACCACGCTTATGAATCCGGTTTGCGAAGCGCCGGAAGCCAAAATTAATACCGGACGAGTGGTGCCGATTTATGGTTTAACTGGTTCGCTTACCGGTCGACGTTTGCGAGCGGCCGTTAAAGAAGCTCTTCGAGCGGCCGGTGAGTTTGTTGATTGGCTACCAAAAGAAATTCGCGAGACCGAAGTTTTTCCGCCGCTGCACGAGGCGCTTGCCGCCGTTCATTTTCCGCCATCATCAGAGATTTTTGATCAGTCGGTTCATCGTCTGAAATTCGACGAGTTGTTTTTGCGTCAACTCATGTTCGCTCATTTGAAACGCGAGCGCGTGGTTATTGGTGCCGAGCCGCTTGAGTGTCCGATTTTGGAAATCAAAAATTTTGTCGAAAAACTGCCATTCAAATTAACCGACGGCCAGCGAAAAGCCGCTTGGGAAATTGTAAAAGATTTAGCTAAGCCCGAGCCGATGCATCGTTTGCTTCAAGGCGATGTCGGTTCAGGAAAAACTGTCGTTGCCGTCATCGGGGCACTCGCCGCCCTCAAAGCTGGTGGTCGAGTGGTTTATCTTGCACCAACCGAATTGCTCGCCGAGCAACAATATCAAACTTTGCAAAAAATGTTACCGGATTTTCGGCCGGCTTTGCTTACTCGCACTCGAGCGATTTGGGGTGGGGAAGTGATGACAAAAAAGAAATTCCTCGAGGCTTTGACGACTGGAGAAATTTCTTGTGTGGTTGGGACGCACGCTTTGTTCGAAGATAAGGCGCGAATGCCAGAAGTTTCCCTGGTCATCATTGATGAACAACATCGTTTTGGGGTTGAACAACGCCACGCTTTAATGAAACAAAATCAGGACAAAGCGCCGCATCTTTTGTCGATGACGGCGACACCGATTCCGCGTTCGCTCGCGCTCGCGGTTTACGGCGATTTGGAATTATCTATTTTGAATGAGCGACCACCAGGTCGTTTGTCGATTGCAACCGAGCTCGTCACTTATCCGCAAGAAAAAAAGATGTACGAAAAAATTCAAAAAGAGATTGAAGCCGGCCACCAGGTTTTTGCCGTTTGTCCTTTAATCGATCCGTCAGATGCCCTTGGTGTTGCCTCGGCCAAAGAGACGGCCGAAAAATTATCCAAAAATCAATTTAAAAAATTCCGGGTTGGACTTTTGCATGGTCAAATGAAAAGCGACGAGAAAGAAAAAATCATGTCCTCGTTCGTTGCCGGCGAGCTCGACGTTTTAGTTTCGACGACAGTTATTGAGGTCGGTGTCGATGTACCGAACGCGACGGTGATGTTGATTTTCGGCGCCGAGCGTTTCGGTCTGGCTCAACTCCACCAACTGCGAGGTCGCGTCGGCCGTTCGAGTTTTCCATCATTTTGTTTTTTGCACTCCGAGAATTCAAATTACGTCAGCCAGCGTCGTTTACAGATAATGGTAAAATCGCAAGATGGTTTTTATTTGGCTGAAGAGGATCTAAAAATCCGCGGGGCCGGGAACGCCTTCGGTGCGGCTCAATCTGGAATGCCGGATTTAAAATTTGCCAATCTTGGCGACACAGATTTAATGAAAAAAGCCCGCGACTGGGCCCACCGAATTTTAGAACAAGATCCGGATTTGTCAGCTCATCCATTGGTTAAAGAAAATATCTTGGTCGGGTTTGAACGGGTGCATTTGGAGTAACCCCTCACCCCTTACCCTCTCCCGCCGGAGAGGGAGAGTCCTTGGATTGTTAAGGGAAAAGAAAAACAATCGACAGTTAAATCAGTCGATTGTTTTTGGAATCCAATACAAATTACTCTCCCTCTCCGGCGGGAGAGGGTAGGGGTGGGGGCACGGCTGGCCTATTCTAAATCAATGACATCATAAACGAAACATTGTTGGCACATTTTTCCATAGCGGCTTGAATGCATTCAAAACCGTGCTGAC
>JAGVPA010000047.1 GCA_020052445.1 bacterium
AAAAGTTTGAAACGAGGTGTCAAAGCTAAACGGTTGAAAGCTGGCTGGGATAACAATTATTTGCTAAAAGTTTTGGAAAGTTGATGCGTTTGCCCTGGGAGAATCCCCACTTCTGCCCGACGACGAGGATCTCCTCGACGCTGTCCGGATAGAAGGCGAGAGTCTGTTGGATCAGCTCCAGGATGCTTCCTCTTTGCTGTACGGTCTCGGCGACCTTGAAGAAGAAGGTTCCGGCCCCTCCCCCGGTAGCCAGAGACCTTTCGGTACTCTGGCCGAGGGTGCGAC
Organism: bacterium; assembly: GCA_020052445.1. Classification (GTDB taxonomy): domain Bacteria; phylum Patescibacteriota; class Patescibacteriia; order UBA9934; family GWF2-40-263; genus UBA12403. The sequence continues at coordinate 286 of JAGVPA010000047.1, forward strand.
GTACGAACGTCATCATCCCTCCCTGCGAGAAGTGGTTGTGGAGGAGCCAAGCGAGAGCCGCCTCCTTGGAGTTTGGCATCTGTTGGACCCCGTTCTCCGCCGGAACTGGCTGTCCCTTCAATACGGAGAGTCCGAATTTCCTCGCCGTCTCCACAATCTCGTCATCCCATTCGTGGAATGAGTTGCAGAGGGCCTGGAAGAACCTCTCGGGAGCCCCGATTTGCCACAGCCGTTCGACGAGTCGGAAGCCGAAGTTGTCCATACCGTCAGTGGCGATGGCCGGCAGACCTTCGGCAAGCTGCCAGCTTGCGTTGCGGGCGATCCAACACCTGGCTTCTTGCGGATTCGCAAAGATCAGCCGCATGACCCAGACGAAGGCACCGTATTTGTTTTGGGGCATCTGGGGGATCAATCCAGGTTGATCGCTGTAGCTGAACAGGTCGATGCCTAATACGTCGGCCGCCGTGAGGATTGTTTCGATGTCCTCGAGGTTGTTTTCGAACACTCGAGCGAGCGGTAGAAGGATTTCTTCGGGTCGCGAATTCTGGGAAATCGCACTCCCAAGGTTGAAGCAGAGCGAACTCATGGTTGCCCCTTCGGGCAGACCACCAAGAAGTTTCCACCCGTCATGGGTCCGACCGATGAATCGGCGCAGTTCGTCGCCGGTGACGAAGTATCTGGCAAGGAGCCAGGGCATGACGAGGTCGGCCCTTTGGAGTATCGGGTTCTCTCTGACACAAACCCCTCGGTTGACCCTGGCTCGAGCTTGTTCCAGGTCATCGGCCGTGAAGCCGAGACCTTGTTGGATTTCGGTGATCTCGTCGGAGAGACTTGGAAATTCGATCCCGAGCACGATCGTCATGTCTGGAACGAGACCATACCCGGTTCCACTCGATATGATGCTGTCGGCGACATCACGGAGGGGGGACGGATCGGCGCTCAGGCCGGGGATCATCATGGCCCCGTTCGGGACCTTCCTTTCGAGCCACCGACGCAGTTCCTGGTCGGTGGTGAAGCACTGGGTGAGGAGGGCGGAGAGGCGGGTTTCGGGGTGCGTGGCGAATTCCATGTTGGTGTCTTCCGTGTGTTGGAGTTTCTCGAAAAGGCGACGCTTGATATTATCTCACGCCACCTGTTAAATAGACAATATTTGATTATCAATTTAACATGAATCGCGAGCAAAAAAATAACGTCGAAATGTAACATGGATAATTAGTTTTGTCAAGGCTTCCTTGCCAATCAGCGGTCTTTTTTATATAATACGGTCGCCTTATGGAGAGGTCGCATAGTGGTCTAGCCCCGCCGGCGTCCAGCCTATGAATATATACTTAGTTGGACTTTGGACGGGGTCCCGTCAAAAGCCGCTGTCGGCGGGATGCGCTTGCATAAGTTGAGCAAGCGCTTGCAGTAAAATTAAATCCGGAGAGGTCGCATAGTGGTCTAGTGCGCTTGCTTGGAAAGCAAGTATACCGCAAGGTATCCAGGGTTCAAATCCCTGCCTCTCCGCCATTCGACTACAGCTGCGCCTCACTGCTGCAGTCGAATGCCCTGAGCCGAGTCGAAGGGCTCACAGTTTCCTCTATTCTCACCGCTCATGGTCTTCGACCAAAAAATAAAGTTTCAGCTTAAAACTGAAACTTTTTTAATTCTATATACTAAAAAAATAAATTAAGCTAAACTGGTGATGACTTTTTGAAAAAATATGTCCGAAACAAAACTTCAACATTTAGGCATTATTATCGATGGCAATCGTCGCTGGGCCAAGGCTCGGGGCTGGCCGTCTTTTGAGGGTCATCGAGCTGGTTATAAAAAAATCAGCGAGGTGCTGGATTGGTGTCAGGAGGCGGAGATTAAAACTTTAACGATTTTTGCTTTTTCGACGGAGAATTGGAAACGATCGACCGAGGAGGTTTCGGGTCTTATGGGTTTGGTCAAACTGTTGTTTACCGAAGACTTCAAAAAACTTCACGAGAAAAATGTTTGTGTCAAAGTGCTGGGGAAAAAAGATGGACTTGATCCTGCTTTGCAAAAGGCCATAAAAGAAGTTGAAGATCTCACGGCCGGGAACTCGGCTTTGACTTTGAATTTGGCCATCAATTATGGTGGTCGCCAGGAATTAGTTGATGCTTTTAATAAGCTTCTCAAAAATCCGCCGGCTGAAGTGACTGAAGAACTCATTGAACAGAATCTTTACACAGCCGGTCAGTCTGATCCGGATTTAATTATTCGAACTTCAGGCGAACTTCGAACTTCTGGTTTTCTTCTTTGGCAGGGCGCTTATTCGGAATTATATTTTTGTCAGCACAACTGGCCGGATTTTTCTCGCCAGGATTTTGATGTGGCTTGTAACGAGTTTATTAATCGTCAAAGACGTTTTGGTCAATAAAATTTTATGGAAAAAATAATTTATAAACACGCAAAGTCGACTAAAGGTTTTGTTTTTTGATCGGGCTAATTTTGGTAATTTTCATCCCAATTCTTTTGCTACCTCGTCCTGGTGAATTTGATCGAACTGGTTTTTTGCAGTTTTTGACTCTAACGATTTTGCTCTTACTTTTTTTGGTTTACCTTTTTTTTCTTCGCCGCTGGGAAAGGTTTATTGTCGAAGACGGTTTTTTTAAGCTTCGTTATTCATACGCTTTTCTGCCTTGCTCTAAAAATTTACCGATTGCCGATATTAGAGAAGTGGTTTTTGTTTATACTGGTTTTATGGAGTCCAACAAATTTATTGAACAAGAAACGGCCAGAGTTTTTAAAAATGTCATTTTGGAAAAATTGAATAATCTTTTGGTTCGGCGAGAGTTTTTGGAAGAGTTAGATTATTCAGAGGGTGAAACCTCCATTCGGATCGCCGCGCTTAAAACGATTTTTAAAACAGATCGAGCTCGGGTTAAAGTAAGTTTTTTTAATAAGAAAGCGACACTTGATATTATTAGGTTATTACCAAAAGAAACTAAACTTTCTGGCCAACTTAAACAAATTCAATACACCGGTTCATCGGCATCTTACTAATATGAAAAAAATAGTCTATAAAAATCCGGCCCAGATTGAAACCATGATATTTTTTGGCCTCGGACTTTTTTTCTTGATTTTATTTATTGTCATTCCAGGTTTTTACCGTGGTTTTTCCAAAGAGCTTTTTTGGCAAAAAGATTCCATCGCTTCGTTTTTATTCCCCGTTTCGATATTGATATTGTCTTATTGGTTTTTTCTGACTAAATGGGAAAGGTTGGTTGTTGAAGATGGTTTTTTGAAATTGAAATACGCTCGTTTTTTTCTGCCAGGTTACAAAAAGTTAGCCATAGCCGAGATTAACGAAGTGGTTTTTATTTACAAAGGTCAAACCGATGGTCAGAGAAAATTTAGTCGAGAAATAATCAAAGATTTAAAAAATAAAGTCGGTGAAAAAATTGACAGTCTTTTGTTTCAGAAAGGTTTTTGCGAATCGGCAAATTATTCAAATGGCAAAACCAGCTTGAGTGTCTCGGTGGCTAGAATATTTTTTAAGACCAATAAGACTCAGGCGCCCATAAAGTTCTTTTCTAAAAAAACCATGTTAGAAATTCTGAATCTCCTACCAAAAGAAATAAAAAAATCCTGGCGTTTTGGCCGGATTGAATATTCAGATATTTCTGATGTTATTAATTATCTGCCGAATTGATAAAAAGTTTTCTTGTCCTTTGATGGAAATCCACGTATAGTAAAAAGAGAAATAATTTCCGTTTATGAAATGCTTTCTTTCTGACTTTCCGGCGGCCGGAGCGTTCGAACTCATGCGTTGGTTTGGTTATACTGAGCACCGAGAAGAAGACGGACGATTGAGTTTTGTGCGTTCCTCGATTGTCTCCGAAGCGCGTTTCCCGCGTTTCCATGCTTCGGTCTCGGCTCACGACGGCGGCGTTCAAGTTAACCTTCATTTAGACCAGGAAGACAGCCAAGGTCATGACAATCACGAATTTGTTTGGGCTTATCATAATCTGTTGGTGCTCGAGGAATCTCAAAGATTGCAATCACTAATGGAAAAAGCCAGGCATCAAGTTATCGTCTCGCCGGTTTTTTCTACACCAAAAGATCAGAAAAAATAATTGAACTTTCAGAAAAATATTATGCAAACATTTATCAGTGGTCCGTTATCCGACAACTCTCGAAATCTCATGCGCCGTTTCGGTTATGGCGAGCATATTGGCCACGGCGGCCAAATCAGTTTTTCTCGCCGTTTGTCAGGTAGTGATTTTCCTCGTTTCCATGCTTATGTCGAGGATGTCAACGGCGGCATGAAAATTAATCTTCATCTCGATCAAAAACCCTCCAACCTCGGCTCCGGCGCCATGCATGGCGGGGAATACGAGGGACCAATGATTGCGGACGAGATGGGACGATTGAGGCGGATGATCGAAAACACAAGTTCTGAACCAAAGGAAGAGGAAGAGAAAACTTCAGGCGGTTTTTGGGGCAAGATTTTTGGTTGAAAATTGTAAACTTTAATTTTTTAGTCGCAGAATAACGGCGATCCCCATTCGCTCGTGACGAGCTTTGACTGGACAAGTCGCTGATATTCTGCGACTTTTTATAACTTCTATTGCTTTTTTCGACTTTTTACGTCAAACTAAAGACAATATGGATGCTAAAGATGAAGTCAAAAGCCGGATCGACATTGTCGATTTGGTTGGCGAATCGCTCCAACTTAAACCGGCTGGGGGCGGGAGTTTTAAGACGGTCTGCCCTTTTCATATGGAGAAATCTCCATCGTTTTATGTTTCGCGGGAAAAGCAGATCTGGCATTGCTTCGGTTGTTTTCCCGCCGGATCTTTAATTAAAACAGAATCTGGTTTCGTAAAAATCGAGGATGTAAAAAAAGGCGATCGTGTTTTGACATATCAAGGAACCTTCATGCCGGTAATCAGAACCATTTGGCGACCTTACGATGGCGGAATGCTTGATATTAAGATTAGAAAATTTAGTGAAGCGGTTTCCTTAACTGTTGATCATCAGGTTTTTGTCATCAAAACAAAAAAATGTCCACATCTCAGTCGGCAGTCTAGAATTTGTCAATGGCGTTGCGATAAAAAATACTGTCCGCAATTTCATAAAGATTATCGGATTGAAAAATTGTCGGCTTCTGAAATTCAGGTTGATGACCTGCTTCTTTATCCTGTTAACCAAAAAATAGAAGATTTTAAATTAATAAATTTAGAAAAGTATTATAAGCGATCAATAAAGATATTTGGCCCGTCAATTGGTAGAATTCCAACAAAAATTAAAGTCAACAAAGATTTTCTTAAGTTGATCGGTTATTACATAGCCGAAGGCAGCAGTCATCGTGCGTATATTCGCTTTAGTTTGGGAAATCACGAGGAAGATTTTGCTTTAGAAATAAAAAATTTGGTCGAGAAAATCTTTAAAATTAAAACAACAATTCACCGGCGACCGATCGGTAGAAAAACCGGGTTGGAAATTTCTGCTTGCAATTCAAAATTGGCCGATATTTTTGCCAATCTTTGTGGTAAAGGAGCGGAAAATAAACACATACCGTTTGAATGGCAAAATTTACCTTCAAGTAAACAAAAAATAATTCTGGAGGCTATTTGGCGGGGTGATGGTTGTGAAAGTCCGGTGGCTAAAACTTTTGGTCGAAAAGCATTATCGGTCACAACAATTTCAAGAACCTTAGCGGATCAATTAAGAGATGTTTTGCTTCGACAAAAAATAATTCCTACTTGGACGGCTCAAGCGGCCAAGACAGATAAAGTCGGTACGCATCATCGTCAAGCTTTCACGCTTATTTGGCAGAATGATATTAAATTACATTTTGCGGATTTTTACCAAGAAGGAAAAAATCTTTTTGCTTGTTTTCCGGTTAGAGAAATTAAAAAGAGAGAATTTAAAGGCGAAGTTTTTAATTTGACGGTAGCTAAAAATCATTCTTACACCACTTCTAATTTTGTGGTTGGCAACTGCGGCGTCGGTGGCGATATTTTTTCTTTTATCATGCAAATGGAGGGCGTGGAATTTCCCGAGGCGCTGCGAACTTTGGCTAAACGCGTTAATGTGGAGATTCCTCGTTACTCATCGGTTCAGACAAACGAGAACGATCGTTTGGTTAGGGTGAATGAATTCGCGGCCGCTTGTTATAAAAAAATCTTGGCTGAATCGCCGGCGGCTGAAGCGGCTCGAGATTATGTTGGACGTCGTGGTATCACTCCTGATCTTATCGAGAAATTCGGTTTAGGTTTTGCACCTGAAGCTTGGGATACTTTGGTCGGACTTTTGAATAAAAAATCGATTCCGGAAAAAGATGCCGAACGAGCCGGCTTACTTTTGCCGCGACGCTCCGGTTCCGGTTACATCGATCGTTTCAGAAATCGTCTCATGATTCCTCTGCGCGACGTTCGCGGCCAGGTGGTGGCTTTTACCGGTCGAGTTATGCCGGGCGCTGGCGATGACGCCGGTCCTAAATATTTGAATTCACCCGAGACGCCGATTTATCACAAGAGTGATTTGCTCTTCGGTCTTGATTTGGCCAAACGCGCCATCAAACTCGAGAAGGCGGTAATTATTGTTGAAGGAAATCTCGACGTTGTCGCTTCGCATAAAGCGGGAATTGAAAATGTCGTGGCTTCGTCAGGTACGGCTTTAACCGAATCGCAGCTCGATACTCTCAAACGTCTCACTGACACTTTGATTTTTTCTTTTGATCAAGACGCGGCCGGTTTCAACGCCGCTCAGCGTGGTATTCGTTTAGCTCGGCAGAGAGGTTTTCAAATTAAAGTTGCTCTCTTGTCACCCGAGGCTGGTAAGGACCCGGACGAAGCCGTGCAAAAAAATCCTGAACTTTGGCGAACCGCGGTAACTAAAACTATTCCGGTCATGGAATATCTTATCGAACGAGCGACTCGAGGTCAGGATTTGTCTCAGGTGGATGTGAAAAGAAAGATCGGTGATACTTTGTTGCCCGAGCTCGCGACAATTCCAAATGGTATTGAAAGGGAACACTGGTTGCAAAATGTCGCTGATTTGTTGCGAACGGATATTAAAGTTTTGCGGGAAGCTGTCGGTTCGATTAATGCGTCTCCTCAAACGAATAAAATTGCAACTCCAGTAAAGCCTTTATCACCTCCGATTAAAGAAAAAATTGTTAAAAATCAGATTTCATTGGCGGCTGAGTTGGTTTTTGGTTTGTTTTTGCACGTGCCTAAACTGCAGGCTGAAGATTGGCCGCGTTTGCGGCCAGAGATCGTTCCAGACGGCGAAATTGGCGAACTTTACACTTTTCTTAATTCCGGGTATACTTACGATCGATTTTTACCAGCGTCAAGCCCATCATATTTTGAATGGGTTCTCGGGGTGGCCAAAACTATGGGGCAACCGGCCCTTACACCTTCGATTATTAGACTTGGTATGCAAGGCGAAACCCTCGCGAATGGGCAACCGGCGGAGCAAATCCGCAAGGAACTCGACGCGCAACTTAAGATCCTGGAAGGCGGACTTCGCGATAACCGTCGAAGAGCCATTCAGGCCGAAATACGCCGAGCCGAAGCTCGGGGTGATAAAGAAACCGTGTCAAAACTCATGCGCGAATTCCAAGAAATTCGTTAGTCGTGAGTGGCATTGGTTTTATTTACGATTTTTCGCTTATGTCCTCAAAGAAGCCGATTTCCAAAGCCAAAAAAAATCCAATCAAGAAGCCGTTTAAAAAATCGGCAAAAAAAGTTGTGCCCGCAAAAAAGAAAGTGGCAGCGCCAATTAAGTTGGCAAAAAAACCGGTTAAGCCGGTGCCAAAAATTGTCGAACGTTATGTTCGGGCCAAGCCGCCAACCCAAGCACAAATCACTTCGCTTCTTCATCGTGGACAGAATCGAGGTTTTGTTACTGAAAATGAAGCCCTGTCGGTTTTTCCAGAAGTTGAGGATTATCTTGATGCTTACGAGGAATTTTTAGATGAACTTGAGCGCACCGGTATTCATCTTATCGAGATGAAGGAAGGTATTCTTGGTAATCGCAAGGATCAGGAAGCGGCCATGGGTTCCATTCGCATGACCAATGATCGTGTGGCTTCGTCTCAAATAAATTTTTCCGACCTTACCCAAGATTCCATTCAAATGTATCTCCGAGAAATTGGAAAAATTCCTTTGCTCACTGGTGAGGAAGAAGTGGCTTTGGCCAAACGCAAGGAACGAAACGATCATGAAGCTGAGCGTCGATTGATCGAAGCCAACTTGCGTCTCGTGGTTTCCATTGCTAAAAAATTTGTTGGCAAACAATTGTCTCTTCTTGATTTGATTCAAGAAGGCAACATCGGTTTATTTCGCGCGGTCAAAAAATTTGAATATCGCAAAGGTTTTAAATTTTCCACTTATGCCACTTGGTGGATTCGCCAAGCCATTACTCGCGCTCTGGCTGATCAATCCAGAACCATTCGCATTCCGGTTCACATGGTTGAAACCATTAATCGTTTCCAACAAATCGAACGCCGTTTGATTCAAGATTTGGGTCGCGAACCGTTGCCAGAAGAAATCGCTCAGGAAATGGATGAACCGGTTGATAAAATTCGTCACATCATTAAAATTTCACAAGACACAGTTTCCCTCGAAACTTCGGTTGGTGATGATGATGAAGATTCCAAACTTGAAGATTTCATCGAAGATGTAAAAAACATTTCTCCAGACCGCGCGGCCGGTCGCGAACTTTTAAAGAGTTACGTCCACGAGGCTATGAAGGATCTGACACCTCGCGAACAAAAAATTCTCGAAATGCGTTTCGGTCTTACTGATGGCGTCTCGCACACCTTGGAAGAAGTCGGTCGCGAGTTCGACGTGACTCGTGAACGCATTCGTCAGATTGAAGCCAAGGCTCTCGAGAAGATTCAGGCGCATCCGATGATTATTAAACTTAGAGATTATTAGATTTGTGAAGGAAAGGGACGGAAAGGGGAAGAAAGAGAGGGAAAGGTTGGGATGGTTTTTCTCAAAATAATTAGATAAATAAAAAATCATCAGAAATAAATCTGGTGATTTTTTTTGCGTCCGGATGAGGCCTGATTTGGCTCATAAAATAGTCGGTGCCTTCACGCAGAACGTGAATTGGCCGAGATCGTGTCTTTTGCGTTTAGTTTTTAGGCCAAAGGCAAGAGAAACGAACAGATTCCTTCGAAACGAAGGGTACGCGGGGTTCTCGTATTACCACCAAGGCGATAATAGTTCCAAACCCATGAGTCAAATTAGCCCAAAACAGTACCGCATCCGGAACAATTTTATGATATCATATTGATTGGTGGGATGCGAATAACGAATTTATTACGAATATACGAATTTGGTTTGGTTTTTACCGTAGGGGCGAGAGGCTCTCGCCCTTTGATTGGTAATTGATTTTTAAAATCAAATCCAACCCAACCCAAAATCAGGTTAATCATTCAATCATTGTAATCATGGTTCAGACAACCGCCCGATCCAAAATGAACAATTTGAACACCCTGAACATTTGAACAATAAAAAATTTACACCTTTACGTTTTTACGTTTTTACAAAATTGCCGCCATCATTTTTTCAATCGTCCTAATCACGATCACGATTTTATTTTTCTCTGCTCAATTAATCGTTTTAAAATTGGCTGAAGGAAAAATATTTTCGGTGGCCGACTCGCCAAGCGCCTCAGTCGTCATTGTGCCTGGTGCCAGTGTTTTATCTTCGGGCAAACCATCGGATATTTTAGCTGATCGATTATCGACAGCGATTGATTTGTACGAGGCAGGAAAAGTGAAAAAGTTTTTGCTTTCAGGTGATCATGGTCAAGTCAATTATAATGAAGTCGAAACTATGGGGCAGTATTTACTCGATCAGGGAATTTCCGCCGACGATATTGTTCTCGATCACGCCGGTTTTGATACTTACGACACTATGGTTCGGGCCCGCGAGATTTTTCAAGTCGATTCAGCCGTAGTGGTCACCCAAGAATTCCATCTGCCGCGAGCGATTTATCTCGGTCGAGCTGCGGGTTTAGATATTACCGGAGTCGTGGCCGACAAAAAGACTTATGTAAAAATGAGTTATTTTATTTTTCGTGAATACTTTGCTCGAGTCAAAGCGGTTTTGGATGTTTGGACGCAGGCCGCGCCAAAATATTTAGGTGAGCCGTTACCGATAAACGTGGATTAAATTTCTTCGGTAGAATATAATGACTAATAATTGCGATTAATATTTCTTTGAAAGTTGTATGGAACAAAAACCTTTAGCCCTATTCTCGTCACAAGCCGTCGAAGTTTTATATAAAAAAATAAAATCTTCCGAAGACGGTTTGTCTGATGCGGAAGCGGCTAAACGTTTAAAAGATTTGGGTCGAAACGAAGTTCACTCGGCCACTTTGAGTTGGTGGCATATTTTGGTGCGCCAATTTAAATCGCCGTTTTTATATCTTTTAATCGCCGCGGCAATTCTGGCTTCTTTTTTGGGTGAAAAAACCGATGCTTTAATGATCGGACTTTTTGTGGCTATTGATGTACTCATCGGTTTTTGTCAGGAATATCATTCCGAGAAAGCGGTTTCGCTTTTGAAAAAATTTGTCTCTTCGAAAACTGTCGTTCGTCGTAGCGGTCAGGAATTTTTGGTTGATAGTCGCGATTTGGTGCCCGGCGATATTGTAATTGTCAGAACCGGCGATCGGATTCAGGTGGATTTACGCTGGCTAGAGACGGAAAATTTGCAGGTTGATGAATCGGTGTTGACTGGGGAATCGGTGGTAGTCGAAAAAAATTGTCAACCTTTAAAAGAAGGCGCTAAAGATTTTTTTGCTGCCAAAAATATCGGTTTTTGTGGCACCTTGGTGGCCTCTGGTCGAGGTGTTGGTTTAGTTTTTGCGACCGGTGCCAATGCTGAGTTTGGTAAAATCGCCAAAATGACGGCCGGGACTGATTCGCAAGGTACTTTTCAAAAAGGTATTGCCGAGTTCAGTTCTTTTATTCTGCGCGTCATTTTAATAACTTTGGCCATTGTTTTTATTGCCAATGTTTTGATAAAAGGTTTTGAGACAGACATTGCCGAACTTTTGATTTTCTCCGTAGCCTTGGCCGTCTCGGTTATCCCCGAAGCTCTGCCGGTTGTTACCACCATGACTTTGTCTCGTGGGGCTCTCCGTTTGGCCAAAAAGAAAGTAGTGGCCAAACGATTATCGGCCATTGAGGATTTGGGGAGTATTGATATTTTGTGTACGGATAAAACCGGTACGGTTACGGAAAATAAAATGGCCGTGGCGGAAATTTTTTCTGACGATCGAGAAAAATGTTTGTGGTATGCCGGTCTAGCTTCAGCTTCAGTCGATTTTAAGGTTTCCCCTTTACGTTCCAATTTTGACGGTGCACTTTTAAGCAGTTTTTCTAAAATGCAATGTGACAAAGCTTGCCAAATGGTTCGGGAATACGAAAGGCCTTTTGATCCGATTAAACGTTGGAACAGTGTCGTGATAAACGAGGATAAGAATAAAATTTTAATTGTTCGTGGGGCACCGGAAGGAATTTTGCCGTTTTGTAAAATTTCTAAAAAAGAAGAAGTTCAAGTCATGAAAACCGTTGAACAAGAAGGGAAGAAGGGACGCAGGGTTTTGGCTTTGGCCACGAAAGAAAAAATTAAATCCGATGTTTTGCCAGAAGACGGCGGTTTGGTTTTTCTAGGACTCATTTCTTTTGACGATCCAATTAAAGCCACGGCCAAAGCAGCCATCGCCGAAAGTGAAAGACTCGGTTTGCGAGTTAAAATTTTGTCTGGCGACGGACCAGAAGTAGCTGGTGCGGTTGGTTATGAAATCGGTTTGATAAAATCTCCGGACAGAGTGGTGATAGGTGAAGATTGGTTAAAGTTATCTGAGACCGAACGTTTAAAGGTGGCTGAAAGCGAAGATGTTTTTGCTCGAGTGACGCCGGAACAAAAATTTTTAATCATTCAAACTTTGCAAAAAAAATTCGAAGTCGGATTTTTGGGTGATGGCATAAACGATGCCCCGGCTCTCAAAGTTGCCGACGTCGGCTTGGTGGTCGACGGTGCCGCTGATATTGCTCGCGAGGCGGCTGATTTGGTTTTGCTCGAACATGGTTTGGAGGTCATTATTTCCGGTATCAAAGAAGGTCGCGAGGTTTTTGCTAATACCGTTAAGTATATCAAATCAACTTTGATCTCGAACTTTGGAAATTTTGTCGCCGTGGCTTCGGCTACGCTCCTCGTTAATTATCTGCCAATGTTGCCGATTCAGATTCTGCTTCTCAACTTACTTTCCGATTTTCCAATGATCGCCATCGCTATGGACTCGGTTGATCCTGACGAGTTGAAACGCCCGCGTCATTACAGTGTTAAAGAAGTCGCTTACGTGGCCGTAGCTCTTGGACTAATCAGCACAGTTTTCGATTTCATTTTCTTCGCGCTTTTCTCGCGCATCTCGCCAGAAGTTTTGTGGACCAATTGGTTTATTGCGAGTGTACTCACCGAGCTGGCACTGACCATGTCGATTCGTACCAAAAAACCATTTTACAAAGCCAAAGCTCCAGCCCCAATCCTGTCTTTCCTCACCCTGGCCGGCGTAATCATCGCCATCGTCGTCCCATTCACCGCCATCGGCCGCAATTTATTCCACTTCGTCCAACCAACCAATTCGGCTTTGTTTATGATTATTGGTTTGGTGTTATTGTATTTCGCCCTGACCGAAATCGCCAAACATTTTTATTATCGGTTTCAAAAAATAAAAGAATAATTCTCCCTCTCTCGTATGCCTCATACGGGGGAGGGCGGGGTGGGGGAAGAAAATCCCTCTTTTTTTGTCTAAAATAAGCTATTTTTAAGGTGGTGTACTGAGTATAGAACTCAGGGGACACACGAAATCCAGTATTTTCCAGTCAAGAGATGAGCCCCAAATCGTCGTTATTTTCTGAAGGATTTAAAGAGGCTTAATTTAGCTTCTTGCATGTCTTTAGCACACTC
>JAGVPA010000100.1 GCA_020052445.1 bacterium
AGACCTTTTAAATATTTTTTATCTAAAATATTGCTATTCACATGCCTTAATTATACCATATTTTGGAGATGTTATGGTTTGGGTACCTGAGTAGTTACATTTTTTAAATTGATCTTCGTTTAAATAACCGACTTTTCTTGAAAAATTAATCAGATAAGAACATTCAGCCAGCGACGCTCGGGCAATTAGCAGAAAACGTAAGTATTCTCGGCTAGTGCTTTCTCTGGCTCTGCCTTCCACAATATTCAAAACCACTGAAAGAGCTGCTCGGCGCAACTGCGAAGTAACACCATACAATTCTTCTTTTGGGAAAAGACTTGACTCAACATAAACCAAACACAAGAAATCATCCGCCTTCTGCCAAACAATCAAATTTTCGTAAGGTTGTTTAATCATAAATTTTCAACCACCCGATCCGATCTTCCCCTCCCTTTCCAACCCTTTCCTTCCCTTTCATTCTCTTCCAATCCCTTCTCAAACAAAAACCCGAAGATTAAATAAATTAACCTTCGGGTCTCATTATTTTTGATAACAAGAGGTTCCACCCGAATTATCCCCCTTCGCCGAGCTTCGGTAGGGATCACTCATTTCCTTATCGCTCGAAAGATGGTATTTATTCGACCTTTTGGCTGTCTGAAGCTCTCAGTCATGGCTCCAAATCCCTGTCAGTCGGTTTCGAATAAACGTGTTCTTTGTCCTGGCGATGTGTTTACTATACGACCGGCTCGTTTAGCCGTCAAGATGAATAAAAAATTAGCTGGTAAAAGGTAAAGGTGTAAAAGCGTAAAAACGTAAAACTCGGTTGGATTGTAGTCAAAAAAAAGGCCACCGATTTAAAACCGATAACCAATTTTTACTTATTTACGTTTTTACGCTTTTACACCAACTACCACTACTCCACCACCTGCACAGTCACCTGATCCAACATACTCGGTACCTTACTGCTCCACGGCGGAAAAATAATCACCGAAACGTCTTTAGCCAAACCGGCCTTTACCAAATAATCTTTTACCTCGGCCGAAGTTTTTCCAACCAATACTTCCGGTTGTAAAAAAACATTGGTATTGGAAACCACCGAATCTTTTTTTAAAGTCGCTCGAAGTTCGGCCGTGCCCCTAGCGGCGTTGGCCTGGGTTATTTCGACATCGGCCACACAACTGTCTGACGATTTCTGAGAATCAACGTTATTGTTAGCAAAAATAAAACCATCTTCCAGATTCTCGTATAACTTGGCAAAAACCAAATCATTCAAAACTTCGCAAGCAAAGAAAACGCCGGTAACTTTTATTTTTAAAGAAATGGTAATTGAGTCCTTTTCTTCACCAGGTTCGGTATCGCTTACTTTAGAAATAACTTCTGAAGAAAAAACCTTACCACCAAAACCTGTTCCAAACTGAGTTTGTAATTGCTCTTGAGCAAAAACTGCTACCTCGTCAGTTAATTTCGCAACATCGCTATCGATCTCAGTTTGAGAAACCACGGAAACCATTCGCCGACCGCCAACCATCGCTGCCGAACTCTCGCCATAAATTGAAGATTGCAGCGAAGTAGAAAGACCAGGAATAGTAAATTTATCCGGAGCAATGTCACCGGTCGGACCATCTTGATCGGCATGAACCGCGGCCACGACACTGCCGCCAGCCGGAACAGTTACACCTTTATCAAGACGAAATAAAACCCCGCTCGAACTCAATAGCCGAGTCGTGGCTACCAAAGGCTGAGTTTTTGATGAGTTATTAATAATTTTAATTGTGCCGCCAGCTTTGGCCAAAACTTCTTTTTGCTCAGCCCCGACGACAGGAAAAGTTTTTGCTTGTTCAAAAGTTTGCCCAACCACAGTACCTAAAATTTTTCCCTCCGCCGTTCCCTCTTTAATAACATCAACTAAAAGTGAGGCCTCGACAGTTCGTGGTTGAGGTGTGACACGAATAATTGCTTTGGTGGTTGAAAGCAAAACCACAGTCGCCAGTAAAATCACCACCACGGCGATAAAACTACCAGCAATTCGACGGTAAAGTCGGAGTGATGGATTAGGCGGACAAACCGGTTTGCTTGGTTTGACCTCGATTGATTTGACGGCACGTGGCGAAAACTTTCGAGCCACCGGCACAATTATTTTTTCTGGCCTCGCCGTAGCCCGGCGAAGGTGGGTCTTTTTGACAATTGGTGACATATTCCTCCTTGGTTAATTGGTTTTATTATAGCACAGATTGGCAGTTGAAGGGGATGGAAGGGGTTTAAGGGGTTGGAGGGATTGTGGATATTTGTCGTAAAGTAAAAACGTAAAGGTGTAAAAACGTAAAATTTTTACGTTTTTACACCTTTACGTTTTTACATTTCAAAAACTCTTCAACTATCACACCTTCACATTCTGCCCACCAACCAACCCTCTAACCTCGGCCAAAAATTCTTGAGTTGGGTTAACGGCATAATCGGTTTCAATAATTCGTTTGGCACCACCGGAATCGATGATGAAGCGGACTTTTTTTTGACCAGGTGATGAAGTAAACAATTCACGCAGTTGGCTGATGAGGTCTGACGATGGTTTGCCGACCAGGGTGACTTCCAAGGCTTGGGCCGAAGGGACGGAAGGGGCGGAAGGGGTTGAAGAGGACGAAGAGGACGAAGTAAATTGGATTGGTTGGATTGGTTTGCCGAATTGCATACCTGGGCGTGTGGTGACTGGTGCGGTTTGGGCGGCTTGCTGGGAATAATTTTCAGTGTCTGGTACCCACAAATTATCTTTCAACATGGCCGCAATGTCTGGAGCTCGTTTAAGGTCGGCAATAATAAAACTGTTGGCTAACAACTTGGCTTCCTCGCCTTCACGCCGAGAGACCTTGCCTGAAACGAGAACAATTTTATCTTCGGCTAAAAATTTTCCGAATTGGGTGTAGACGGTTGGAAAAACAATAACTTCGGCTTTACCACTTTTGTCATCAAGACCAACAAAGGCCATATTGTCGCCTTTTTTAGTCACAATAGTTTTCAAAGAAGTAATCAAACCACCACATTTGATAAAAGAATTCTCAGCTTGACTTTGCAACTGATTCAAGGGCGTCAGATACTGACCAACAAAAGAACAAATGTCGTCATAAGGATGCGCACTAATGTACAAACCAAGCAAT
This sequence comes from bacterium, assembly GCA_020052445.1. Classification (GTDB taxonomy): domain Bacteria; phylum Patescibacteriota; class Patescibacteriia; order UBA9934; family GWF2-40-263; genus UBA12403. The sequence continues at coordinate 3,129 of JAGVPA010000100.1, forward strand.
TCTTTTTCCCAAGCCAAGAGTTCAGTTTGCTCGGCCGGTGACGTTGGTCTGAGTTTTAATTTTTCGGTAGCCAAAGCCGGCGACAAATCAAATAACGAACTTTGATTTTGAGCTTGCTTTTCTTTTGACTCTTTATTGAAATGCAAAATCTGCTCCATGTTTTCGAGCAAACATTTGCGCTCCCCAAAACAATCAAGAGCTCCAACTTTAGTTAGTGCCTCGATAGCTTTTTTATTAAAAGCTCGATGATGAACTCGCGAAGCAAAATCTGCCAAGTCTTTGAACAAACCATTGGCTTCACGCTCGGCCACAATCGCGTCGACAGCTTCTTGACCAAGGTTTTTGATAACCACTAAACCGAAACGAATCGTATTGTCATTGATGTAAGTAAACGTGGAAAGCGACTCATTAATGTCCGGCGGCAAAACTGCAATGCCCATGCGCTGACATTCTTTAACCGCATCAGAAATGGTTTCAAGATCAGCTGATTCGGCTGTCATGAGGGCCGACATGTATTCGGCTGGATAGTTGGCTTTAAGATAAGCGGTTTGATAAGCGACCATGCCGTAACTCGCGGCGTGAGCTTTGTTAAAACCGTAAGACGCAAAAGGCTCAATAAGCTTCCAAAGTTCGTCGGCGTTCTTTTTACTCAAACCGTGTTTTACAAAACCCTCAAGTAATTTCTCCTTTTGCTTAGCCATCTCTTCAGGAATTTTCTTACCCATCGCTTTTCGCAACTTATCAGCTTCGAGCCAAGTGTAGCCAGCGAGTTTGATGGAGATAAGCATGACGTCGTCTTGATAAACGATAACGCCATAAGATTGGTCAAGAATTTCTTCCAGACGCGGATCCATGTATTTGATAAGCGAGCTGTCGTATTTTCTAGCGATGTACTCAGGAATGGATTCAATTGGACCCGGACGATAAAGTGCCACCATAACCATGATGTCTTGGATGCGCGTCGGTTTAAGTTCCATCAAATACTTAGTCATGCCGTCACCATTCAACTGAAAAGTACCCATGGTAAAACCGCGAGCCAAAAGATCAAAAGTTTTTGGATCATCAACTGGGATCTTGTCGGTTTTAATATCGACGCCTTTGGTTTTTCTAATAATTCTGACGGCGTCGCCAAGAATCGATAAGTTACGAATACCAAGAAAGTCCATTTTCAAAAGACCGGCCGCTTCCACGGCGTGCATTTCATATTGCGTGATGATCTTCCCTTCCTTGGTTTCGATTTGCAGTGGTGTGAAATCAGTGAGCGGGGTTGGTGAAAAAACTACCCCAGCAGCGTGGACAGAAACGTGTCGAGCACAACCTTCAATTTGTTGAGCTAGGTTTATGAGACGACGAACATTCGGTTCAGAATCATAACGCTTTTTTAAATCAACATCCTCATCGAGCGCTCGCTTCAAAGTCATTGGGAAACCCTGACTGCCCATGGGTACCATTTTGGAAATTCCGTCAACAAAAGGATATTCGTGACCCAGAGCTCGACCGACGTCGCGAATACTGCCACGAGCCAGCATGGTACCAAAAGTACAAATCTGAGCGACCTTATCCTTACCGTATTTTTCGGTCACATAAGCCAACATCTCGTCACGGCGGTTGTCCGCGAAGTCACCGTCCACATCAGGTGCTGAAGGACGTTCAGGATTTAAGAAACGTTCGAAAGGTAATTTATATTTAATCGGATCGACAGTAGAAATACCAATCGAAAAACTGACCAGCGAACCGGCCGCCGAGCCACGAGTTGTGGTCATAATTCCATGAGCTCGCGCCCACTCAATGTAGTCAGAGACGATTAAAAAGTAAGGTGCGAAACCTTTCATCTCGATAACCGAAAGTTCGTAATCAATACGTTTAACCATTTCATCGGTTACCACCTCAACTTTATTTGGTAACTCGGCGAAAGCCCGCTTTCGCAAATATTCCAAGTGAGTTAAACCGTCTGGCACTTCGAAATGCGGAAAATTCCATTTACCCAAATCAAAATGCACATTACAACGGTCAGCAATTTTTCGGGTATTCTCGATGGCCTCAGGTAAATCCTTAAAACGATTTATCATGTACTCAGCGTCGACAAGTGAAGCATCAAAATCGTAAGTTTGCACCCGATCAAATTCCTCGAGTGTTCTTCCATCTTTAACACACTGCAAAATCTTCCAAGCCTCGGTATCCTGCGGTTTCAAATAAAAAACATTTTTGGTGGCCACGATTGGCACACCCATTTCTTTTCCAAGTTCGGCCAGCTTAGCGTTGTTGGCTTCCTGCTCGGGAATTTCCGGTCGATCTACTAACTCCAAGAAAAAATTATTTTGACCAAAAATTTCTACGTACTCAATAATCAATCTTTTGGCCTCATCGATATTATCATTCGTCAAAGCTTGATCGATGTCACCGAAACGTCCACCGGAAAGGGCGATCAAACCATGTGCCTTACCCAAACAAAATTCTTTCAAAAGATCTTTATCCATGCGCGGTTTATAATAAAAACCTTCGATAAAACTTTGCGAAGAAAGTCTGACCAAACTGTTGTAGCCAACCATGTTTTCGGCCAGCAGAACCAGGCGACTCGGCTTAGCATCCATTTTTCCGCGTTTTTGAAAACGACCATTAACTGCCAAATAGACATCTGAACCAACAATCAATTTCATCTCCTCGTCCTTCATTTTCTGATAAAAATCGATAACTCCATACATCACACCATTGTCGGTTAAAGCAAAAGTGTCCATATTCCGCTCTTTCATAGCCTTAATGAGCGCCTTGGTTTTAGGCAAGGCTTCGAGGAGCGAATAATGGCTGTGAACGTGCAGGTGGACGAAGGGAGATTTTTCAGGCATAGCTGAGGATTAACGTGCTCTTGACAAAATAACTTATTTGATGTACTCTCTAAATAGATCATGACGAAAAAGTTCGCTAAGGGGTTAGTCCCGAAGCGAGCTTTTTTTATACTCCAGTTTGTTTTTTAATTGATCTAAAAAATCCAAAATATTATTATTTGGCAAACTCAACCTATTTAGAAGGCAAGAATAATTATATCGATTTGGTGCCAAAACTTTTTTTAACTTATTTTTATTTAAAAAATGTTCTACCAGACAGTAAAAATCCCCATCACCGGAAACTATTAAAGCCTTATCATAATTTTTATACTCGATCATGGAATGTAAAACCAACTCGGCATCAACATTTCCTTTAACACTTCCATCCTTTAATTCTAAGATTGGTTTAAAAACGCAAACAAAACCACATTCCTGCAATTTTGTATACATAGCCTGATTTCCGGCCTTAAAACCAATAAACAAAAAGGCTTTGTTAACGCAATATTTATCTTTCAAATAAATTCTGAATCTTTTATAATCCAATTTCCAGCCAAAAAAGATTTTTTGACCATTTTTTGAAATATCTTTTGATAAGCTCTGGTGCAAATTATTACTGTCAATAAAAGCAAAATTGTTTTCTTTTGGTGTAAACATAGGGTATGGCCTCAGCTTAACAAAAAACCCCTACCAAAGGAAGGGGCGAGAATAAACCGAGACAGAGTGTCTCGGCCACCTAGAATCACCAAATACCATCTCTAATCCAGTGATCGACAGACCGAAGACTTGATTGTGCGCTTAAAACCACTTCACTTCTTTCGGTCGGCAGACACATCATTTCAACGGCCGTGGACCGCAGGGCAAACGCACCAACTCTCTAGGCAATCGCGCTTAAATTCTCAATGTTTTTAACATAAAATATTTTTTCGCATCAAAAAAAAGCATTTTTTGTTC